>CAZRVZ010000228.1:0-22994 GCA_964603655.1 uncultured Pseudobdellovibrionaceae bacterium | reverse complement strand
CGCCTTTCAAGCCTTTGAGGATCCGGTCCGCCACTTCAGACCAGCCGAGAAAGCGGAACATCATCTCGCCGGAGAGCACCACCGAGCCGGGGTTCACCTTGTCGAGGTTCGCGTATTTCGGCGCGGTGCCGTGCGTCGCCTCGAACAGGGCGTGGCCGGTGACGTAGTTGATGTTGCCGCCCGGCGCGATGCCGATGCCGCCGATCTGCGCCGCCAGGGCATCCGACAGATAGTCGCCGTTCAGGTTCAGCGTCGCGATCACGTCGAACTCGTCCGGCCGCGTCAGCACCTGCTGGAGCGCGATGTCGGCGATGGCGTCCTTCACCACTAGCTTGCCCGCCGCCAGCTCGGCCTTCTGCTCGGCGTTGGCCGCCGCCTCGCCCTTGTTGGCCTTCGCGCGCTCCCACTGATCCCAGGTGTACACCCTGTCGCCGAACTCGCGCTCGGCCAGCGCATAGCCCCAGTTGCGGAACGCCCCCTCGGTGAACTTCATGATGTTACCCTTGTGCACCAGCGTAACGCTGGGTCGTCGATGACGAATCGCGTATTCAATGGCCATCTTGACGAGCCGCTTGGAGCCCTCAGGGCTCATGGGCTTCACCCCAATTCCCGAGCTGTTTCTAATCCGACAGCCCATCTGGGAATTGAGAAAATCGATCACCTTTTTCGCATCGTCGGAACCACTCTTCCATTCGATTCCCGAATAAACATCCTCCGTGTTTTCACGAAACACGATCATATTCACCTTTTCCGGACGCTTCATGGGACTGGGAACTCCCGTGAAATACCGAATCGGACGAATGCAGCAGTAAAGATCGAGCATACGCCTCAGGGCAACATTGAGCGAACGGTGGCCCCCGCCCACCGGGGTCGCCAGCGGTCCCTTGATCGCAACGCTGTGATCTTTGATGATATCGAGCGTTTCCTGAGGCAACCAATCGTTTTTAATCTTTCCGGCCTTTTCGCCGGCCAGTACCTCTTTCCAAACAATTCCGCGCTTGCCGTCAAATGTATGTTTTACGGCAGCATCGAAGACGCGTTGCGAGGCAGCCCAAATATCGGGGCCGGTACCGTCACCTTCGATGAAGGGAATGATGGGAAACGGTGGAACCTGAATCTTGTTCGACGGAGAAAATGAGATTTTTTCACCCTGTGTTGAATTGGCCATGCTAGAGCTCCTGGAAGTCATTAAAATACCGCTGAGAAAGGGCTGGAAGTCAGCGACACTTCAGTTAGATTTAAGATTAGCGTCGGGCACAAAACCTTGTCAACGAAAGTGGAGTTCAGATAGGATTCGCCGGTGGACAAAGTGACTTTATTGACGCTGCACTGCCAGGAAATTCCACCCACACAGGGTCCGCTGAACTCAGAAAGCGTTACCCGGTCGTTGAAGTCCGTGCCGAACTGGAATCTTCGCGACAAGGTGATCGAGCGCAAAATTGTCTTTAAAAATTTTCTTTCCGCGATGGAGTTCGTGAATGGCGTTGCCCGTTTGGCCGAAAGCGAACAGCACCATCCGGATATTTTTATCCATTATAATAAGGTTACCTTTTCGTTATGGACCCACACCGTGGGAGGCGTGAGTGCTAATGATTTTATCCTGGCGGCTCGAATCGACGCGCTTTATGAAACGATCCCGTAGCAATATGAAACGGCCAATATGAAACAATCGCATAGCTATCTTCGCGGTTATCTATTGGTTCTGCCTTTGCTGTGCGGCGTGAGTCTCGCCTTGTCTCCCGATGAAAAAAATAATATCGAGATTTACCAGCGGTGCAATCCGGCCGTAGTCAACATCACCACGGTCAAACTGACGCAGAACTTCTTTTTCGAGGTGTATCCGCAAAAAGGGGTGGGGTCGGGGGCAATCATCCGGCCCGACGGATACATCGTCACCAATGATCATGTAGTGGGCGGTGCGAATCAGGTCGAGGTTACGTTACACGACAAAAGCACCTTTTCGGCTGAATTCATCGGCACCGATCCCGACTCGGACCTGGCGGTACTGCGCATCCGGCCCGGAGAAAAGAAATTGTCCGCACTGGATTATTCCGTTGCCGCGCTCTCCGTCGGGCAAAAGGTGCTGGCCATCGGAAACCCTTTCGGATTGGGGGGGTCGCTCAGCGTCGGAATCGTCAGCTCTTTGGGAAGGGATATTCGCGGCACGAACAATCGCACGATTAAGGACATCATCCAGACCGATGCCGCCATCAACCCAGGCAATTCTGGCGGCCCCCTCATCGACAGCTCGGGGAGTCTTATTGGCATCAACGCTCAGATTTTCACGACGAGCGGCGGGAGCGAAGGTATCGGTTTCGCCATTCCCGTAAAGACGGTGAAGAAGATAGTGAATGAGCTGATTCAGTTCGGCGAAGTTTTAAGGCCCTGGCTCGGGGTGGAAGGGCTCGCGATGAGTGACGGTCTTTTCAACGCCCTGGGGATTCCGCTCGAGCGCGGCGTGATGGTGACCGGCATCTATCGGAACAGTCCGGCAATGCGGGCCGGCCTCAAGGCAGCGAATAAAGAGGTGGCTCTGGGTTTCAGAGTCCTACCCTACGGTGGCGACGTCATCTTTCAGATAGACGACACTCCTATTTCGACCTATCCCGAGATACTCGACGCCGTGGCGGAAAAGAAAAACGGGGAGACCGTCGTCGTCCATTACATGCGAGGCAAGGTAAAAAAATCGGTTCCAGTAAAGCTGACCCTGCCGCCCGGCAAAGGGAAGAGTTTGTAGGGAGTGCGACGGTTTTACTTCCGCTGAAACGGAAGCACCCGCCCGAAGATGGGAATTGGTTTGGGAAGTAATTCCGCGAGAGCAGCCTTGAACTCGATAATCTTGTCCGGCCGGGGAAGCTTGAGCGTTTGACTGCCCGGAGGGAGCGTGAGCGTGGGGTCGCTTTTCCCTATCCAGGTGAATTTGAGATGCGGGTAGTACCTTACTGCGTCTAATATCCACGGGGCGATCAGTTCCGGGTGCTCTAAATCGTCGAAGAGAAAAATCCCCGTCGCAAAAAAATCCCTGAAATCGTTGAGCGCGATGATCTGCATGGGGTTCTTGGGGCAGTTCGCGCGGTAGCCGGCAATCTCCTCGATCGCCTGCTTGACGAGCGTGCGATTTACCCGGCTGGTGGCGAGCACCAAAATCTCCTGGCTGCCCGACGGGGTGGCCTCTCTCAGGCGCACGCTTCCCATGGATAAAAAAGCGGGGTCGTTCTCAGTGAATCCTTCCGCATAGCTCACGCCGACGCGCCCGGTACCGCAGTCGATAAGCAGATTTCGGGTGACGCTTTTTCCCACATCCATCGCGACGATCGGGATGCGATTGGCGACGCTCCACGATTCAACGTAGCGCAGGCTTCGCCGACGCCCAAAGCTTTGTCCGAACACCTTCAACCGAATCCGATCTACAGGCACCTTCATCTCGTCACTCAGTTTTTTCAAAAGGCTGTCGCACATCCCCTCGACCGCCCTCTGCGGAATCTCGGACTCCAGGAGTACGAGACCGCAGGAATGAATTGTTGGCACCGCGAATAGGATAAGGACCTCGTGATTTAACTGGGTTGTGACCGCTATCGGCGCCTTGAAAAAATAAACGCCCCCCTGTTCCAGGTGTACCTTGGGCGCAACTGCATTGGGTGGATTCATCTATAGAATCTTATCGGAAGCTTGGACAACAATAATTACGACGCAGACAGACGCAGAACCAGGGCAAAAACCATTCTTTTCGGACCGGAGTTTTACCAGGTATAAAATACTACGCCGCTAGACAATTACTTGCCACGTGGCGGATTGGCGGGTCTATTTTTGAATCAATACAGGCAGAGAGAGTCTCACGCTAAGCGGCGCGAGAGCGCCGTAGTTCGGTCTCCGCTCTCAAGAGGAGTCCTTTGAGTTTCTCCAGCTCGATATCACGTGCCTGAATTTCACTCCGGAGCAGTACAACCTCATCGGTCATGCCGGGCTCAAATATGGGGCGATCGGGCGTCCTTTCATAGGTTCTAGTCACCTCGAGCAACACCTTTTTCAATTGGCCGTCGAGTCCCTGAACTCGCTCCTCAAGTCGGGTGCGTATCGAACGCTCTTTGATAAGGTCGGCGTCAGCGACTCTGAGCCGTGCCTCTATTATCTCTCGATCCGTTTTTACCGATTCAACCTTACCCGTTGTCGATGCCTGGTTATTTCGCAAATCGGCGTTCTCTCTATAGAGTCGTTTCAGATCTTCATTCAGACGGCGAATCTCACGATCGTCGCTATGTTTAGCCGCCTGTTCGATAAATAAAAATACCTGAGCCCAAATCCCGTCCTTTGATTTGGTGTGGGGGAAAACGGAAGGATCCGATTTTCCATGCACAGAAACTCCGATTTCTGCTGAGTCCTTTCGAAATACGCCCCATTCACGCCAAAGATAGCGAATAAACAGAATGGAAACTAAAGCACCAATCGTAGCGAGAATCGAGGCAACAAGAATGAGGGGGTAGAGTATCGACAGCGCATCAGGAAGCAAGGTTCCAGAAGGTGTCATTTAGAAGTGAATCAGTTCCAGCGCTAACGCCGGGTGGTTATTGGCCTGAGTGAGTACCGCGACGCCAGCCTTGCGCAGAATCAGCTCACGGGCCATGTTACTGGTCTCTTCGGCGAGGTCGGCATCACGAATGCGCGATCGCGCCGCGGAGAGATTCTCGATGAAGACGCCCTGGGCGGAAACGGTCGTCATCAGACGGCTTTGAATCGATCCCACGCGGGCCCGGACCTCATTTACCTTTCCGATCGCCTCGTCCAGGGTTTCCAGCGCGTCCTGTGCGTCGCTTTTTTCTCCAATGGAAAGCCCTTCAAGGCCGAGAGCATCGAGGGTCATATTGCTGTCGCCGGGATTGAATCGGATGCGGTCTGCTTCCGGGTCATTGCGATAACCAACTTGAAACTCTATATCCACATCGCCTCCGGCGAAGACTTTCGTGCCCGCGTACTCCGTGGTTTGGGCCAATCGTCCCACCTCGGCCTTGAGCTGTTGCGCCTCGTTGTCGATCATATTGCGCTCCACCTGCCCGACGGTGTCGCTGGACGCCTGCATCGCTAGCTCCCGCACTCGAATGAGCATGTTGGATATCTCATTCGTACCGCCCTCAAAGACCTGTACAAACGAAATTCCGTCCTGGGCATTCCTGACGGCTTGCCCCAAGCTCCGGACCTTCGCATTAATACCGTCTGAGATGGCGAGCCCCGCAGCATCATCGGAGGCCCTGTTGATTCGAGAACCGCTAGAGAGTTTTTCGAAAACACCCTGCATTCGGTTCTGCGCCTGATTGAGATGGCGTTGCGCATTCAGCGCCATCGTGTTGGTTAGAATTTGAAGTCCCATTGGGGTATCCCTCCCTACCGGTTCCCCCGTCTTACTCCTTCCTTTGAAATGCCACCATACTTGGTGACCCTTGCGATCCTTGCAAAATATCGACGGAAAATTGACAGTATCCGTCTGCCAACTATTCTTTCGACGCGCAGAAAATATAGATTAATAAAATCTAAAGACGACATGCGTTACGAGCCGTCGATACATCGAGTCATTTTATTTGGACAGGCAATAGTTTGGGCTGGAATCCCGACAACTTAACGCGTTTGGAATGGGATTGACCCGTTGCAAATTGACGCAACGCAAATTCACAAATTATTTTCGTCAATAATTCAACACCCCAAAAAAAACCAAGAAAACGATGTGTTGCGTCACGGTTTCTAGAGACCCTTTTTTTTAGAATTTCCACACCTTTTCTTTTTTGGCGCATTGCGATATTGAAATGACTTCATGGCGATTCGATCAAAAGCTCGGGTAAAATTGCGGGCGATGTTTCAGGTGTTGGTCACCGCCGGTCCCACGCGAGCCTATCTTGACGATGTTCGCTTTATTTCGAATTATTCGACGGGTGAACTGGGGTTTGAAATTTGCAAAGCGCTCAAAAAACGCGGGTGCAAAGTAACCGCAATCGTGGGGCAAAGCGCTTGCGATTTTGAGGCGTTGAAATTGGATCGAGTCGTACGCATCGAGACGAATCGGGAGATGTTAGGGGCAGCGCTGCGGGCAGGCCGTGAAACAAGGCCGCAGTATGCGATTTTTTCGGCGGCGGTACTGGACTTCGTTCCCCGAAATACAATGTCGGGAAAGGTCAGCTCGAAGAATCGCCAGTGGACCGTACATCTGGTGCGGGCGCCAAAAATAGTGCGCCAGTTTCGCAAGCAGTTTCCGAGGACTGAAATCATTGAGTTTAAACTCGAGGCGGGTAAGTGTTCGGCCAGATCCGGTATGGCCGCTGTTTCTGCAGTATCTAAAGGTCGCGCCATCCTGAGAAAGCACGGCAGCCTTGCGATCTGCGTAAACTCGCTGCACACCATTCGAGCGGGTCGTCACCCAGCGACGCTTATCCGGCGCGATGGCGTGGTCAAGAAACTGGGCACCAAGCAGGCGATCGCCAAGGCGATTGCCGAGCTGATAGGCACGCGTTAGCCTCTTTTTCCAAAACGCGGGCCGAATCCTAGGTTATGATTTTTTTTGCCCATGCAAGCGTGTCAGCCGCCAGCAACTCCGTGGCATATCCTATCGTCCCGGGCACGCAAACAGTTGGTTCGGCGGGCTCATCGGTTTCGCGAATCCGGTTACTCCCATGATCACTGGAATTTTGAATGCCCACACCTGGGGAAGTATCGGCGCGGTGTCCAACCATGGTAGGAAGGTCTAAGTTTGAACCTACAAAATCCCGAGCGGATCTATGCCCAACAATCTACGCCCATTCTTTCCCAACACCGCGTACGGATCATCGGCGTTGTCGATGAGGTACAGCGTCGGCTCCAGATTGGCCTTAAAGGTGGGCTCGATGGCTGCTGCCCCCGGGTAGAATCCGCCGCCGAACATCGATGACGGTGATAACTCGAACGTAAAGGCAAACAGTTTGAGCTCGTCATAGGCCCAGTCGGTGGTGTCGCCCGAGGCCAGGTATAGATCGCTGCTCTTCTGTGGCGTGTAGTGATTCCACTCCGCCATTTTTTTTCCCATCGTCTCAAAAACCGCGCGGTCGCGATCATTGGGAACGAGATCGTCCGTGTGTCCCCACGGCCAGAGAACCAGTTCACTGAATGTGTGAAAACTGAGGAGTACGGAGGCGTGTTTTCGCGCACGCACAAAATCTCGAACGGCTGCCGTTTCTGGCTCCGAAAACTCCGCCGTGCCCTTATACGTATCCGACGAGGTACTGCTGCTGCTTCCGGGGCCACCCCAAAAACCACCGTAGTTGCGATTCAGATCGACGCCAAAGGTCCCATCACCGTTATCTCGTCGATTCTTTCTCCAAAATCGATAACTACCGGAGACGATATCGTATTCCGCGCCGTCGGGGTTAAGCATCGGCACGACCCACACCTCGCGGGTATCCAGTAGCTGCCGGATGCGGGCATCTGTCGCATAATTTTTGGCCAGGTGCTGGGCCAGCATCAGCGGCACCTCGACACTCAGATGCTCTCGAGCGTGGTGGCAGCCGATAAAAATGGCGGTGGGTAAGCTATCCTGCAATGCGCTCGATGAAATCCTGACGCCAGTAAGATCGCGGCCAGATATACTGGTCCCGATGGAAACGCGAGTAACTAATTGCGGATACGTTTTCACCAGGGAATCGATTTCAAACTGCACTTCCGCGAAATCGTGAAAGGCAGCATCCACCGTTGGAAATGGGCGACCTCGCAGCCACTCATATTTAAGCCCTAGTTTTTCCACTTCTCCCCGACTCGCGGCGGGTACCGTTACCACCACATAGTCCGGCAGCACCTGGTCGATCGCGAAGTGTTCGCTCACGCGCGTGCGAGCCTCCTTCGAGGCAGCATATATCTTTAGCAGCGCAACATCGCCCGCGGAGTGACTCGCAGCGATATTGCCCAAAAACGATAGGAACAGGGTAATTGTAATGGCGATTGGCATAATTCCCTCCAGTTCCTGCTTAGCGAGGGCGCCGCAAGAATGTTTGAGCGAATGATTACTTCGTCGCGTCAACAAAAAACCAATGTACAAAATGATGCTGTTGTTTAAGGCTACCACGCTCTGGTATCGGCGCGTGAACTCACCTTGAGATTTGTTAACAATAGTTCTCGTGCGGCGCTCCCATATGCGGTCCGCGCTGCAAGCGATTAAGTGTTGTGATAGGCTGAAAATATCTTCGCAACGCATCCTAAAATGGCCAACACCTCGGACAGCCTCCTTATTCTTGCCAAGGAACACTTCTATTCGTTGCGTTTGCTCGAGGCCTACTCGATATTTCGCCGGTTTTTTGACCGGATTCCCTTCCAACCCGAAAAACGCCACGCCGAATACATCGGAATGTTTGCGCGAGTGCTTGCTGAGTTAGGTAAGACGAGCGAGCTCAAATTTTACATGGGGGAGCTGGAGCGCTGGTACGTCAAGCTCAAGGATCCGTCTATCGCTTACCAGTTGGGAATTGTTTATTCCTATTTACCGGAGCCCCGTACCGAATCGGCCCGACAGATTTTTGAAAACCTCATGCGCGATCCACTGGCCGAGGACTACCGACTCAAGGCCCGTATGATGCTTGCGGATTATTACGACATGAAAAACGATCTGGCCGCCTGTCGCCAGTTGATTTTCGGGGTGGAACTGGACGAGATAACCGATCCGATTCTCAAATTGATGTACCGGGTGTGGCGGGCCAAAATTCTCACCGATGAAAAGCAACTCGATTCGGCAGTGATTCTACTGAGCGAGGTCCTCTCGCAGGTGACACTCGAGTCCAATTGGTATCTCTTTTGGTGGTCAAAAATTATTCTGGCGCGGGTATTTTTCGGGCAGAAAAACAGGAAAGACGGTCGGCGAATTATCGGAGAGGTCGAGGAGTTTCTTAAAATCAAACGCTGCCGCAGTTTGGAGAATCACCTTCAGTGGCTCAGACAATTTGCACCTCAAAAACCCGCTGAACGGACAAAGGCACGGACGACCGACAAACGCAAAGCTCAGGAGATTTAATGGCTGAGGGACTCATATGGACGAGGAACTTTAAAATGTCGATTTCGATTGTTGGTTTAGGACTCCTGATGGCCGGCTATCAGACAACCGCTATTGCAACGCTCCGGTGTGTGGGTGGGGGTGGAGGCGGCGGCGTACCCTTCTCGCAGATTGCTGGATCTGAAACCTTGGATTGGCTCCCCCTCAGTGCGTCCGGAAATATTCAGGAACTGGTCATGGTTGAGTCTGAGCGCACGCTGCTCTATCGAAATCAAAATGGAGAAGTTTGGGAAAAAAATCTCAAAACAGGGGGCCATTTCCCCAGAATTTGGAATGCGTTCTTGGCGCTTTCTCGAGTGATCGACCCCGAGGGTCGCTTTATTTCCAACGAAGGGAACACGGACCAACTATGGACCTTCGATCGAAGACGAAACCACCTTTCCACCATTAACTTCAGCGAGCCCGCGCAAAAGGCCGAGTTACTTTTTTGGAATGATTCGGCAGCTTATTTGGCAACCGGATGCCACTATGGAGACGAGTACAATCGTACAATGATCGTTCGGGCCAACCGGATAAACGAGACTTCGGAAAACATTTGTGAACTCAGCACACCTGTTCAGTGGGGCGAGATAAAATTCGCCCGCGGAGCCATTTACCCTTTCGCATTCTTCTACGCAATTCATCAGAGGAACGCGGCTAATCCGGTGGCCGGACTTTACGAAGCGAATGTTAAATCGTGCAAAATCAGACCCGTTGCGGAAAACGGACCGGAGATCCCCTCCCCCATTACCGATTTCGTTTATTTTTCAGAGACCTCTGCCTTTGGTCTTTTTTTAGCCAATAAGAATCTCATCTGGTGGAATGCTGTTGGATGCAAATACCTCAACACCGAGGCGTTCGAACTATTCTCGCCAAACCCCGCCTTTCCCTTACTGGTTGGCTGGAAACCGGGCGCTCCCATACGCCTGTTTGACCCGATTCAGGAAACGGAGAGGGCGCTCGGATTGGGACTTACCGTAGCTGAACTTTCGCATAAACGATCCTGGTTGAGCGGCACCGATCTTTATATCGCTCCTCAAATCACCGGGGAACACTGGCGATCGCTCATCATGGTCGACCTCTCGGTCGACTGACGAGAACCCTGAATTGGTTCCCTACGAGGAGTGAAGGGCCGAGAAGTGGGGCTCACGCGGCTTAGCCACAGATTTGGGAACAGACACGCGCGGTTGTTTCAAAGCCGACGTCCGGACTTGAACCGGAGACCTGCTCATTACGAATGATGAAAAAGTGGAATCCGGTGAAACAGAGTGAAACGAAATGCACGATATAAGTGCTGTTCATCATTTTACGATAGACATTCTTACGACAAGGAGAAGAGGGAAGCCTTGCAAAATTGGGATGCGCGGCTGAACGAAATGGTGGAATCGGACACCAGACCAGCAAATACACCGCTGGGGGCAGCACAATCGTGAAAAAGATTCCGGTTTATTGGGGAAATCGTGAATGGTTGATTAATGATGTAGGGGTTCTCGTTCCCTCCACGCCCCTGGAGGAGACCGATCTCAATTGGATAGATTACACGAAAGTTGCTTGCTCACAAAGTGCCGACCTTGCCGTTGAAGGGCACCCCCACAGTGCTTTACGGCTCCAACTTCGAAAACAGATTCGGGAGGCGACACTCAAAGGGGCAGAAAAATTCATCGAAGAAAATCCCGTGTGTATCCTCACTCATGGCGGTATCGCGTCTGGTAAAACTTCGGCCATAGAACTTTTTCTAAATTTAAATGATAAGCATCGAGATCGGTATTTACATCTGGATTTTGATTTGATGAAAAAACAGATCCCCGAATATGTGTTTATGCATTCAAATAGGATAAAATTCGCGGCAGACTTTACGCGTGTGGAATCAGGATCATTGGCCGCGACGACATTCAAAAAAGCCATTAAACAAAAAATGAGTGTCATCTATGAGGGCAGTCTCGTCGAGACCAAGGCTATTCGGGAACGGATTGCAGAAATGCGAACAAATGGTTTTGAAATTATTTTAGTTTCGACCCATGTGACCGAACAAAAAGGGCAGGAGCGCGCGATAAAGCGTTTTGAATCGGGGGGCCGGTTTGTTTCGCCGGAGACGATTAAGAGAACTTATGACAATTGCCCGAGAACTCTCGTTGAACTACTGCGCCTTGTTGACCTAATGGTTCTCACCGATAATGAATTAGACGGGCAGCCGGGAAGAATCATTCTCAAGGCGTCTGCCGGGATAAAAACGTATGAAGATAAAGGGCTTTATAATCAATATTTACAATGTGTTGGTCCTGCTGGGAACCTTGAAAGCGCCCTTCAGAAATGATGCAATGCATTGAGTTGGCTAATTTTTCCAGCTAAAATAGACGATATGAAGAAGAGGATATCACTCGCCATGAAGACGAAACTTAAAAAGAGAGCGCAAGCGACTGTTCAAAAGCTCGCTGTTCCCGGCAAGCTTTCGAAACGCATGGAAGCTGAAATGGGGGCTTTCATCAAGGCACTCGAAAAAACCCCGCTTAGAAATACCTCGAATACGTAGACCCGCCGCGCCACTGTCGTTGCGACGGACATTTTTTAAAACGCCCAACAAAGCCCCGCCGTAATTTGGATATCACGATTCATGGTTGACGATCCAGTTGTCTCTGGTTTTTCAAGATTGGTTAGTCCGTATACATATCTTGCAGCTCCATAGAGCGCTAATCCATCTCGCAATGATTGTTCCAAAAGGGCCCCAGCCTCTAACGAGAACAACGTTGATTGGGTATGTGTTTCAGCGTTCACGGTTTGTGTTCCATATTTTAATTGGGTGGATAGCCGGAAGGCAACACTTGGCCCTGCAAAAACACCGAATCGAACGCCGTCCGGTCCAGGATAGGTTTTTTTCTTTAGAAGCACCGGAATCTTTAGAGCATTATATTCAAATACCGCTTCAACTCCAGACATCAATTGGGAATACCCCATTTGTGTATAGAGGACTTCTGAGCTTAAATACGTTGAGTTGGATAGTTTGCTTTCACTTGTAACACCAAATAGTAATCCCGTGACGGATGAGGTGGACGCAGTCGGTTTGACCGCCATATCAGACGAGCTAATGCCGAATACGATACCTAGATTGATGCTACCCGCAACGGACTCTAACCGACTGGCGGCAGAGAGTTTTTCGGCTCGGGGGTCTGGGATTGAACTAACGGTACGTTTCTTGGTTGTTTAAGGGGCGGAATGATGGGGAGCAGTGTTGAGACAGTTTTATTTTTCTTCTTTTTGAGTCGTCCCTTGTTCGGTTTTTGATTCTTGTTTTTTGGTACCCCAGTGGTACCCCGCGACTTCATCTCATCCATCCAACATTCCTAACTCCCCGATTTCATTCAGCCGACGTCCGGACTTGAACCGGAGACCTGCTCATTACGAATGAGCTGCTCTACCAACTGAGCTACGTCGGCGCGTTTAATTGGGTATTAATAATTCATCTGGGGCGCTTTTTCAATTTGTCCGAATTCTGAGTCCGGACGGGGCGCAGTGCCGACGGGAAGTATAAATAGCGGCGTGCGAAAAAGCGTCCACCCGCGTACCCGTTCCACACCGGCACGTTTCAACGCATGACAGCAAGCCATCAAGGTGGCTCCGGTCGTAAATACATCATCCACCAGGATTACCGATTGCGGAGGTTGTGGCGATAGAGCGCACGAAAATGCGCGTCGGAGATTTCGACCGCGCGCGAACCGAGTCAACCGGCTCTGTGGTCTCGTCCAGCGGTTTTTTTTCAAGAAATTCCGATCCATCGCGAGGCCATGACGTTCAGCCAACATTCGGGCCAGAATTTCACTCTGGTTGAATGTCCGATTGGCAAACCGAAACCGGTGAAGCGGCACGGGGATCAAACAATCTTTCGGTCCCCAATCCAAGCCATCCAGAACACATTCCGATTCAAAATGGTAAAGCCAACGATACTCTCGCCCAAGTTTCACCCGATGCAGAATCTTTTGTGCCACCGAATTTAAGTAAAATTTAGACAAGGTTGCTTCGAGTGGAATGCAATTGAGATTGACCCCAGCCGTTTTCTCGAAACGGTCGCATTTCCCGCACAGTGAACGAAAACAGCCGCGACCACAGCTAAAGCAGGTCGGCGAGCAGATTTCTCTTAATGCTGCATCGACTGTATCAAAGAACAGCGACATCTGAGCTGCCAGGCCTCCACTACCTGATCCCTTTTAACCGTCTCAACTTGATCCAGATCGGCAATGGTTCGCGCCACGCGCAGAACCTTGTGAATCGCTCTTAAGTTAACGGGCTGCTGAGAAAGCTGCCGAATCCATTCTGGCGCTTCAACCGGCACCTGGAGCAAAGACCAGTTCGATCCCCAATTCACATCCGCATTGCGGGAAATATTTTCAACCGAGCGAAAGCGATGGCGTTGGCGTTCTACAGCCTCATCCACATCGCCGTGGACCACACTATAATTTTCTGACTCTCCCGAACAGTCGCTCGACTTCAAAATTACCCTCATGTCCATCCGATCCAATATGGGTCCAGAGATCCGGCGCGAATAGGCCAAACGTTTTTCATCGCTGCAGGTGCAGGTCCGCTTCGGGTCCAGAGCATGCCCGCAAGGGCAGGGATTCATCGCCGCCATCAGGGTAAACCGTGCAGGCCATGCATATCGCCTTCCCACCCGGTGCAGGTGAATGAGTCCAGTCTCCAGGGGCTCGCGTAACCCCTCGATGGCGTCACGACGAAACTCCGGAAACTCATCCAGAAACAAAATTCCTCGGTGAGCCAGGGTGACTTCACCCGGAACCAGCTGACCAGTTCCCCCTCCTAAAAAGGCACTAGTCGAAATGCTGTGGTGCGGAGTTCGAAATGGGGGCGATCCCAAAAGGTTTGGTTCCACTACGTCGGAAACTCGAAGCGTTTCGATAAGCTCAGTTCTTGTCAAACGCGGGTGTAAATCGGCCGCCGCCTGTACCAGGATCGATTTTCCGATGCCCGGGGAGCCCACTAAAAGAGTGTGGTGTCTTCCGGCCACCGCCACGGCGAGCGCCCGTTTGGCTATCGACTGCCCGACAACATCGGCAAACGGATTGGCCGCGCGCGGATTTGAGTTGCGACCCATCGATTTGAGCCCTGGCGATTCGAGCCTATTCAATTCAAGATGGCTCGATTCGATTTGGAACTCGCCGTGCAGTAGCGCTTGCGGCGACGGCAGATCCCCAGTCCCTCTGGCGAGCGCAATGACTTCGGCCACCGTGTTCGCCAGTTTCACCCGGGGCGTTCCCATCAACGCCGCGTCATGGCGGTTTTGCTCCGGCACAATGAGAAACTTAACACCTGAGGCGAGAAGCGCCCCCATCAACGCCACAGATCCACTGACACTGCGAATGCGTCCATCGAGAGTGAGTTCGCCCAGGACTCCCCAGTTTGACAGGATTTCCCGCGGAATTTTATTCTCGACCGCGAGTACGGCGAGAGCGATTGCCAAATCAAAATGGCTGCCCTGTTTTTTTTCGCCAGCCGGAACCAAGTGAACAACGACTTTTCCCGAGGGAATATCCGCAAACCCAAGCTGTGAAAGGCAACCCAACACCCGCTCCCTGCTCTCGCGGACAATATCCCCTGCAAGGCCCGTGATCGTGAGTGACGGCAGCGCGCGAATCTTAACCGCCTCCACCTCGGCGATCGCTCCGTCGGGACCCACTCGAAAAGCTGTTTTAACCGAAACCATTTCCGTTAGTACTAACTGCACGGAACGTGCCATTGTCGACACGCTGTCTTTGGGATATGGTTTGTGTTGAGGAGGCTGAAATGCGGACCATCAAACTTCTTTGCATCACCTTGGGATTCATCTATGGCACTCACAGCTTAGGTTTTGATATCGCAGCCGTTGGCGTAATCGACTCGGCCTCCCCATCCATCGACAGCGCGGGAACACCCGCAGCGACCGAAAGTAAGTTCGGCATTGGGTTCGGCGTACTCGCAAGCGTCTACTCGATTCCAGCGTTTACGATTGAAAGCGGTTTGATTTCGCTCACCCGTAACTATGCGCTTTCGTCCCTCCCCGCTGAGACCGTCTCGATGAAAATGTGGCAAGTGCCGGTGCTTTTGCGTTTCGATCTGCTACCCATCGTGGCGGTTGGGATCGGCGGTTATCTGGCGTTTGCCAGTGGAGAGATTACCAAAACGCTCGTGATCATCGATCGAACGGAAACCTATGATGCAAACTCGCTCGGGAAAACCGACTACGGCCTGATGGCGTCCGCGTCGCTTGCCCTACCGATCCTGCCTACGCTTAAAATTCTGGTCGATGCGCGTTATATGATGGGGCTGGCCAACCTTTCGACCGTGTCGGGAAGTTCCTTCAAATTCAAGGATCTGCAGTTATTAGCCGGCATTCGCTTAGCTATTTAACCCTTCATAATTGCATCACTTTGTTGCCTTATCCTAATTCTGGATTCGCTTTTTTAATGTCATTAGCCGAATAGGGTTGGAAGCACCCAATTCGAGGAGAGTCCCATGAAATTATCTAGAATAACGACCTACGTACTGGCGGTAACCTATCTGAGCGGCTGCCAAACTTCGGACACATCGTCATCCACGAGCGGAGTTTCGGACCTAGGGTCCCTCCCCAAGGCAACCAGTCCAGTGAGATCCAGTTCGGCCGCTCTGCTCAGTGGCAACCTTTTTAAGGCTTCCACGGGTGTGAAACTTAAAAATGCCCATTCGAACACTTGGAGCGCCACCAAAAGCCGACCGATGTGCGAGGTATCCCGAATCGTTCGTGATACCTACCTCCACGCGGCCACGCCAGATGCCATGGTGTGCGCGGTGTCGGCAATGTCGAATAACAATGTATTCGGTACCTCCATCTACGATGGCAATGGGAAGTACTACAAATTCGGCGGTGATATCGGCGAAACGAAAATTAAGTTTACCGCCGCAAAATCGGGTGGTGCTATCACGACCTTCAACATGTTTATCTGCCAGAGCAGCAGCGGCACCTACACACAAAACGGGTACGTCGGGCAGGACCTCACCAATGTTTCTGCCATTTCAGCAGGCTCTGTTTTTAAGGCCACCATTAGTGGTGACGTCTATGGCGCCCGTTCGGCGCTTACCGGCGCAATCGGTACTGACGGTGTCTGGTCGGAAAAGGTGCTCACCTCGATTACGACGTCAACCAAGAGCAGCAAAACCTTCACGAGTAAATCGACGGTTACCCAGTATTCCGATCGCGTAAAACTCGATGCCTTCATGAAGGGTGAGGCAAGTACCGACACCTTCACCAACCGGCTCTTTGGAGTCGCGCAGATTCTGAGTGCCGACAGCTTGGCGACTTTTGCTCTCGGGGATGGAAGCGCTCGCTACATTCTCTCTATGGTTCGCAGCGGGGGTAATACTCAAAGCTTTGATAGCACCAAGAGCTGGACGGGTGACGACCAATTGCCAGTCGCCAGTCCATCGTCTAACGGATCCTATTATTCCACCGTCGACGGCCAAACCCCACGCGCCGCCGAAACGGTGGCCGTGACCTTTGATGAGGCCGAGACATGGGACTGTTCCGCCCCCACCGGAAGCAGCTTTTCCGAGGTGACGTTTCTCAACGTCTCCTTAAAACTTGTTACGGACATCGCAGCTTGCGTTTCAACCTACGCCGGTGCCTATCGCGACTACGTGGACTGCTACACCGCCGCGGGACAATAGGTGCCCATCTACTTTTCAGCTGGAAAGTAGATGGGCACCTAAAAACCGCGTTTTTTAAGCTCGGCGTGGATCTCATGCTGAAGCTGGATGCGAATCCGACGAGAAATCTTCGTGACGTACTGAATGTCTGTTGCCTTCTCAATATCCTGGGGAATCTGGATGGGCTTTAGAAATTTAATCTTCCATTTAACTGGAAGCGGTATCACATTCAGTGGGATCGGTATGATGATTCCAAGAACGTCCTTGGCCCACCGTATCTGACCCAGGGTGATGTTGGTCTCTTCAGCGCCTATCACAATAGCTGGAATAATTGGAGCCCCGGTCATCAGGGCAAGTCGCACGAATCCCCTTCGAAATCGCCGGAGTCGGTAGCGATTTCGGGTGGGCTTGAAGTTACCTTCTTCGCCTTCTGGAAATAAAATCAGGCATTCTCCCGTTTCCAGGGTTTTCAATCCATTTTCAAATGTCGCTGGGACGAGCCCCAACTTTTCAGCATGAACCGAAATCTCCGGGCGGAAAAACCACAACTTATGCGCAATAATGTGGGGCAAGCGACGCGTATGCTGAAATACTTGGTGGCCGAGCATCAAGGCATCAAAACCCATGAAACCACTGTGATTTGCAACGATTATGCAGGGCCCCCGATCCGGAAGATGCCGTGCCCCGACAGTCTTGACCCGCAAATACCGATTGATGAGTTCCAATAAGAAAAACGGCAGTACTCGATAAGCCAACTCTTCCTTCGTCAAACCCGCCTTTTCCAGGGCCCGGTTGAACGCTCGGCCGACAAACTTTCGCCCAAAGAAGTCGCGCCCGGAGGAGTCTCGCATGAAATGGTTTTAATCGAATTTGAAGGAAAGCAAAAGCGCTGAAAGTAGGTGCTCAGAGAGCCAGCGGAGCACGAGTTGCAACCACTTTAATGGCTCTCGCGCGCTTAAGGGCTATGAGATTTTCGATAACATCCACGTCGGCCAATGTATTGTAGTCTAAAACCAGGCCCACCTGCCCGAATTCAATGACGCTGGCGAGTGTCGAAAACAGATTAGGGGAGAGTGTCGTCGAAATTTGCATCCATTTAGGCTCCATTGAGACGACAAGTGCGGCAGGCGGAATCTCTTTCCTGATTTTTTGGTACCGGCTTCGCAGCGAATCCCCGACGGAGCAAATCTCCTGAAGTTCACCGTTCAAATCGGTTTGAATGGATTCGCTTTTCACATCCCGCCGGGTAAAGACGAAATGGTGATTGTCCCAATTATACATTCGGTATAGGGCCTTAATCCCGTGGACATCTCCCGTGTGGGCACTGATCAGCTTGCCCTGCAAAAACTCGATTGTCCCCTCCTGCTGAGAGCCCCCTTTGACACGCAAAGCTCCGGTACGCTCCAGCTCATGGACCGTGATGAGGGCGTCGCTAAATGCCTGCGCCTCGTGAAACGGCAACGACGTATCCGCACGCGCAACCTCCGTAGAAATGGGCGCCGCAAACTCGTTGTACATCGCCGAACGCTCGAGCTTCAGAATGGCCGTCTTGATTTCAGCCAAGAAGGGCTTGTCGGTATCGGATTCGTGTTGGAGCAGCACCGACTTTAGCGATCGTAAAATCTGCTCGAACTGAATCGCGCTATCCACATTACCAATCGCCCCCTTTAGAGCTTTTTGAATCACTGGATCTTCCGGCTTGGCGTCCTCAAAAACCGCGTAGATGCGATTTAGCAGAGCAAACGCTAGATCGTCCTTACTGAAGGTTCGCCCGATCCATAGAATGAAAATCCGCCGGCCCGACGTGCGCATTCGGCTGAGACTGGCGCGACAGCCGGGAGTGTTTTCCACCATTACGATTTGGGGGTGGCCTATTTGGGTCGATTCCAGAAACTTGTCGACCGAGCTTTCAAATACAAATTCAAATATCTGGACCGGCTGCAACATCGAAACGAAATGTTTCGCCCATTGTGTGACCTCTCCCAAAATAATCACGCGTGTTCGCGAGGAAGCCATAGGTTTTTCTATTGTCCGATTAATTGATGAGGAACTGCCGGATATTGCCATTTTAGCACGATACCCAGGCCGTACTCTAGCTCCTGCTATTGACCGGCGTGTCAAGCCTAGTCAATGCAACGCGCCGTTTTATCGCTTTCGGCATCCGTAGAAAATCTAACCCCCGTACCGTTTCACAAACAGGCGCAAGAGCGCCGGTGAACTGCGAAGCAGACGTATGGCAAAACGGTCGTGCCCCGGAAAATAGCCGTTCCCCAGCAAAAGCGTTGCCCGACTCGCCACCCCTTCTGCGCCCAAAGTTGCCCGTGAAAAGGAGGTGGCCATGCTGAACAGAATTATCGTCCCCCTTGGGCCGCTCGACAAAATGGCGCTGAGCTCGGTGTCGGCCACTGATGCCACGTTTACAACGAGATCCGCCATTTTTCCGCAAGTCGCGCGTTCCACCCTGGCCGAAACGCCCACGGCATCAGTGGCATCGATCCTCCACACGGCGTCGCACACGCGTAGTCGCATCAGATCTTTCGCGGCCCGCTCAAAGGGTTCTACGGCATAAACACGACCGCGCGGACCGACCCTCAGCCGTGCCGCAACACACGATAAAATTCCCGCCTTTCCACCACCACCGATCACCACGACCGTTTCACCCTTGCGCGCAACGGCGTTCACCGTGGCTGGCGCCCCCGCAACATCGAAAGCGGCCATGGCAACGCGGTCGGGAATACCGGCTGGAAGTTTTGCAGCGATTCCCGATTCAAAAAGAATTGCATGGCCGCGAATTTTGATTTGATGCGTAGCCCTATCCACCCCCAGTATTTCGTCAATATGCAGCGGCGTCAGGGTCAATGATACGAGGGTCGCGATCGAATCGCCCACCTTGAAAGAACACGCTCCATCATACCGGCTTCCCACGTGCACAACACGACCGATAAGCATGCCCCCGGAACCCGTCTCCTGATTTTGCTGTTTTCCGAATTTTCGTGAGTTTTCAAGGACGAGTCTTCCAATAGCCTTCTCATTTCCACCGGTGGTTTTTTCCATCTGAACAAAACTGGCCGCATCGATATTGAGGTAATCAACCTGAACCAAGATTTCATTGGAAAATATCGGCAAAGAATTGTCCAGGCATTTGGCGGCTTGTGGCAGCCGAAATTTCTTATCCAACACCCGATGCAGCCCCAATCGGTGGCCCCCACGACGCTCACGCACGGAGGCGCTCATCGGCCATCCGGTCCGCAATCAGGTACGGCGGAGTATTCTCCTGCCGCGATCTCTCTAGAATCTTTTTTACGGTGCCAAAAATTCCCTCTGCCCGCCTAACCGCGTTGACCCTGTCATAGCCTTCGTATTCGGTAAAAATATTGATTATTCCGCCGGCGTTGACGACGTAATCCGGGGCATAAAGGATTTGGCGGGCCCACAACCGTTGGCCGTCCTCGGCGACCTCCAACTGATTATTCGCGCAACCCACAACGGCCCTGCAGCGTAAGCGGCCGATTGTCCGGGAATTCAGCACCGCACCCCGCGCGCAGGGGGAAAAAATATCGCACTCAACGTCAAAGGCTTCCTCGACCGAACATATCTTAGCTCCCAATTCCAGCCGGGCCCGCTCAACCACCTGACGATCGATATCGCTCACGAACAACGAGCCGCCGGCCTTTACAATCCGCCGGGCCAAATCAAATCCTACGTGGCCCAGCCCCTGAATTGCCACCGTTACGCCGGTCAGCGAGGGCCTTCCCGAAATAACATCCCAGACCGCTCTCATGGCTTCAAAGCACCCGATTGCTGTAATCGGTGACGGATCGCCGCTGGATCCGGCAACCCCATCGAGTCCCAGGACATGACGCGTCGTTTTTTTTACCTCGAGCAGGTCATCGTTAACGATATTCATATCCTTCGCGGCGATGTAACGCCCATCCAGATGATTCACAAACTCTCCAAATCGCCGCAGGATCTCCGCCCGCTTCTGGCGCGGATCCAGAATAATGACGCTCTTCCCGCCGCCAAAGTTAATTTCCGCAACAGACGCCTTGAAAGACATGCCTTTGGCAAGCCGAAGAACATCTTCCAATGCCTCTTCCCGCGTCGCGTAAGGCAGAAGCCGAATGCCGCCGCACGATGGTCCCAAACGCGTACTGTGAACCGCGATTATCGATCGAAGACCCACGGCGGGATCCTCGCCGAAAAGAACCTGCTCAAAGTCTTGCGTCGGAATTTTTTCGATTCTCAATGCCATTTCAGATTGGGTTTTTCTAACAGATAGACCCCGAAGCTGTCGAGCCATGACGCGTGGGACCCAGCAAGGTTCCAATTCTTTCTTTGACTCTCATAAACGGCACCAGTAAAAATTCCTCTTTGGAACAACAGCATGGCTAAACGCTTTATCGTCATTGCCGGGAACATCGGCTCCGGCAAAACCACACTTACGGAACTGCTATCTCGGCGTTATGGTTGGGAGCCCCACTTTGAGGTTCACCGTGAAAACCCCTACCTTTCCGATTTTTATGGTGACATGAATCGGTGGTCGCTGCAGCTCCAGGTTTATTTTCTGTCCAAACGCTTTCAAGCGCATCAAAAGATTCTTTCCAGCCAGTCGTCCGCCATCCAAGATCGATCGGTGTATGAAGACGCCTTCATCTTTGCGCGCACCCTGCACGAATCCGGAAAGATGGACCGTCGCGACTTCGAGAATTATCTGGAGCTTTTTAATACGATGACCCAGTTTTTAACTCCTCCCGATCTAATCGTTTACATTAAGCGCAGTGTGAGCTTCTTAAAGAGCCGTATTCGTGAGCGCGGCATAGAATACGAGCAGAATATTCCGGAAGATTATCTAAAGCAGTTGGACCTCTGCTATGACGAATGGATAAACACCTATAAATTGGGGAAGGTGCTCACAGTTCGCGCCGACGATCTGGACCTGAAATGGCGTCCCAACGATCTTAACTATGTTTGTGGGGCGATAGAAAACTCACTGGACCAGCCGGAGCTTTTCACGGTTTGTTAGGGGTTTGCTAGAAGTGTGATAGCGGTTTGATAGCGGCCAGCCCGTCATCCAAAGTGCCTACGCCACTTCCGCCGATTCGGAGCCGTCATCGGCTGGCAGTTCCTTATTCTTAATCATCTCGGCAAGTTTGTGGTGGTCCGGCTGACCGATATACTGGCCGACGCTTGCCACATCGATGGGCTCAGCCAGTTCGCAGTACATCTTCTTGGCAGAGGCGATTCTTGCGAGGGTCTGTTCAAACTGGACCATCGGTATCTCGCCATTTTCGATAGCCGTGGCAATCGCCTCAATCTGTTTTACGGGCGGACCGGCATCACCCTTATAGATGAGGATGTCGCAGCCGGCCTTTACTGCTAGAACGGCCGACTGGATTGAATCAAACTTGTCGGCGATGGCCTTCATCTCCATGTCATCGCTGATGACCAACCGGCTGAAACGCATCGACTGACGCAACAGATCGGTCAGCGTTGCGCGCGAAAGGGTCGCCGGGTACTCAGGGTCGAGATTCGGATTCAGAATATGCGCGGTCATCACGGCCTCGACCCGGCTTTTAAACACCCGCTTGAATGGAATGAGCTCGAGGTTTTCCAATTCACTCAGCGGCTTGGTCACTCGCGGAAGATGAAAGTGGCTGTCCTCTGTCGTATCTCCATGACCAGGAAAATGTTTGGCAACGGCGATCACCCCCAACTTTTGCAAACCTCGGCAGACCGCCGAGCCCATACGGCCACACACCTCAGGGTCATTCGAAAAGGCGCGTGTCCCGATAACCGGCGAGTTTTTATTGGAATTCACATCGACTACCGGCGCGTAATTCATATTGATCCCGATCGACTTCAGCTCCTTTCCGATAATCACGCCAAATTGAAACGCTACCTTGGGCGAGCCGAGATCTCCGATAAAGTCATTCCCTGGAAAAGCGGTAAAGGGTTTGGTTAATCGGTTCACCTTTCCGCCCTCGTGATCGATCGAGATAAACAGTGGCGGAGAGCCCTTGGCCCGACAGCTGAACTGTATTTCATTGCTCAACTCGACGAGCTGGGTCGGCGTTTCTGCGTTGCGTTTGAAATAGATGACTCCGCCCAGATTCGATTCCGCGATGAACTTTTTAAATGGAGCTGGCACCGAATGGCCATCAAAACCCACAATGAATAGCTGACCGACCTGACTGAGAATTTGCTTTCGATTGGACATAAGGAGCGCCCGAGCTGGTGCGTCAACAACTGACATGTCCAGTATAGTTTAAAAGATTCCCTAAAGGTAGTTACTTCCTTT
>CAZRVZ010000227.1:0-19024 GCA_964603655.1 uncultured Pseudobdellovibrionaceae bacterium | reverse complement strand
ACATTTTGGCGCGCAGATTTGGCCCAGATTTGAACGATCCGAGCTCACAAAACTTGAGGCATATCTCGACGATATGTTGAAAGTTTTGTGAGCGAGCAGCGTTCAAAGATGGGCCGAAGATGCGATGTCCAAAATGTAAAGTTATTCTTGGGCGGGCCCTTAATTACCTTTAGAACGCGCTTTCGATGTCGATGACGGCTTCGCGGCCGGCGCCAGTCGAGATGAGGCTAACCTTGGCACCGGTGAATTTTTCGATGATACCAATGTAATTCCAAAGTGATTTGGGAAGATCCGAACCCTGACGGGCGGTAATGAGCGACTGCTCCCAACCGGGAACGACCTCATAGATCGGCCGAACCTCATCCAGTATACGTGTCACCGCAGGAATTGTCGTAAGGCGCTTTCCTTTGTGTTCGTAGGCCGTGCATACCTTTAATTCGGAAAAGCCGGAAAGAACGTCAGCCTTCGTGATTGCTAGTCGAGTAATCCCCGAAACGCGAAGCGCATACCGCACGGCCACCAGATCCAACCATCCGCAGCGTCTCGACCGTCCCGTGGTTGAGCCAAATTCGTGGCCTATCGAGCGCAGTTTTTCTCCGGTGGCGTCTTTGAGTTCCGTAACGAAGGGCCCCTCGCCCACGCGCGTGGAATAAGCCTTAATGACCCCCATGAAAAGGGTGTTTTCCGGAAAACGCGATCCCAGACCCAGAGCGGCCTGCGAAGGCAACGTCTGGGAGCTTGTGACAAACGGGTAGGTTCCGTAATCGACATCCAAAAGAACTCCCTGGGCACCCTCATAAAGGACCCGTTTTCCCTGGTTCAAGGCGTTGGTCAAGAGATCGGCGGTGTCCTTCACAAACGGGCGAAGTCTTTCGGCAATAGCGGAATATTTTTCCATGGCACGATCGACCTGAATGGTCGGACACGAGTACATTTCCTTGAGCAGAAAATTCTTTTCCTTGAGATTGGCCTCGAATTTTTCCAGGAAGAGATCCTTTTCGAAAAGGTCCGCGATCCGAATCCCCCGACGCGCCACTCGATCTTCGTACGTAGGACCGATGCCCCGTTTGGTAGTTCCGATCTTCTGTCCGTTTCCACCCTCACGGGCCGCATCGAGCGCCTTGTGGTACTCGAGAATGAGATGGGCTCTGTCGGAGAGCCACACTCGCTGATCGAGACGTTCGACGCCGAGTTTGGTAAGCGTCTCGATTTCCTCGAGAAACACCTCGGGATCCACGACTACCCCTGAGCCGATGATGCAATCGGTATGAGGGTGGAGAACGCCGGAAGGAATCAGGTGCAGGATGGTCTTTTTTCCATCCACGACGATCGTATGACCAGCATTGTTACCCCCCTGAAATCGGGCGACGATGTCGGCCTCTTTGGCGTAGTAATCGACAAGTTTTCCCTTTCCTTCGTCACCCCATTGAACGCCAATGATCACTACGCCTTGTGCCACGTGTTTCTCCTTACAGTGAAATCTGCTTCACCTGCAACATCCCTTTTACCTTTTTGAGCAGATCAATTCCCGCGCTAGTCAGCGGTGAATCTACGTTGATAAGCGCGATCGCTTCACGTTTTGCCTTGTCCCGGCCCAAGTGCATTCGCGCGATATTCACTCTCTGATTGGAAATGAGAGTGCCCAGCTCACCGATAACCCCTGGCTGGTCCTGATTTCGAGTATAAAGAATCGTCCCTTCGGGGACTGCATCTATATTAAAACCGTCGATTCTCACGATTCTGGGCTCGTCTTTTCCGAAGATAGTCCCCGAACAGACGAACTGTTTTTTTCCCTCGACGTGCAACTCCACGAGACTTGCGTAATCTTCGCACTCCTGAGACACGCTCTCCTCGACCCGAATTCCGCGCTCCTTCAAGAGATTTCGCACATTAACGTTGTTGACGCCGGTGGAAAGCAGCGGTGTTAGAAACCCCTTAAGGACGCTGAGCGACAGCAATTCGCGGTTATACTGCGCAATCGCTCCCTCATAGTGAACTCTGAGCTTTGAGATCTTGGTGTCATCGGCAATCTGCGCCGAAAATGATCCAAGCCGCTCGCAAAGTGTCAGGTAGGGCCGGATAACGCTGAGTTGCTCCAGGGAAACGTTGGGCACATTAACCGCATTTTTTAAGACACCACCCTGAAGATACTGATCCACCTGTTCGGCTACCTCGAGTGCAACCTGAACCTGAGCCTCGTCGGTGCTGGCTCCCAAATGCGGAGTCAAAACCATGTTTGGCTGCTGGGTGAAAGGATGGCCGGCGGGCAGCGGCTCGATCTCAAACACGTCCATCGCGCACCCCGCTAGGTGGCCTGAGACCATTAATTCGAGAAGGGCTTTTTCATCGACGATACCGCCCCTGGCACAATTGATCAGGTAGGCCCCCTTTTTCATGAGCCCGAGCGTTTTGGAATTCAAAAGATGTCGGGTGGCATCGATAAGCGGGACGTGAATCGAAACGTAATCGGATTGGGCTAATAAATCCTCAAGGGAAAGCACCCCAATATTGTATTTCGCTGCGGCCTCGGGAGTAACATAGGGGTCGTAGGCGATAACCTTCATGCCCAGGCCCTGAGCCCTCTCGGCGACCACCTTACCGATGTTTCCGAATCCCAAAACCCCCAATGTTTTTCCTCGGATCTCACTGCCCTGAAAAAGCTTCTTCTCCCAGAGCCCGGCCCGAATAGAGGCATCCGCGCGGGGGATGTGGCGAGAAACGGCCATGAGCATCGCGATCGTATGCTCGGCGGTTGTCACGATATTTCCGGTCGGCGCGTTCATCACGATGATTCCACGCTCGGTTGCCGCGGGAACGGAGATGTTGTCGAGACCGATCCCAGCCCGAATTACCAGCTTCAAATCCTTGGCCACTTCCAACAAATCGGAATCGACGACTGTGCGCGAACGAACGATGAGAATGTCTACCACCGTTAACAGCTTTTTGAGCTCGTTGCGGTCGATAGAATCAAATGAAAGAAGCTCAACGCCCGGGATGGATTTCAGTCGGGAGACGCCTTCCTTGGCCAAGCCGTCTGCAATCAGAATCTGGCTTTTCATCTGGGTGTTCCCGCCAGCGAAGTTCCAGATGGTGGTGTTTCAGACCGCGTACCGAGGGTGGTCATGAAATGCGCCTGCGCAGCAGCAACACCCGCTCCGAGCTCACACCTGTGACCGAGCTGTTTTAGGACCATCTCGACCGCACCGAGAATCGTCAGCATATCCAGCGCATCGAAATAGCCTAGGTGGGCCAGTCGAAACATTTTTCCCTTCCACTGGTCCTGTCCGCCGGCGATCGTGATCCCGAATTGGTCTCTCAGATAAGACACGATCTTCTTGCCCTCGGAAATGGAGCTTGGAACGTGAATTGCCGTGACCGCATTCGACGGACTTAGCTTCGCGAAAAGCTCGAGCCCCAGCGCTTTTACTCCGGCGCGTGTAGCTTGGGCGAGACACTGGTGGTGATCGAATATCGCCGACAGCCCCGCGCTCTCCATCCCGGCCAGCACCCGATCGAGCGCCATGATGAGTCCGACCGCGGGAGTCCAAGCGCTTTCACCACCGGAAAGGGCCTTGTCCTCTGCCAAAAGATCAAAGTAAAAGCGAGGCAATCCGGTCGTTTTCCGACGCTCGCGGGCCCGCCCCGATAACGCCAGGAAAGCCAGTCCAGGCGGAAGCATGAAGGCCTTTTGAGAACCGCTGACTACGGCATCGAGTCCCCAGTTGTCCAGAGGCAGGTCGGACACTCCGAGCGCGGTGATTGCATCCACAACAACTAACGCATCGCTGTTTTCCCGAATACCTTTGGCAATCTCCTGGACCGGGTGGGCCACACCAGTGGATGTCTCAGACGCCTGAAAAAGAACACCCTTTACCTTGGGTTTTTCCTTTAATAGGCGAGTAACGTCATCGGGGTTTGCGGCGGAGCCCCACTCGATTTTTTGGGAGTGTAGCGTGAGTCCGTAACTAGTCGCGAGTTTCTCCCACCGCTGGCCGAATTTTCCCGCATTGAGTACCAATACCTCATCGCCCTGGGAGAAGAGATTGACGATGCAGCTCTCCATTGCACCCGTACCCGAGCTGGACAGCACGTATGCGGGTTGGGTCGTTTGAAAAACGAACTGCAATCGACGCCTCACCCGCTCGAAGAGTCCGATAAATTCGTTGGTTCTGTGATGGAGCGGGGCGCGAGCCAGCTCGCCCAGTACCTCTTCGGGTACGGGCGTCGGTCCCGGTGCGAAAATGCGACGCCGTTCAAATATTGGGTGTGACTTCAAACTGCTCCATATCGTTTGTAATCGTTTCGTCAGTAATAGCGTCGTGAGTAATGGTGCCGGTTGAGAGGCTATTTTAGGCCGATGAGACCGTCAAGTTTGGCCGGGACCCTAGGAGTTCAACTGCACTTCTTCGCGAGCACTGTAGACAGTAGCTGGACTCGACTCCCGGAGACGACTGAGCGCGCTCTCGGCACATCGGTAAAACTCGGGCTCGAGATTGGCGATACAACAGGGTCTGAGCGCTTCTTCGTACAGGTTGGAACCAACAGAGTGGATGGTTTCACCGCACGCGCAGATTCCGCCCACCACGCGAGCCGGATTCCCAAGTGCCAAGTGAAACGCGGGGATGTGCCTGGTCACAATCGCCCCCGCCCCGATCATTGAAAAGGCACCAATCGTCAATCCGCAACAGACAACGGCTCCTGCGCCGAGCGAAGCTCCGTCTTGTATAAATGTCGGAGTTTTGGTCCACGAACGCTTCCTTGCGCGAGGGGCTAAATCATTCGTAAATGCAACATGAGGCCCCACGAAACACCAATCGGACAAATGCACGCCCTCATAGATGCTGACCGAATTCTGAATACGAGAATACTGTCCGATGGTGACACCCGAATCGACATAAACATCTTTTCCCAATGAAACCCAATCTTTCAGCACGGCACCACTTCGGACATGCCCAAAGTGCCACACCTTAACGCCTCTGCCCAAAACTGCACCGGCTTCAACGATGGCTGTGGGATGGACGTACGGATCGTCGGAACTCCCGGAGATAGCTGGTGTATAATCTTGAATCATTACGCCCTATTTTACATACATTGTACCGGTCCACAATGACGCCGAAAGTCTTGCCGCGACGACTGCGCGCTTGGCGGGACGATTGGCGGGAGAACAAGGGCGGATACTACTCATTGAAAATGGGAGCACGGACAACTCGCTCTCAATCGCAAAATCACTCACGCTGCAATTTCCAAATGTTCTCTCTTTCGGAGAGCCTTCGGCCGGAATCGGGTATGCCTATGCGCGTGGGATAAGAGAAGCCGTCTGTCAAAGAGTCGATCCCAATCATTGGTTAATATTGACTGCGTCCGATCTGCCATTTGGATTCACTGACCTTGATTCCTTTTTGAAATTAGGCGCTAGTCAAATGAAGCTTGCGATCGGGTCGAAAGCACACCCGAAAAGCGAAATTCAACGTGCACTTCACAGGTTAGTTTTGAGCCGCGTCTTCGCGATGATACGCCGTGGACTCCTCGGAATGAAAACCAGAGATTCACAAGGTACACTCTTCATCAATTCCACGGTCGCTCTGAATCTTTTGTCGCGAGTCGCATCGCGTGATTTTTTCTTTTCTACTGAATTTGTTTTTCATGCCGAGAAATTATCAATCGGGGTGGTGGAAATACCCGTTAAGCTTGAGGCAGAGATTCGGAAATCAACCGTTAGGATATTTCACGATTCCGTTTCAATGGCGTGGCAGATGTTGAAACTTTTACGAGTGAGCCCGGCCCCGGGTACATCATGAGAGCCGTTCGCACCCACGGGGCTACTTTCCTTGTCATTTTAATTGCCGCCTGCTTCGCAGTCCAAATCCTGGGACCGATTCGAATCTGGCCGACGTCCATCCATTGGTTGATGCATGGAGATCAGGGTAACCACTATCTGGGTTGGCTATTTTTCCGTCAGGAGTCCTGGAGTTTCCCCTTTGGACGAATTCAAGGTCTGCTCTACCCTCACGGGACGAATATCAGTCTCACCGACTCCATTCCTTTTATGGCGTTGGCGCTCAAGCCGTTTTCGAAATGGCTGCCGATAGATTTTCAATTCCTCGGTCCGTGGCTTTTTTTAAATTACCTGCTGCAAGCATTCGTGGGATTCAAATTGGTTCAGTGTTTGGGAGCGCGCGGTCTTTCGGCGATCCTTGGGTCGCTCCTATTCTTGCTTTACCCACCCTTTCTCAGACTGCATGGCAGTATCGCGCTCTCGACCCACTGGCTGCTGCTGGCGATGCCCGTCCTATTCTTTTCCCGATCCCGTTTCCTGCCCGCATGGCTGATTGCGATTAATTTACTGGCCCTTTACACGCACCCCTACTTGTGGGCGATGGTATTTTTGTTTTCACTGGTTCACTACTGGGCAACTAGGCGAGTGCTCGGCCTGGCTGGAGTGGTCACGCATCTGGCAATCTTATTGACTCTTTTGGGAATCGGCCTGTTTTTGCTACTCGGACGACCCGATATTTCCACTTTGACGACGATTGGAATGGGCCAGGCGCCCGCCGATCTGACCGCCCTCTTTAACCCTCGCTTTCCAGGTTCGCTCGTCCCACCCTGGCCGATGCCGCCAAACCCTTGGGAGGGATATGGGTATCTGGGATTGGGGGGGCTTTTTCTGCTGGTGGCGGCTGGGTGTGTCGGAGTTGGCCGGCACCGTCAACGACGGGCGTTGTTTAGGGCGATCGAGCGCTACTGGTTTGCGTTTATCTTTTTCCCGATTGCCTGCTTTTTTTACGCACTTTCTTCCCGCATCCACTTCGCGGGAACCGAAATTCTGCAGATTGATTGGCTATGGTCATACATAGAACAGCCGTCCGGGGCATTTCGAGCAACCGGGAGATTCATCTGGCCTTTTGGCTATGCGATTTTAGGGTGGTCCATATTCACGATAACCCTTTCAAAAAAGTGCGCACCTGGAATTCTTGCCGTTGCGCTCGGACTACAGATCACAGACCGGTACTTCCTGGGGTTTGCCCCGAAACTTTGGCCGTTTGAAGCGGTTGCAACTCAAAGTGCACTGGAAAAATATACTTCGGCAGCACACGAGCTCAGGCTAATTCCTCCACTGGTGAATTCGTCCGGTTTCAATTGTGGTCCTATCCAGGATCCTTTGGATTTTGCCCGCGATAGGGATATCTATTTTCGCTGGGCGCTATTTGCCGGGCAAAGGGGCTTGAAATCGGCAAGTGGGATTACGTCGCGCGCCACGAAAGCAATATTGGAAAACTGCCAGGTGAGCGCTTCGCGGGAACCGGGTGTACTTTATATTTTTACCTCCGGTCATTCTCACCGCCTGGCGGACGGCAACGGTGGGAGTAAAATCCGTGTGAGTGAAAATTGTACCCTGGTGGGTAGAGGCAGGGATTGGGCCTGTCTAGGCGTGGCAGGCGAACGGCTCGTCGACATGCGTCTACGGAAGAAATCGGTAACAACCGAGCGCAGTGTTTCCGGGAAGCTGTAGCACCACGCACCTGTCGGCCGAGCAGGCGAGTTTAAAATCGGTTGGAACAAAATAGGGATGGCAGTTCGTGCGGGTGCATCCGAGCTGGTGCCACCTTTCGAGCGTGAACGTCCGGCAGGCGTCTTTAGTACACCCGAGTGCCACTATTGCGGTGGGGCCGTCTGGAAAAGGATAAGACTGGCAGTCGTTGGCGGTGCATCCGAGCTGCTGTCCGGATGGGACCGGGTACGTTTTGCAGCCCGAGCGAAGGCACCCCACGGCCTCGTTCGCGCCCACCGTGAATTTGTCGCAAAACTTGTCCCAACAGCCGAGTACGAAACCCTCCGTCCGAGGATATGCCTTACAGTCCCAAAGCGAGCAGCCAAGTGTTTCGTTGTTGCCGACGCGAATGGCCTCACATCGATCCTGCGAGCAGCCAAGCTGGTATCCAGCGGAAATCTTATAGAGATCGCAATCCTTGGCATCAGCGCTTGAGAGAAAAATGATTGCGGTAATCAGAAAGATTCGAGTCATGGTCACCCCTGCCTCTGGAACATGAAAACATTAAGAACCGAATTACTGAGAAAAAGTCTAGCGGTCGGGCGAGTCTATTGTAAATAGACTTATTGTAAATAAAGTTAACGACTTACTTCACACTATCTTGTGAATGCATTCCCAGATCGGCATACTGCGCCTCTTTGCCAACACCCTTTGAGATATCTCGTGGAAAATGAATTGGGCCTGATCCTACGTGTCGATTTTCTTAAACGGCTCAAGCGGCGAATTCCGTCGCTCAGCGAACTTTTAGCCGATGAAGAGTTGAGCGATTTTTATCGGTTCGTCAAAAGTGAAGGGCTCAGACAACGTGCCGTGGAGCAATTGGATTTGAAACTAAAAACTCCCGCAGTTGTGTTGCCTTTCAAAAATGATTAGGATGCCACCCCGATGATGCCTTCGCAAACACATCCGGAAACACGTCTGATTATGGGAGTTCTCAACGTGACTCCCGATTCGTTTTCCGACGGGGGCCGTTTTTTAAAGATTGACGATGCCGTGGAGCAGGCTTTGGAGCTGGTGAGCGAGGGGGCCGACATTCTGGATGTGGGCGGGGAATCGACCCGTCCCGGCGCCGCTCCCGTCTCCATCGATGAGGAGTTAAATCGAACTGCGGGCGTCATCGAACGGTTGACGAATGAAACGGGCGCGCGCATTTCAATCGATACCCGGCATTTCGAGGTTGCAGCGGCTGCAGTGAGTCTGGGAGCCACACTCGTCAATGATACCTCGGGCGGGCGCGATATTCGATTAGCTCAACTCGCCCTCGAGCATCCTATCGATCTTTGTCTGATGCACATGCAGGGCGATCCCATGACCATGCAACTCTCCCCCAATTACCCGCGGGGTGTTGTGCCCGAAGTGAAGGACTATCTGCAGGAGCGGGTTCGTGCCTTTGAAGAAATCGGGGTGAGCCGAGATCGAATTTGGATCGACCCCGGAATCGGATTTGGCAAAACACCCGATCATAATCTCGACCTGCTTCAAAACCTGAATGTGCTCAGAGGAATTGGCGGTCGCATCCTCATTGGAACCAGCCGCAAATCTTTTCTGGCCACGATCCTGGGCGATACTGAGATGTCGCTCCGCCTTGAGGGTACATTGGCGTCAAATCTGTGGGCCTATGAACAGGGGGCCAGTGTATTTCGAGTACACGAGGTGGCTCCGCTCGTGAGAGCCCTTAAAACCTGGGAATCGATTCGTTATGGAAAAAATCGCGATCGCGCTCGGTGGTAATCAGGGAGATCGCCTGGGTTTTTTGCAGCGGGCCGTCCGGTGCATTCTCAGTGACGTGGTTACCGATGCAAAGAGTTCCCCAATATACGAAACGACACCGTGGGGAATTAAAGATCAAAATGATTTTTTGAATGCGGTCATTGTGGGACTTACCGACTGGGGTGCGCCCGCTATCTTGAACTATCTCAAAGACCTCGAGCGCGAATTGGGAAGAACGCACTGCGTGATAAACGGACCTCGCGAGATCGATCTCGATCTCATTGCGTACGGGGCGAGCGTAATCGATCTTCCTGGGATCCTTGTTCCCCACCCCCGGTGCCACGAAAGGATTTTTGTACTGCAACCGCTTTGCGACGTGTGGCCCGATTGGCATCACCCCCAGAAAAAGCGAACGGCCCTCCAACTTTTGAGTGGATTAACGCGTAGCGATAAAAATGAAATTCGCAGTTTCAATGCTGGACTAGTTCCGAATTAGCACCAGCTGGCGGATGCAAATCTCGCTTATAAATCATGTCTTTTATGCGTGCACAGTGCATCATTATTAATTCTGAGGATTGGTACTCGAATTGCATCAATCGCCAAACGAATGGCGTACTTAGCATCGTCGGAGGACAGAATGAAGAGTTTTTTTATCATGGGTTTGTTGGCGGGAATTCAGGCAGTCGCGGTGGTAATTCCTACCGCGGTCAATCACGAACGGCCGGTGATGGCGGCCAACCTGACACTGGTCACAGCGACTGATGCCGATACGGGAAGTTACAAGTTGGTACTCAGTCGCCCCGCGACCTCTCGTTTTGCGACTTCGTTTACCTTTATTGAGGGCCAATCGGGGTTACGCGGCGGCAAATGCACCGGCCGTTGCTTGCCGAAAGGGCAGCTTTTTCGGGTTGTGGCCGTTATCAATGATACTGATGTAAACGGTTGCGCTAGCACCCAGTACCAGGCCGTTGCCGAGGAACACGTCCAGATTACCGACGAAACTCCCGACATGACCGGCCATCTTGCGACTGAGCTTACGGTGCTCGACCATTCTCAGGGTTTTCAACCTGAGCATTGCCGCTCCCAGTACAATCGGGGTTGGGAAGTGACCCACACCCAGTACGCTTCCGGTGACGAAACTCGTCACTTCGAGGGAATTCCCGAGGCACTGCTGACGATTCAGTAGTCATTTGCCCAGGCCGGTTGCTCAAAACGATGACTCAGACCACGAAATTTTGCGAAATCCCTAGCAGTTAGCCATCCAGATTCGTTATAATGCACCGCATAAACTAACGGGTTCATAACGGGGGTTCAAATGCAGTTCGCCATTATTATCAGCGGTCTTATCACCGGTCTTATGGTTCTTTCAGGGTGCGGCAGTAGTGAATGGGTAACCCAATCTCAAAAAAACATTGAGGGGTTTCAATGTACGTTCGAAGACGTTGGGCGAATTCGAGACGCAGTTGCGGCCAAGGTGAATTCAAATCTTTCAACGTCCGATTATTCGGCCTACACGCTCGCAAAAAAGATGAATGCCAAATTGGCGAGCACCTGCCCCCAGGCAGTACTCAAGACCTGCAGTCCCGGCTTTGAAACGGATAAGACCGTAAACTCCGTCGTCGGTCCCATTAATTCATTGGGCGTTACAGCGACATCAGACCTCAAAAAATACTATACTCATGACGGGCTCGCCCGCTCCGTGGATTACCGGCTTGTCACCGAAACAGCCATAGATGCCACGAAGCTCAAGGCTGGCTTGAAGTGTTACCTGAACGCCGTGAGATAGACGGCTCGAATTCCCTTTCGGTATTAATTCAAATGTAGGCCGCATATCGATATTTGGCGGGAATCACCGAGGCCAAGCGCTTGTCGGCAGTCCATAGGAGTGAGTCGGTTTTTAACGTCACGACCGCGATTGCCGCATCGATGAGTCCGATTCCTTTGGATGACAATCGGTGAATGGCCGAAAACTCTCCGGCCTCCAGCCAAAGGCCCTCTTCCCCCGTCTTCGCAAGACAGTCCCAACACTGAAGGATCACTCTTCGTTCGCCCCGTTCGGTGATGCCTTGTAACAGCTCCCCAAAAATACACTCAACTCCTAACACTTGCCGCTTTTCCAGCAGCGAGCCCATGGCCTCCAGGTAGGGAGTTCGGCCACGAAAATATTCAATCCAGATAGATGTGTCGAAGACGATCATCGTCTGCGATTCAACGCACGAATGTTCGCAGCAGAAAAACCTGCCGAAAACTTCAGGGGAGACCGCTGGACTCTCAGGTTTAGGGCTCTTAACTTTTTAGTAGCGAGCCACTCTCGAAGCGCAATGATCAGCGAGTCGGTGATGTTTTTTCCCATCGAGTGCCGTTGAACATCCTTCACGAGTGAGTCTGGGATAAGCGCGGTTACTTTCATACGATTCACTATACGATGGTTAGTCGTATGAATCAATCACGCACATCCGAGTGGAGTGATGCCACAAACCGAAACACCTCGCGCGCTGCCCGCAATCCCGATTCGTTGGCGCCATGAACGCTGGCCGGCTGGGTGGCTAACGCCGTCGCCTCACCTGCCCAGAAAAGTCCAGGGGTGCTGGAACACTCGGCGAGTGCCGTTCGTGCTAGCTCGGGCCGGACGAGCCGTGGACCAAGGGCAGCATCGGTCGAGATGTACGAGTTACCGCCCAGGGACCACGGATCTTGCATCCATGCTTTACGCAAAATCTGAGGTTCGTCCCCAATAAATCTCACGTGGCGAATTGTGGGTGCCGCGTGTGGAAACATCTGGTCGAGATCGAAACAGATTGCCTGGATGATTTCCTTATTGGACACGGGATCGAGTCGTTTCGCGTCATCTCCCATCATCAGTGCGGTTAAGGTCGGTGGCATATCGGGATCGTGATTAAACAGGCGGAAATAGGTGCGTCCAGCCCGGCGCTCGCGTAGCGGGAAGTGCGCCATGGTCATATCGTTCTTCCAAAAACGGCGCGTGAACGAAATGATCACCTTGGAGTGGAAGCCGGGTTTGATAATGGCCAATGCCTCTTTTTTTTCACGCGGTAAATCCGGGGAGAACTCAACTTGATTACTGCGGAGCATTCCGATGGAAAACGTGCAGACGGCCGCTCTCGCGCTAAACACACGGTTGTCATCGGTGGTAACCGTGACACCGCCGCGGCCGCCGCCGCCGCTGGATCCGCGTAGGCCATATTCCACACGCGTTACCCGACAGTTTCTGCGAATATCTAGGGGGCGAGCCATCGCCCCAATAATCGAGTCGTAACCATTGATGAGAGCGTACTCATCGGACTCTTTAAGTTGCGAGGCCAATCTATCGGCTGAGAATCCCCGAACACTCAAGTCATCGAGGGTCCCCGGCATATGGCCGGTAAGCACCATCGAAACGAAGTCCTCGCCCAGCCCCTGATCCAGATTGAGGATCGAGTGGTATTTTTCCGCCCATTCGCGCGCCGCGAGATCCGGGCCTCTGTGGCGATCGATTTTTGAATAGAGGTCAGATGCCTGAAACAGATTCCATAACAGCGCAGCCGCTTCTGGACGCCGGCCACCGGCAAATAACGGATGCTTAGGATAAAAAATGCGGCTGCCGGACATCTTGGGAATGCGCCGGGTCTGGAGTTTAAAGTGGTGAATATAATTCCAAAGCGGGACCGTACCGGGCGCACGGTGAATGAACTCGGCGCCTAATTCGATGGATTCGCCCCTGTTACTAGCCGGTGGTCCAGGAACGACACCTCGAAGTGTCTGAATTCTCCCGCCCAGACGATCGGACCCTTCAAGTACGACTATTTTTTTGGTGCCACGCCACCAGTCGTTGAGCTGCCAGGCGGCGGTGAGGCCGGCGATGCCAGCGCCTAGGACCAGGCAGTCGATGGGGGTTTCGTCACCCAGAACTCGCTTGGACCGAAGCGCCAGAGCCCCGAGCGTTGCCTGGGACGCCTTTAAAAGAATGGACCTTCGGGACCATTGGGAATAGGCAGAATCGCGTGGGAAGTTCATGGTTTTTTCACCGTTTACTGGTGCCTCTTATGGCCCAATAATGGAGTTCTTTGCAAGTGGGCAAGCGGAATTTTGGGCCGGGTGACGGGTGTTCAATGGGGAGTTCACCCTACCCTCATTCGCTTGGCAGAAGTAATGTCGGAGGCTTAGATGGACAAGATGGCTACTCGGCGCGGTTCCGCTGGAAGATATGGATTTGGTGATTTCGCCCGCTCGGCTCACTCTTGAGGTAAATCCCGAAAGTCCCGATATCGCGTCCTCAATTGTAAAACACCTCGAGCGCAAGGTGCTTGCGGATTTCGCCGACCAGATACAGTGAGCCGGTAACTAGTAGCGTATCTTCGTGCGGCATATTTTTTTTCATTGTCTCAAATGTGTGAACGGGATCGTTTGCCACCTCAGCCAAGGCGAGATAGTCGGCGGGAATGTTTGGGCTTTCGCCGGCAAGATTGAGATGGAGCAGCCGGTTGTTGGAGATGACGGCGAGCACGATGGATTGTGACCGAGCCTTGAGACGGGCAAACATTTCGGCATAAGGTTTATCGAGTGAAAACGCGCAGAGGGTGTGCAGGCGTGTCGGCGGCAGCGAATCGAGCGTCGCGCACAACGAATCAATGCCGTGGGGGTTGTGGTCGCCGGACAGTAAAATGCGCGGGCTTTTCGGCGATAGAGAGTGGGTGACCTCGAACCGTCCGGGAGTTTTGGCCGAGGCAAATGCGGACTGAATGGTGTCCAAGGGTATCTGCGGGAATTCGCCGCGAAGGAGCGCGTAGGCCAAGACCGCATTTTCAACCATACCCGCAGAAGGGTTATTTAGATTGAATTCGTGGCCGTCGATAATTACCCGTTGGTACGTCCAGTCTCGCGCAGTTATCTTGCGAGGTATCTCCAGAGTGGGTTTTGCGTTCGGGCACCGAGCGAGAAGATCCGGATCGGTGATCCCTGTATAGAGCGGGACGCTCGGGCGCGAGATCCCGACTTTTTCCGAAAAAATGGCCTCCAAGGTATGCCCTAGGTATTTTTGGTGATCGAAGGCGATATTGGTAATGGCGCAGGCCAACGGCTCGGTCACATTCGTGGCGTCGAGCCTGCCACCGAGCCCCACCTCGAGCACCGAGATATCGAATTTCTCGGTTGCCGCCCAAATGAAATATAAAAGCGTGAGGAACTCGAAATAAGTAAGCTCGCATCGGAGCCCCAGATCGGCAAATGAACAGCCAAGCTGGTGCAACGTGCCCGAATCGATGGGCAACATATTGGAAAGCAGGCGCTCGTTCGGGGTTTGTAAATGCGGGGAGAGGTACGTTCCAACACGCAGACCCTGGCGACAGAGCGTGTTTGCAATGAGGATCGCGGTCGTGCCCTTTCCGTTGGTGCCGCCGATGACGATCGTTTTGACAAGTTTCTCCGGGTGACCGACCTCGCGCAGTGCGCGCTGGAAGCGCTCGAGGCCCAGATCGATGCGCGATTCCCCGCCGAACGCATTTAAGATGTCATCGAAAGACTGCACCGGATCGACCCCGATTTCGAGTGTGTCAACCGTTCATACAGATCGAGCCCCGTAATTTCAAGCGCTTAGGCGGAGTGTCAGTTTCGTAGGCGATCAGTTCACCACGTGTTGGGCCTTAGTGCAGTCGTCCAATCACCCCTAACACATCGAGAACACGCTGGTTTTTCGAAGAGCGTTTAGAGCAAGCCCTGGCAAGAAGGTTGCACTGAATCGTTGCAGGGGTAATCGAAACTTAGATTGGCTTTGAAAGAGCCATTTCACTTATCAGGGGGTTAGTCGTGAACATTGCTTCTAATATCTATAATTTCTCGGACTATCGGGAATTCTTAAAAGATCGCTATCGCCAGCTAAAGGAAAGCGACCCGGTGTTTTCATTCCGTAATTTTTCAAAGCAGGCAGGTTTTGGTTCGCCCAACTACCTGAAGCTGGTCATGGACGCAAAACGCAACCTGAGCTTCGAGGCAATTGCGAAGTTCGCCAAGGGTCTGCGTCTGGACAATCACGAAGGTGAGTTCTTCCGCTACATGGTGGAGGCCAACCAATGTGATGTGCCGGCCAAAAAACAGGTCTTTGAAGCAAAGCTGCTTTATCTGCGGGAACTCTTCAAGGTGAAGATGATGATCCCGGAACTTTATGATTATTATCATGACTGGTACCACTCGGCGATTCGCGAGATGGTGATCAAAGGGAAAATCAAAAACGATCCCGGCTCAATCGCGGCGAGTTTGGTTCCAACGATTTCGATGGAACAGGCGGCTGGGTCGATTGCGCTCCTGACCCAGCTCAAGTTCGTCATCGTTTCGGGTGAAGGATGGCTCGAGTCCAATGAGCCGACCGACATCGATACAAAGTCGATTGAGCTTGCTCAGAAAATTCATTACGAGCAGATGGCCGAACTGGCGGCTCAGTCCCTGTACACGCAGGGGCCCGAGACCCAGGACTACGGGGCCATCACCCTATCGCTCCCACCTGAAAAGGTGAGAGAGCTCAAGGAAAAGCTCCACCAGATCATCGCCCAGGTTGCCGGCACCCATAGCCACAATCCAAGTGATGCGGTCTACCAGCTCAACATCCAGCTCTTCGCGATGACAAAACCGAAGCCGGTGATTGTGGACGGTGTGACCGGCGTCGCTGACCGCGCGGTTGGAACTGGAACCACGATAACCGAATAGTTTCAAAAAGCACCCTAAAGGTACTTACCTTTAGGGTGCTTTCTTTTCTTAGGGACAAGGCCATGAAATCAATTCTATCGATAGCGCTGGTGCTGTTTTCCACTGTGGGGTTTGCGACTGAGCCGCCGTACGGTCAAAAGGATCTTTTGAAATCCTTAATGCCGCCAGTTCCGCTAAAACATTATTCTGACCCGCAGTCTATCATTTCGGATCTCCAAAAAAATTCGAACGTTGCAGAATTGGCCGCAGAACTATCGATTTTGCCGCGCCGGGACCTGGAGCGACAGACGGTCAAGAACCAGAATGACATCGCAGGGATAAAGAAACAAAGTGCTTCAATTTTTGCCCTTCTGCACACACGCGCAAACCCTCGCGATATTGTCCAGTTCAACTGGGACCTTACGGTCCTTCATAGAACATTGGGGTCAATCGAACTAGCCAAACAGCGAAATGATCGAGACCTGAACCAATACCCTTCTAATCAGGACGGCGTAGAGGCGGATTTTGGCATTCCTGTTTTGAGTCGTACCATGGAACAATCGGGGCTCACGCCCGATGGCACCTGGGGAAGATCTCTTTTGCAACAGCATAGAAAGGGCCTTTCCGATACGGAGATGGATGGATACATCGGGAGAATGTATCGGCGCATGCAGCTCAATCTTTTCAGGAACTCCACGTCCGAAAAGATCGATGAGTTAGCCAGGGAGCTCTTGGAATTCCCAGTCGGCAAGACCTCGCAGGCCAAAACCTTGTTAATAGCTTTTAGAACCGCAGAGTGGCTAAAGCCGCTCGAAATTCGCCTCCGCGAATTAGTTCAGAAAAAATTTAATCTGAAACTGAATAATGATATCAAAGGCGATAGCCTATGCCTCGATCCAACCAAGGTGGAGTCCGAGATGATAAGGCAGGTCCAGGAATTGTCGGAAAAACACCTCGATGCGTACATAGACACGGTTTTTATCGCCAATTACGGCTTGCACGGATTTGTGATGCGCGACATTTCCAAGCTAGATCCGGTAAAGTTACCAATGAAAGCGGCGCTGGCTGAAATCGTGAAGGAGCGCCTCATGGCGCAGGCCAAGACGTGTCTCAGCGTTCTAAATTCCGATAAGAGGTGGGACGATTTAAGTCGAATTCTTGAGCAGGCCATCAAGAACTTTAATAACACTACTTTACCGAAATCGCCGTACAGAAGCGCAATTAAGAACGAGGGTGAAAATGCCCGTACCAGTCCACAGCAACAGCCACCCGCGTCGCGACAGCCAGGTTTTTCAAGCCCCAATGTTCACGACCAGCAGTGGAGTACTAATGGCCCAACATCTGGCGTCCGCCAACCGTTTGGGAACAGCAACCGTTAAAAAACCGCAGTCCTTAAAGCAACTGTAGACTACTAGGGCGCCGGCTGGATAAATGTTTTCACCGTCAGGCCAGCGCCTCGAGCGGACTACCTTTTCGGTCATTGTGGAGCGAGTTCGCGCTCGAGCCCCTGACCGCACCCAAAATAATCCTCCCCATCGACTTGGAAATTCCGCGACTCTCCAATTGATTAAGGACAATGTAGCGTCGCGCGGTGGTTAGTGCGCGACCCCACGCTACGATTCGACTAAAGGCGAGCCTCGTCCAAAACCTGCCGAAAGCCTTGCCTTTTCGGGCGCCCGTTACGGCGAGAGCTACTTCACACGAGAATCGCCTTAAGAAATTGGCGAACCCGTCCCGAGTCTGGGTTTGGATGAGCAGATGAATGTGATTACCGACGTTTGCCCACTCCAGTACTCGCACATGATGCCTGTGAGAGACCGCAGCCAAAATGCGTTTCACGGAGGTGGCATGAGGTCGCGAAAGTAACGAGAGCGACCCGCGGGCCCGTTCCGACCGGAAAACTACGTGCATCGGACGCTTGGTGTCCACAGGGCGTCTGGTTTTTCTAAGTCCCCGCCCCAGTTCACCCCCGTGACAGAGGGAGCGTTTGGAGTCCTTAAAGAAAGTCAGTTGTTGTGGAGATGTTTTACGATTCATGTCTAGGTTTTTATTAAGGTGCATTTAGCTTGTCAATGCTATAATTCACAATACTCGTAAGGGCAATACTATAAATATCATTTAAATATGACTTAGCTCAGGAGTCCGATCCAGTGATTCTTAACAAAAGTGTTTGAGGATGCCTTTGCTGTGGACACCGCTAACAATGGATGCCCTAAGAAATGGTGCGTGAACGAGTCCTGACAATTACACCGAGTTTTATTAGATTTAGCGGGAGCTAGGCGTGGTGCGGGTGGTGCGGGTGGTGCCGAACCGGGCCCAGCCGTGCGCAGTGAAACCCGTAGTAATTCTACCCAACCGCCTTGACCTGATTGCGAATCACCATATTCGACGATTCCAAACGATCGGCAAGGTGGCAGGAGAGCGCCAGCATGAAGCGGTAGCCGATAGCGGGTTTTTTTTGGAACAGATCGAACAACTTTTGCACCGGCCAGACGGCGATGGTCACCTTTTCATTGGCGAGCACGCTTGCCACCCGGCGCTTTCGCCCAAGAAGAACCATTTCACCGAATAATTCTCCGGGATGCAGTTTGGTCAGCGTCGTCACCGCATTCTTTTTGTCCGGTGTCCGCAGAATTGTCCGAGTGGCCGCATTTTTCACCTCGATGTCCACCACCCCCTCGAGAAGCGCGAAAATTTCATCCCCCTGCTCTCCCTCGCGAGCCAATACTTGCCCCTTAGGTATGGTCTCGATGCTCGCCAAATTACACAATTCAGTGCGCTCCTCATCAGGCAGCGACGAAAAAATAGGAACCGATTCAAACATGGCATGTGGCATTTTGGCCTCCGTCAGACATCATATCAAATGGGAACGTGAAACGGCGTGGCGAATTTTGCCTGCTTATCGGGGTGTCACATAACGGGTCCGGTTCGGCCCGGCCATATTTAGTGGCTGGCGAAAATTGTTACAGCGGGGCCGTTTTACGGTACCGCGAGCTGGCCGCGACGCACACCTTAGGCTCGTTTACCTGGCAGCTTACCGTGGCACCATCCTTGCTCTCCTGCTCCGAAGAACCGCGCAGCCCCATTTGG
>CAZRVZ010000226.1:0-18104 GCA_964603655.1 uncultured Pseudobdellovibrionaceae bacterium | reverse complement strand
GATGCTACGATCGAGCGCTTATCTTCGTTATGCTTCGTCGCGGCTCCTAGGAGTACGAGGAGTACACCGTCGTCGCCGCTTCTCGCCTAACTCGATGAACGCTCGTCTCGCTATCGCAAAACTTATGAAAGGAGCCATACTTCCTTTAGGGAGTCCGGACCCGTTATGTGACAACCCGATAAGCAGGGAAGTAACTACCTTTCGGGACTGAGCTGGGCTTCAAACACCAAGTCGACGAATTTTTCATCGCCTGCGGAATTCATCCGGCGATACCAGTAATAGTTACGCAAGACCGAGGCCACGTACTCTCGCGTTTCCCTGAACGGAATCAGGTCGGTGAAGAGAACTGGGTTATCGACGGGGTAACGGTTGATCCAGTTGGAGACACGTTCAGGACCGGCATTGTATGATGCCAATGCCAGCGGGAGATTTCCATTCAGGTGCCTCAGGAGTTCGTAAAGGTATCGAGAACCGACCTCTATATTGGAGTTTGGATCGTAAAGATCCAGCCGTTTTTTAAATTTTCGCCCAGTCCTGGGTAAAATTTGCAGGAGACCGCGCGCGTTTGCAATTGAGCGAGCCCTTGGATTAAAGGCGCTTTCCTGGCGGGCGACCGCTAATAAAAGATTGGGATCGAGACCAGCAATATTGGTTTCAAATGCGGGAAAGAACGCCTTGGGAAAATAGAGATCCATCGATTGCCCCGAGACCAAATGGGGATTTTTGTAGAGAATATCGGAGAGCATCGCAATTCTTGAAAGATGGTCCGAGCTGTCATGCTTGAGCTCGGCCAGGTAGAGCCGCACTTCGGGCTCGTGCCCCTGCGATTCTGCCGAGGCCCAATCGAGCACCCGGGAAGCGGCAGCGGTAAATCCTGCCATTTTGAGGGTTTCAACCTGTTCGATGAGCGTGTTCACTTGAGGATTCTGTTGAGAGCGGCGGGTTGAATTGGCAGTTCTTTTCAGAATTTCACCCGGATCGATTTTGTCTCGCGTCAGGGCTACCAGAGTATGAAAGGAAAACGGGTAGCGGGTTCGCAGCACCTCAATGAGTCTTTTTTCCTCCCGGCGCTCCCCCATTTCACCTTTGCACCGAGCTAGCCAATACAGTGGTCGTCCGGTGTAGGGCACATCCAGGCTCTTGGCCTTCTCGAACACTCTGGATGCTTGCTTATAATCCTTTTTCATAAAATAAAACATGCCGGCGCGAGTCAGCAACATTTCCTGGTCGGGCGGACTTTGGCTGATACAGTCGGCCCCCTTCTCGTAGAGAGAGGCAATATCACCAGGCTCAGAGGTTGTGGGTAATGAATCTTCTAACGTTGATGCGATGGCAATTGCCGTGTTGTTTGGGCACGTTGTTTCAAATTCCGCCCGTCGTTTTAGCGCGAGCACGTCAGCAAGTTTTAGCCTGGAAAAGTTTTTGATCATCGACCCCACGCTCGAATGACGAAGCTTTTCCCAGTTAATCACCTCACCGTCGAGAATCAGCGGCCTGACATTTCCAAATCCGTATTTCGTCGAAAGGCTTCTCTTTGGTCGGACCTTGCGCTTTTCCTCAAGTTGTCGGCGCGTAAGAATCGTGGAGCAAAAAGGACTGGCATTTGATTGTCGCCTACATTTTTGCGCCAGAGGGTTTTTCCAGCCTGAAACATCGTTACCGAGAACAAATCGGCTGAATTGATCAAGCTCCGGGTTTTGCCCCGTTTCAACGATCAAAGACTTTTGAACCTCCAAACCGATCGGTGCACTTACCATAGACGGAACGGGTGTGGGTGAGATTTGTGGGCCGGGAATTGAAACTTTTAGAACAACTGCGGCCTGAACAGTGTCATTTGTAGTGGGGGAATTCGAGCAGCTTGAAGCCAAAAAACCTGATATTAAGGAAAAAACGAAGATAACGCGCTTCACTTCATCCCTTTAATTAATGGCCAAAAGGCCAGATCCCCTGCCACTAGGGTGCAACAATTTTAGACTGTGTTTAGCAATCTTATCTCGCCTAAATTACTGTGGTCATGGAACGCCGCGATTAGGGTGACGGCGGAATGCCGGGTAACAGAGTGGCAAACTCACCGCGCTGCTTCTTAAACGACTCCAATGCGGTCTGAAAATCGGAAATCTGCTTACGCCAAACCATCAACTCCCTTTCAAGAGTGGGAATCTTGAGCCTCAGGGCGTAAGTAGACCTGTCCAGTTCAGCGGTCATTTCAATCAGACGTTTGAGTTTTTGTGAGGCGTCTAGGTTCCAACGTTCCCGTTCGGCGATTTCTCGCATTGCTGATTCTTGGGAAAGTTTTACGGCCTGGGTGTCCGACTGCTTATTCTTTGCACCGTCTAAGGCCTTCGTAAATTTCTGAAGTTTTTTCAGCGCATCGTCATTCTTGCTGATCTCTTCTTTGGATGTTGTAACCTTTTCAACCAGGCGTTTTCGAAGCTCGCCGTGTTCTACGATGATTTTTTTAACCTCGTCAGACTCGGCGGACACCGTGGCTATGTTTTTTTCGATACTATCTAAATTGGTCTCCGTGTCCTTGATGTTTTGTTCGAGAAGTAAAATATTATCGTGAATTCGCTTAACACCTTCCAGTGTGTAAACCGCAGGTTTATTATTCGATTGACCGGATTCATCAGCCTCAACGCCAACTTCTCGCAACTTGTCCTTTTTGGACAGCGCGTTTTCAGTTTGTGGCTCTCCGTAAGCCAGAAAGGTTATTAAGGGCGCAACGACAAAAGCTGAACCTATCCATTTTTGTTTCATGTTATTCACAATTTTAGGTGTATTCAGAACAACTTTCGAGATGCGGCGCGGCGGCGCCGTTTCATATTTAGACGAATTACAATTTTCTCTGCCTTCAGCAATAGCCATACCAAATTGCTCGTAATTCAGAACCCAATCAACGGGCAGCTATGATTTACCCATTAAAAGTCGAAATTGAGTCAGCACGTCCGCCGACAACCAGTCTTGCGGACCCGCCCATCGCTTTAAAACAAATCCATTGGTTTTCACCCAGAAGGTCTCAGGAAACTTGGTCGCACCGAAGCTTCGCGCCACTTCACCATCGGGATCGTGCAAGACCAAAAAAGAAGGCTTAAAGGAAAGTGTTTCGAACAACCCCCACACGTCCTCGCCTCTTTCATCTACCGATACAGTTGCAAGAATCGGCATTGTGGGCCCCTTGATTTGCCGGTGCAAATACTCCAGCGATGGGAGTTCTTCGATACAAGGAGGACACCACGTTGCCCAAAAATTTAAAATTATCGTACCCGACCCATCGAGCAGATCGGCTAGCGAAATGGACTTCGTTTTTCCACCCTGAAGTACCCTGAGCTTTTTGGAGAGGGCCATGTCGGCAAGATTCCCCCCCGATTCGGAAACAATAACGGTCAAAGAGCGCTTCTGAAAATACGGAAGCAAAATTAACGTAACCAGAAAACCACTCACAAGAGCAATACTGAGGGCGGCACCATTAGATTTCATGGAAGTATTGAAAAGTTATCAGAGTCCCCATGCAGTATACCCGATCTGGTTGGGTTCAAATGGGCCTTTAAAATTTTGCTCTAAACTTCCGCAGGAGTCTTGGATTTTTTCTTCAGGATTGACGTTTGGTCCTCAGCCTTGGCGGCACCACGCGGTGCGGCTGATTTCTCTTTGGCCGAAACCTTCACCGGAGCCGACTTCTTTTCTTCTTTAGAACCCTCGCCCTTTTTACCCTTCTTAGAGGTCTTTTTACTGTCTTCCACCGACGGAATATAACGCATAATACACATTTCGGCACAGTCACCAGCTCTCGGAAGTGCCAGTCGAATTATCTGCGTGTAACCACCTGAACGATCCCGAAATCGAGGAGCAATAGTTCCATACAGGCGAGTTAGGGCGAGCCGTACCCGATTCTCCCCGGGCCGGTGTGTTTCAGTGCAGCCCAAAAGCGATATCAGCTGACGTCTGCCCGCAACGTCGCCACGCTTTGCTAAGGTTACCGCATGGTCGGCCCACCAGCGGAGCTCTTTCGCGCGAGCTCGTGTCGTATGGATAGAGTCTCGTTCCAAAAGAGCCAGTGTCAGCCCCCTAAGCAGCGCCTTTCTTTGCGGCCCACTTACTCCGAGCTTATTACCGGCGTTGCGATGTCTCATGCTTTTTTGTCCCTTTGGGAGAGGCTAGTTGAGCTGTTCCGTTCCATCGTTCTTTTTCTTTTGGGCAAAATATGCCTCTGGGTCAAACCCTTCAATTTTGAGACCAAATCCTAATCCCATTTCATGCAAAATTTCCTTAATCTCGTTTAAGGACTTTCGACCAAAGTTTTTAGTCTTGAGCATTTCAGCCTCGGTCTTTTGCACCAACTCACCAATATATTTGATGCCGGCGTTCTGAAGGCAATTTGCAGAACGAACCGACAACTCCAACTCATCGACCGTCCGGTAGAGATTGTCGTTAATTTGATCTGCTTCAATAATTGTTTCAATAACCTCGGGCTCAAGCGTTTCGTCAAAGTTGATAAAAATGCTCAACTGATCCTTTAAAATCTTGGAGCTGAAAGCAACGGCATCTTCGGGTCTTACCGACCCATCAGTCCACACTTCCATTTCCAGCTTGTCGTAGTCGGTTCGCTGGCCAACACGAGCATGGGAAACCGAATAATTTACTTTGCGAACAGGAGAATAAAACGCGTCGATCGCAATCATACCCGCGGCGAGATCCTCCTTGTTTACTGCCTCTGTCGGTACATAGCCTTTTCCATATTCCAAATTCAATTCGGCGTTCAGCTTACCTTCCTTGCCTAGAGTGCAAATAAGCTGATCGGGGTTCAAAATCTCAACCGTATCGTCGGTCTGAATGTCCGAAGCCTTTACCGGCCCTGGGCCTGATTTCTCAAGCTTTACGATCTTGGGACCCTCAACGTACATTTTGAATCGAACCTCTTTGAGGTTCAGAATAACATCGGAGACATCCTCTACCATGTCGGGCAAAGTCGAAAACTCGTGTAAAACCCCGTCGATTCTCGCAGACGTTACCGAAACGCCCTGTAACGACGAAAGGAGAATACGACGCAGACTGTTTCCGATGGTCAGACCAAACCCACGCTCCAAGGGCTTAGCCACAAATTTCCCGTAGGTGTCGGTCAACGAGTCCCTGTCAACCTCAAGCCCTCGCGGTTTTATCAGTGTGCGCCAATTTTTTGAGGCCAAAGTTACATCGGTCATGATTTGCTCCTTATCTCGAGTAAAGCTCGACAACTAACTGCTCTTCGATAGGTAAAGTAATTTGCTGGCGTTCCGGAAGATACTTGACGCGACCCTTGAACTCCGCAGGATTCTGCTCAAGCCAATCGGGTATCTCATGTTTTTTGATGTCTTCCAGAGATCGCAAAATGGGGGTTCGTGTCTGGCTCTTGGGTCGAACCAAAACCTCGTCACCCACATCTAAAATTGTATTCGGGATGGTCACCGGCTTGCCATTGACGAAAAAATGTCCATGAAGAACGAGCTGCCGAGCCTCTTTCCGGCTCCCGCCAAATCCAAGGCGATAGACCACATTGTCCAATCTGAGTTCCAACCGCTTTAACAAGTTATGCCCCGTGGCGCCTTTCTGTCGATCTGCTCGTTCAAAGTAGGTGCGAAACTGACGCTCCAAGATGCCATAGAGACGTTTTAATTTTTGCTTTTCACGAAGCTGAAGGCCAAAATCGGAAACCTTGGTTCTGCGCTGTCCATGCTGACCGGGCGGGTATGCCCGACGCTCAAAGGCGCACTTGTCAGAAAAACACCGCTCACCCTTAAGAAAGAGTTTCAGGTTTTCTCGACGGCAAAACTTACAAACTGAACAAGTGCTTCTAGCCAATTGACACTCCCTATACGCGTCTACGTTTCGACGGACGACAACCATTATGAGGAATTGGGGTGATATCCCGAAGAAACGTAATCTTAATGCCGGATACCTGAAGGCCCCGAAGAGCTGTTTCACGACCGGCCCCCGGGCCATTTACATACACTGACAGTGATTTAACTCCTGCCTCAGACGCCTGGCGAGCTGCATCTTCGGCAGCTACTTGCGCCGCAAATGGAGTGCTCTTACGCGCCCCCTTAAAACCCTTCCGACCGGACGAAGACCAGCAAATCACTCCACCGGTAGGATCGGTAATAGTGATTATCGTATTATTAAAAGAACTCTGAATGTAGGCGTTTCCCGAAGGGATTTCGCGCCGAGATTTCTTTTTCTTCGGCTCCTTTGGCTCTTCACGCTTTACGTTTTCAACTACCTCTTGGGTACTCACAAAACACTTCTCCGAAATTCGTTTTACTTCATTACCTTCAGCTGCTTCCGCACTGCCACCGTTTTTCGAGGGCCTTTTCGGGTCCGAGCATTTGTATGGGTTCGCTGACCACGGACTGGCAAGTTTTTTCTGTGGCGCAGCCCTCGGTAGGTCCCCAAATCCATTAATCGCTTAATATTCATGGAAACAATGCGGTGTAATTCCCCCTCTACCGGGAAGCTCTTCTCAATAAATTCACGGATCTTATTGACCTGTTCTTCAGCCAAACCATCGGTCCGCAAATGAGGGTCAATATTAATCGTTTGAAGAATACTGCGAGCGCGGTTTCGACCAATTCCAAAAATATAGGTCAAGCCCACTTCAATTCTCTTATTGCGAGGAAGATCGACTCCAGCAATTCGTGCCACTACTTATCCCTGTCTCTGCTTATGACGCGGATCAACGCAGGCGACTCTAACAACGCCACCGCGCCTAAATATCCGACATTTATTGCAAATTTTTTTCACCGATGCCCGAACTTTCACCGTTACCTACCGTTCGCTTCTGCAAAAGGCCATATTTAGGCCGATTGTGATTAAGTTGTCAATTCCATTACTCAAAAAGCCAAATTTGCATAGTGCCATTTAGGCTTGCAGATAACCCTTGGCTGGGCCACGAAGCACCGCATCCTTTGACCATTTAAAAAAACCTTTGCCTACCTACGTCCAGGCTTCCCCGCAGTTCTGAAAAGCTCCGCAAAACAGGGTGGATCCCATTCGGTTAAGACCTCAGCAACCCCATCCATAATTGCGAGTGTATGTTCGAAGTGTGCCGATAGTGAACCGTCTTTTGTTACGGCAGTCCATTTATCCGAGAGCACTCTAACCTCATGACCCCCAGCATTTATCATGGGTTCAATAGCGATGGTCATGCCCGCTCTCAGTTTCAGGTGCGACGCTCCCGAACTATAATTTGCAATCTGAGGTTCCTCATGGAGTTTCTGGCCGATTCCGTGGCCGACAAATTCACGTACAATGCCATAACCAAATGGCTCGACCGTCTTTTCGATTGCTGTAGCAATATCCTTGAGTGAGTTTCCAGGGCGGGCTACATCGATCGCGGCATAGAGGGCCCGGCAAGTCGCATCGATGAGCTGACTAGTCTCCTCACTCACTGGGCCGATGGGAATGGTAACGGCGCTATCGCCATAGTAGCCATTATAAACAAGCCCAAAGTCGAGTCCAAGAATGTCTCCAGCCACCAACGCCCTACTAGTCGGAATCCCGTGGACGACTTGCTCATTGACCGAGGTACAAAGAGAATGACGATACCCCAGATATCCTTTGAACGCGGGCGTCGCACCCAGTTCGAGGGTAAGACGTTCTGCCTCGGCGTCAAGTTGACTTAGAGTAACTCCGGGTTTGGCCATTTGAGCTACTTCGCGCAACACCTTCGCGACGAGACTTCCGCTTTTCCGCATGTGCTCCAATTCACGTTGAGATTTAATGTGCACCATTAGCGAAGCTGAACCGCAAGATCGGACTGAATAGAATCGGCCGATCGATTTCCGTCGATTTTTGTCAGACGTCCGGACTCGAAGTAGTAACTCAGGAGCATTGAATTCTGGCCTGCAAAAATCTCAAGCCGCTTCGAAACAACATCAACTTGGTCATCAGGCCGCTGAAACAGATCGCCGCCGCACTTGTCACAGGTGCCCAACTTTCTAGGCGCAAAAAACGTGATGTGAAAAAGTTCACCGCACTTACGACAGATCCGGCGTCCCGTGAGCCTATCAAGGAGAACCGACCCCGGAACGTCCAAAAAAACGGCGGCGGTGACCCTGATTTCTAATGTGCTGTCGAGTGCGTGAGCCTGTGGGAGAGTTCGAGGAAATCCGTCGAGTAAGACATTGGATGTCGAAGGTACAACCCGAACAGCAGAACGGACTAAATCGATCATAACTTGATCGGGTACCAACTCTCCTCGCTTAATAAACACATCCGCACTCAAACCAGTCGGCTCCCGGTTGGCGATCGCTTTCCGAAGCATATCACCGGTCGAAAAGTGCAAAAACTTTCCGGACTCAGACAAGCGTTTTGCCTGGGTACCCTTACCTGATCCCGGCGCGCCCAGAAGAGTAACGATCTTCACTCACCTAACCTCGCCGTCCTCGCAGCTTGGCGTTCTTCATGAAACCGTCGTAATCGCGCGTTAACAGAAATGTCTGAATTTGGGAAACGGTATCCAGCGCAACTCCCACCAAAATCAAAAGAGTGGTACCCCCAAAAAAAAATGAAACCTTGAATTTTGTGATGAGAAAATCTGGCAAAATACAGATTGCAGAAAGATAGACCGCGCCACCGAAAGTTATTCGAGATAAAACTCTATCGATGTACTCGCTGGTGTTTTTCCCGGGCCGAATTCCAGGAACGTAACCACCATACTTCTTCAAATTCTCAGCGACATCATCCGGATTAAAAACAACTGCAGTATAAAAAAAGCAAAAGAATACTATCAGCCCCACATAGAGAGAGAAATAAACAAGCCCGCCGCGCTGGAGTGTGTCTCGAATATAATTGGTCACAGGATTTTGCCAAAAACTAAGAACGGTAAGCGGCGCCATGATTAGAGAAGATGCAAAAATGGGAGGGATGACCCCGCTAGTGTTGATTTTCAGCGGAAGATGCGCGGCCTGACCCCCATAGAGACGCCCACCCACGTTTCGCTTGGCATACTGAATGGGAATTCTTCTCTGCCCTTGCTCCAGAAATATAATAACTCCGACCACCACCACCATAAAGACCGCCAAGATCACCAAAACCAGCGCGGTGAACTCTCCATCCCTTACCTTCTGAAAGGTCTGCTGAACTGCCACCGGTATTCCAGACGAAATCCCGGCAAAAATAATCAAAGACGTCCCATTACCGATGCCGCGTTCTGTAATTTGTTCGCCCAACCACATAATGAACGAGGTGCCAGCCGCAAGCGTCACAACACTCAAAATCTGAAATCGAAGACCCGGAAGCATGACCGCATTCATCGATTCAACACTCATTAAAGCCTTGGTGATTGCAAAACCCTGAAACATGGCAATCAAAACTGTAGCATATCGAGTGTACTGGTTTATTTTTTTACGGCCCAGTTCGCCTTCTTTTGACAAGGAATGAAGCGTTGGAACGACCACCGTGAGTAGCTGAAAAATAATAGACGCGCTAATATAGGGCATGATACCCAGAGCAAAAATTGAGGCGTTTTCTAGGGCCCTTCCAGAAAACGTATTCAACATTCCAAACAGGGTGTCTTGCTTTCCGGCAAAAAACTTGGATAGCGTAGTGGTGTTGATTCCCGGAACCGGGATATGGCAACCGATCCGATAAACCGCTAACATTCCCAGCGTAAAAAGAATTCTTCGTCTAAGCTCAGGGATCTTGGTAAGACCTTCAATTGCTGCCACCGGCGCTCTCCTCGTTGTTTTCGCCGACGATCTTCAATTCTTCCGTTTGACCACCGGCCTGATTAATTTTTTGAACCGCGCTTTTAGAAAACCGATGGGCTTTTACAATAAGTTTTTTAGTGAGCGACCCCTCACCTAAAACCTTAACCAAAGTATCCGATGATCGCACTAGCCCCGTTTCAACGAGCTTCTCAAAGTCGACTGTATCACCCACAGAAAAATGAACCTCCAACGCGGCGACATTAACAACAGCAAATATTTTTCGAAATGCCCTGGTGAAACCAAACTTCGGCAACCGGCGTTGCAAGGGAGTTTGCCCCCCTTCGAATCCCTTAGGCCGCCCCTTTCCGGATCGAGCGGTTTGTCCCTTGCCGCCCCGTCCCGCAGTTTTTCCAAGCCCAGAACCAATTCCACGACCGCGACGCACCCGCGTCTTGCGGGAGCCAGCAGGCGCCACCAAGTTCCCCAAATTGATAATGGCTTCGGTAGACATTACTACTCCTGTACCTCTTTAAGTGTAACGAGGTGGTGCACCTTACGTACCATTCCGCGAATGGCCCCGTTGTCAGGCTGCGTTTTGGTATCGCGGAGTTTGCGTAGCCCCAGCGTACGGACGATTACTCTCATCCATTCAGGCGTACCCGCTATTCCTTTCACTAATTCAATCTTTACTTTCTTACTCATTACAAACCAACTTTCATCCCTAGCCTAAGCATTAACACTTTCATCCGACGACCGGTCGCGCATCACCTGATCTGGATTTCGCATCGAACGCAATCCGTTGAGTGTTGCCCGAACTAAGTTGTGAGGGTTGCTAGTACCAAAGGATTTGGTGAGGGCATTTTGAATACCAACCATCTCTAAAACGGATCGGCAGGCACCACCCGCAATAATGCCGGTTCCTTCATTAGCCGGCATTAATAGAACCGATGCCGCTCCGAATCGTCCCAAAACCTCGTGTGGGAATGTGCCGCCCGATACAGGAACGTAGACCAGCGCTTTTTTCGCCGATTCGCCCGCCTTCCGGATCGCCTCTGGAACTTCCCGGGCTTTGCCCAATCCAATTCCGACGTGCCCCTTACCGTCACCGACAACAACGATAATACTGAAGCTGAAACGCCTTCCACCTTTAACCACTTTGGCTACCCGATTGATGTAAACAATTCGTTCAGCTAAATCCAACTCATTAGAATTAATTCTCTTTGGTGCCATTAAAACTTTAGTCCTGCCTCTCTTGCACCATCGGCAATTGCCTTAATTCGGCCGTGGTAGTCGTATCCATTACGATCAAATAAAACACGCTCGATTTTTGAATTCACCGCACGCTTGCCTACCAACTTGCCAAGCTGACTTGCCGCCTCGCAATTCTTTTTTGACTTCAGTTGGCTAAAATCTGTTTCACGCGTATTCGCCTGAGCCAGAGTGTGGCCCTTCAGGTCGTCAATCAACTGAACGTAAAGAAATTTATTACTTCGAGAGACCACAAGACGCGCAATAAGGCCTTTTTGTCTGTCGATTTTTTTCTTAATTCTCGCCTTCCGCCGAACTCGTCGAAGAAGTCGGGGATTGGTCGATTTATGGATTACAGCACTCATAACTATTTCGCACCTCCGGAACCACCGGCGCCGGCGGTCTTACCTTGCTTCAATTGTACGACCTCGCCCGCATAACGAATACCTTTGCCCTTATAGGGCTCCGGGGGCTTGATTTTTCGAAGCGTAGACGCAATCAGGCCTATCAATTCTTTGTCGGCACCCTTTATGGAAATCTTGGTGTTCGCTTCGACTGCGGCAGTTACTCCCTGTGGCAGAGCAAACTCCACCGGGTGAGAGAACCCCACTTGCAAAGTCAACTTTGCGCCCTGTACCGCGGCACGATAGCCGACTCCCTGAAGTTCAAGATCCCGCGAAAAGCCATTAATGACACCGTGAACCATGTTTTGAACGAGTGTGCGCCACAATCCATGTAAAGAATGTTTATCAGGATCATCAGATAGATTCTTGACGTTCACCTCATCGCCCTTCACCTCGATACCAATCGAAGGAGGAAGTTCCCGTTTGATTGTTCCCACCTTCCCAGAAATCTCAAGAAGAGGGGCATTAAACGATACTTTGACTCCCGGCGGAACCTTTATGACTCTTTTTCCAACTCGCGACATAAATCACCAAATAGTACAAATTACTTCGCCACCGACCTTGTTTTCACGGGCCATCTGATCCGTCATTATGCCCTTTGAAGTGGAAACAACGGCAATTCCCAATCCGCCCAACACCTTAGGTAGGTTTGAATGCGCACGGTAAACTCGCCGCCCAGGGCGACTCACACGCTTAATGCCCTGAATGACTGGCTTGCCCTTTCCTACGTACTTCAAATAGACCCGCAAAATACCCTTGTCATCCTGTCGATACAGTCGGTAATTTTTGATGAATCCAAGTTTTTTCCAAACCTCGACAATCGCAACTTTCTGGTGGCTAGCAGGAATATCTACTTTCAGCAGCTTAGCTCCACAGGCATTGCGAACTCGGGTCAATAAATCGGCTATCGGATCAGTCAGCATTTTTCACCAACTTGCTTTCGTAACCCCGGGTATCATTCCCTCTAGGGCGAGTTTTCTAAAACAAAGCCTACAAAGCTTAAATTTCCGCATAAAGGCTCGGGGACGTCCACACCTAGGACAACGATTGTAACCCTGAGTCTTAAACTTAGGATGTCTTTTCGCCTTAACTCTCATGGATAGTCTGGCCATAGATTAATTTTTCCTAAAGGGAATTCCCATTTTCTCAAGAAGGGCATGTCCCCCCTTGTCTGTTTTGGACGTCGTACCAATAACGATATTCATTCCCCGTGCCTTGTCGAGTCTATCTATATTAATCTCGGGAAAAATAATCTGTTCCTTAATTCCTATGGCATAATTTCCGTTTCCATCGAAAGCTTTAGACGGAAGGCCACGAAAGTCGCGTACTCGGGGTAATGCAACATTTGTCAGCCGGTCTAGAAACTCGTACATGCGCGCTCCCCTCAGCGTCGAAACGCAGCCCAATGGCATGCCCTCTCGCAACTTAAAAGCAGCGATGGCCTTTTTCGAGCGGGTCATTTTAGGTTTCTGCCCCGTAATGGTCGCAACTTCATCCATGGCCTTTTCCATGATCTTCATATCGGATGTCGCCTCTTTAAGACACATGCTGACAACAATCTTGGAAAGACGCGGAACCTCCATGCAATTGGAAAGGCCCAAATCTTTCATAAGTTCTGGGACAACCTTTTTCTGATAATGTTCGAGAAGTCTAGGCTTCATAATTACTTATCCAACGGAGTTTTACATTCGCGACAGAATCGAATCCTTTTTTGTTTGTCATTTGTTTCTGTGCGGGTTCTTCGGCCCTTCCCACATTTTTCACAGTACAGAAGGACATTCGAAGCGGCAATTGGCGCTTCCTTTTCAATTATTCCACCCGGGGCTTTTCCGGTAGCACGAGTATGGCGTTTGATTAAATTCAGTTTTTCAACCACAACCCTGTGCTGCTTGTGAACGACTCGAAGAATTTTCCCGGTTTTCCCCTTTTCCTTGCCGGTCATGACCTGGACGAGATCTCGTTTTTTAACGTGAGTGACATCCATCATATTAGAGTACCTCCGGTGCCAAAGAGATAATCTTCATGAAACCGTCCTTCGAGGGCACTCGAAGCTCTCGGGCTATCGGGCCGAAAATACGTGTGCCAACCGGCTCAAGATTTGCGCTCAGAAGCACGGCCGCATTGTCGTCAAATCGAATGAACGAGCCATCCGATCGAGATATCTCTCGCCTGGTACGAACGACAACCGCTTTGTGGACCGTCCCCTTCTTGACCTTTGAAGTCGGCAGCGCATCCTTAATCGCCACGACAATTATATCCCCGACAGTTGCATACCTGCGACGTGAACCGCCCAACACCTTAAAACACATCACCTTGCGAGCCCCAGAATTGTCTGCGACCGTTAAGTACGACTGCGCCTGAATCATGTCCGCTTTCCCTCCCCAACTACTCGAACGAGTCGAAAGTGTTTGTTTCCCGACAGGGGCCTGGTGCTGACGGCAATCACATTGTCACCGATCTTAGAGGTGTTTTTTTCGTCGTGTATAAATAATCGAATCTGCCCAGTCTGCTTCTTCTTGTATAAACGATGCTGGTGATATCGTTGAATCTCAATCACACGAGTTTTGCTCATTTTATCCGTTACAACGACACCCTGGACGGACTGAGTTAGTTTGCGGCTAGGCATGAGTCTTGTTCTCCGGAGTACGTTGCTTTTCAGCTAAAATCGTAAGCCCTCGGGCTATGCCTCGTCTCAACTTGCGTATCACGCTCGTATCCTTTTTTTCGGCTGTTTGGGACGCAAACCGACCTCGAAAGGACTCGTCCTGCCACTGCCGAATTTTTCCCTTCAGTTCCTCGACTCCAAGCTGTCTTAAATCGCCAACTTTCATTAGAGTGTTTTTCCTCGTTCTATAATTCGGGTACGAACCGGAAGCTTGTGTGCAGCAAGCGACAATGCTTCGTGCGCAACTTCTCGAGTAACGCCTTCCATTTCAAATAAAATTCTACCGGGTTTCACAACCGCAACCCAATATTCCGGAGTTCCCTTTCCTCCTCCCATGCGTGTCTCAGCAGGCTTTCGGGAAATGGGCTTGTCCGGATAAATGCGAATGAACATTTTTCCGACTTTTTTTGCATGACGAGCAATGGCAACTCGGCTGGCCTCTATCTGTCGCGCCGTGACCCTTCCACACTCAAGTGTTTGGAGCCCGAACTCGCCAAAGTTGAGATCAGAACCACGGTAAGCTTTACCACGCATTCGGCCCTTTTGAACTCTTCTGTATTTAACTCGCTTGGGACTTAGCATTATTGCCCCTCTTGCGTCTTAGGCGCTTCGTTAATGGCGGCCGCCGGCATCGGTCGTGGTCGTCGACCAAGAAGCTCGCCTCGATAGACCCATACCTTGACACCAATCTGGCCATAGGTAGTTAGGGCTTCAGAAAAACCGTAATCAATATCGGCTCTTAGAGTATGTAACGGAACGCTACCTTCAGCATAACGTTCGGTTCGGGCAATTTCAGCGCCACCCAATCGACCCGAGCATTGGACTTTAATTCCCGCAACTCCGAATTTGAAGGCCTGACTCATGGCCTTTTTCATTGCACGGCGAAAAGCTATGCGCTTCTGGAGTTGATCGGCTATGCTTTCGGAAATGAGTTGAGCGTCAGCTTCCGCCTTTCGAACCTCGACGATGTTCAGAAACACTTCCGAAGTCGTCAATTTCTGAGTCTCGGCCCGCAGCTGATCAATTCCGGCCCCTTTTTTTCCGATGATAATTCCAGGCCGAGCCGAGTGAATGTTAATCTTAACCTTTGCAGCTACCCGCTCAATTTCGACCTTTGAAATGCCTGCATGTCGTAGCTTCTTGGAAAGAAACGCCCGCAACTTCAAATCATCGTGAAGAAACTTGGCGTAGTCCTTAACTGAAAACCACTTAGAGTTCCAGGTTTTGTTAACACCAATTCGAAAACCAATTGGGTGTGTCTTTTGGCCCACGTTTATCTTGCCTCATCCAATACCACGGTTACGTGGCTCATTTTTTTCAAAATCTTGTCGGCTCGCCCCATGGATCTAGGGAGAAACCGTTTCAATATAGGTCCATCATCAACCATAACATTCTTAACGAAGAGGTTATCCACATCAATGCCGCCCTTTTGGCGGGCGTTAGCAACTGCCGAATCGACAAGTTTTGATAGGATTTTTCCGCCTCTGCGTTTCGAATACCCAAGCTGAAAATGTGCCTTTTCGACCGGGAAGCCCTTACAAAGCCCCACGAGCTGCCTCAACTTCCTGGGGGTAATACGAACGAAACTCAGTTTTGCACGAACCTCCATTATTTCCCCTCTTCAACCGTAGTTTTTCTATCGCCAGAATGCACAATAAAAGTTCTGGTGGATGCAAATTCACCCAATTTGTGCCCCACCATGTTTTCAGTGACAAACACCGGGAGAAACTTTCTCCCGTTATGAACAGCCAAGGTCAGGCCGACGAACTCAGGAACGATTGTCGAGCGCCGAGACCAGGTTTTAATGACCTTCTTGTCGTGTGTGCTATTGGCCGTCTCAACCTTTTTCATCAACGTGGGCTCGACGAAAGGACCTTTTTTAATGGAACGGGCCATGGGCTACTTCCTTCTCCTGATGATAAAATTGTCGGTGCGTTTGCTGTTTCGAGTTTTGTATCCCTTTGTAGGTTTACCCCAAGGAGTAACCGGGTGCCGTCCCCCGGAAGATTTGCCCTCGCCCCCGCCCAATGGGTGATCGACCGGATTCATGGACACTCCGCGATTGTGCGGTCGGAAACCGAGCCATCGCATTCGGCCAGCTTTTCCGTAAACAATATTTTCGTGATCTAAATTACCCACTTGACCAATCGTTGCCCAACAACGTTGAGAAACTCGACGAATTTCTCCCGACGGCATCTTCAACTGGGCGTAATCACCTTCGAAACCAGCAAGTTGCGCCATCGATCCAGCAGAGCGGGCCATTTTTCCACCCGCACCGGGACGCATTTCGATATTGTGAATTTCGGTTCCAGCAGGAATTTTGTTGAGGGGAAGTGCGTTTCCAGGCTTAATGTCGGCTGATTCAGAGGCCAGAATTACAGTGCCGACCTGGACTCCTACCGGAGCCAAAATGTATCTTTTTTCGCCGTCTTTGTAGTTAACGAGCGCTATCCGAGCCGAACGATTTGGATCGTATTCCACAGCGGCGATAACACCTTCCACTTCACGCTTGTCGCGATGAAAATCGATAATGCGATACTTTCGCTTGTGGCCTCCGCCCCGAAAGCGAGAGGTAATTCTACCATGACTATTTCTACCGCCGCTGCTGGATTTGGATTCGAGAAGACGTTTTTCAGGAGCCTTTTTCGTAAGTTCCGAAAAATCAAGCTGCGTGATAAATCTACGGGATGGTGTAGTGGGTTTGAAAGTTTTTATTGGCATGGCTCAACCTGCGACAAATTCAAATTTATCGCCCTCCTTCAACTTCACCATCGCTTTTTTCCATAGGCGCCGGGTACCCGTTTTCTTACCAAGGCGCCTGGGTTGTTGGCGCCCAATTAACGTGTTTACTCTCACAACTTTAACGCCAAAAAGCTTTTCAATCGCCTGTTTAACCTGAGAGCGATTGGCGTCTATCGAGACCTCGAACGCATACTCATTATGCGAGTGGACTCGCAAAGTATTCTTTTCAGTAACGATTGCTCGCTTGATGATGTCATGAAGCATGTGTCAATCGCTCCGAAAGCTTTTCAGCAGCCTTCCGGCTGATAAAGATGTTTTGAAATTTCAAAATATCGAACACATTTAAGCCCTCAGGACGTAAAGACTTAAATCCCCCAGTATTCTTAACGCTCAAATTGAAGGCTTGCTCTTCAGCCGTGTCCGCGCAGTTAACGAATATTCCCTGGCTAGTCTTAAATGCCTCTCCGCATTGAATCGCCAGTTTGGTGCTTGGTTTTTTGCAAACCAGCGCATCGAGAACAAACAAACGATCGTTTTGGTGGCTGAGCGTCAGAGCAGTCAGAAGTGCCTGGCGCATTACCTTCTTATTAACCTTATGGCTGACAAATCGAGGGACCGGTCCGTGTGCCTTGCCTCCTCCAACAAAAATGGGAGCCTTGGCGTCACCATGTCGAGCCCGACCAGTACCTTTTTGCTTGTACATTTTTTTTCGGGTGCCGGTCACCTCGGTACGGGTGCGGCAATTCGCCGTCTTATGAGCATGTTTCCAGGCCATCTGGGCACGGACAGCGGTGTTTAAAAGATGAGGCTTCGGTACAACGCCGAAAATGGCGTCACTGAGCTCAATGCTTCCCACCTTCTGCTTTTTCAAATCGTAAACCGCCACAGATAACATAAGAAACTACTTCCTAAAGAGTTATCGCCACATCGATGCCAGCCGAAAGATCGAGTTTCATGAGTGAGTCGATCGTATGTTGCGTTGGTTCCAAAATATCAATTAGACGCTTGTAAGTTCTGATTTCAAACTGTTCCCGTGATTTCTTGTCGCAATGCGGGGAGCGAAGAACCGTATAACGACTAATCTTAGTTGGTAACGGAATCGGACCGGCAACACGCGCGCCAGTTCGCTTGGCCGTATCCACGATTTCAGAGACTGACTGGTCCAAAAGCTTACAGTCAAACGCCTTCAATCGTATGCGTATTTTTTGGCTCTGCACCTATTACTCCACAATCTCGGTCACAACGCCGGCGCCGACGGTCCTGCCGCCCTCACGAATGGCGAATCTGACCTCTTTTTCCAAGGCAACAGGCGTGATTAGCTCTACCTCAAGCTGCACGTTATCGCCAGGCATAACCATCTCC
>CAZRVZ010000225.1:0-5908 GCA_964603655.1 uncultured Pseudobdellovibrionaceae bacterium | reverse complement strand
TAAATAGGCCAAAGCGTATAGATTAGCCACAAATTCATCGAAGGCTACCGCATTGGCATGTTGAAGTTTTACTCTAGAGCTAAGATAATTATGACCATTCTCATGAACAGGAATGAACCAGCGGTCCGTTGAGTTCGCAGCCTTAGATTGCACATTACGTCTAATGATCGCCGCTTCTTCAATGTCATAACCCGCATTGGCCAAAGTGACCATCTCTTTATAAACGTGGGCTTGAGTCAGAATACTCTGAAGGGTGCGAGCAAATCCTTCCTGATTAAATTTACCTAACTCATATTGCTGATCAACAAGCGCGGCGGCAAAATACGCGGAAGCAAAGACGGGCTGGATGGGGGAATTCGCCCTCAAACCATCTGGAATTTTTTCTTCGTAGATTTGTGAATTAAGATTCTCAAAGAAATCACGAGACTGTTTGGCCAGATTCGCAAACTCTTTGGAACGGAAGTTCATTCCGGACCTGTGCTCATTGATGGTCCTCACGTAAGTAAACCGAATCGCATCCGTTAACAACTTAACAACCGTATCGGGATAACGCTTATCAGACTTTAACAGTCGCAATGCCTCATTTAAATCCAAACTGAGCAATAAGCGGATAACGACAGTAATCCTGGCTGAATCAACTGCAGACTCGCGGATAGTTTTCACCACGAATGATCCATTGGTTCCTCGAGCCAGCCGGACCAAAGCGCGGTAAGTGGTGCCAACGAGCAATTGCACATAGATATCGGCCACGTGGCTCACCTGGCCCTCACTCGCCCTTAAACCAAAATCCACCAGGGTGACAACCACTTCGCGCAACAGATCATCTGACACACCGCTGACATCGGATAGAACGCCACCGGCACTGTATCGATCCTTAGATTCACCATTTTTAAGCACGCTCAGTACAGCTTGAATGGCCTGCACATCGCCCTCCTGCATTTTTTTTCTCAATGTCCTTCCCGCTTCAATATTGGCGCTGGTGTTAGTACTGCTCATCGTCTTGATAAGATCTTTGATGGCGTCGGCATCGCTATTCTGGGCGGCCGCCAGAGCTCCTCCCAGGAGAGCCACCAGCGCCACGCGGCGAGAGCCACTGGCCCGATGGGAACCGGCGACGAGCGCAAGGACCAGGCCGATGAAAATCACCGCCGCGAGGGCGAGGAGGGCACTATCCGCCCCGACGCTCTGAAGGGTTTGGATTAATTTCGTTAAAGAGGCTTCGACGGCTTTTACATCTTCCGGATTTTGGGAGACAATCTCAAAGGAAGATTGAGACTGCTGACCCGCAATAAAGGCTCCATGCATATTGGCAACGATCTCAGGTGTGATTCTAACTCCATAACTCAAGTCGAAGACGGGGAATGCTTCAAATGCCACCGCGACAACAGAATAACCTTTATCATCCCGGAAGAGGACAGGTGACCCGGAATCTCCCGGAGAAAGATTGACATTCAATTGATAAATTGTTTCCGCTTGAACTGGGGATACGGAATGATAAAAGGTTTCCCAGCGGTTCAGCATTTTCGCTTTGCTTGCAGCCACTGTGCCATGGTATCCGCTGACCATAGCTACAAAACTATTCGGTGAAACAAACGTTCTTATCGACAACGCCTTTAGAGTCCCTTGAGGAAGATCAATGACCATAACCGCCAGATCCTCGATGCCGGGATATCGTCCTTTATGAACGAGCACAACACGCGCCTCTCCAATTTTCGTGCCCCCAATCCCATACTCATTCGTTTGAATACCGAATTTCTGATAGCCTTTTGCCACGTGATGATTTGTCCAAAGGATAAATTTGCCATTTTGATAGTCAGCGACAAAAGTACTGCCGCGTTTTTTCCATCCCTGGACAGGATCGATCGTCATGACCGTCAGAATGGAGGTCTCGGTCAGATGGTCTCTTCCAAAATGGACTTCTTGGCGGACTTTGCTTTCAAATTGATCACGCTGAGGATCAACACCTCTTTTTGTTGACTCATAAATGAATATTGTGTTAGCGACCATAAAGACCACAAAAAACATGAACCCAATGAGATAGTTCTCAAAAATTCTGTCGAAACGGCTCTCTCTGGAGACAGAGTGATAACTTCTCTGAGCAACTGGATTAGGCAACGATGTTTTTGTGGTATCGACAGTCGACTTCCTCATCTTCAAGAATACAATCACCGCCAAGGCGAGAGCGGAGATGACCAGACCCAACGGACCGAACCCGAGATCGATATTCTGCAGAGTGGAATCAAAGCTGATGCGGTTCGGCTGGTTTCTGAAATTCCGTTCACGTTGCTCAATAGAAGATTCCAATTTCGTTAAATCACTGACGGTGCCTAAGAATTGCGGGCCGGCAACGCCGTCTTCGCGGATATCAAGGCCTCTTTCTCTCATATACCGTTTCGTGGCAACTACCGCTGTGCGAACGTCGTTGGAATACAATCCTTTCTTTCCGTCTCTCTGGGCGCGGGCCCAAATATCAGCGGCATCATCTCTTAAACTTTCCGAATAATGCCGGCCGGTGAGCGGATTGACACCGGTTAAACCGGTCGATGAATCATAGCTGTCGGGCAATGCCGCAATAGCCTGCTCGACGTCCAAGAGATAATCTAACGCTTGAACCATGACTCTGACGATCGGCCCGCGATCGCCAACTCCCAACGTCGGATAAATGATGACAATCTGCGGCTCGCCTTCGATGATAGTCTTGCGTTTGGATTTATCTTGCGGCGCCGCTTGGGGACCGGTTGTCTGCGGCGCGGGCGCCGGTTGAGCTCTTCCAGCTTGAGACGCTTGCGATTTTTTCTGTAAACCATAATTGAAATCCAAAATAATAGTCGGCCGAACCACTCTCGGTTTGGTATCCTCGTTGCTGTCTTTTCCTTGGTCAGAAGGTAAGACTGCGCCAGGCCCGGCACCGGGCATGGACGGAGCCGCAACACCGTCATCGCCAAATAAAAATGTAAAGAGATCAAAGCTCGTCGCTGGGCCGGCTTCCGTTGACCCTCCAAAGAATCCGCCGAAACCACCGCCTTGTCCCGGACGCGGGACTCTGGGTTTGCGCTGTCCTTCCATCTGTTTACGCAATGCTTCCAGTTCCGGATGCTTCTTAAGATACTCGCCAACCCACGACGGCACCTGTTCCTGCCCTTGAGCGCGCGCTTCGGAGCCTTCCGGTCTCATCGACTTGGGAAGAATTTGATCAAACCCTTTCTTCCAATTCTTAGGAAGCATCTCTCTTAATTCTCTGGCTGCTTCGCGGGCCGCGCGCGGCATATCCCGTTTGGCATCGATAGCAACATCGCTAGCAAACTGCTCGGCAGTCTGTTTCATTTTCTTAAAATCACCTTGGAAGAGTCCAATCACAACACCAATAATCAGCACAATGATAATCAACCATACCGGAACCCCGCGCCGACGGGAATCTTCTCTCGGGGTTGGCGCATTTTCTGATTGTTCAGGTTCCGGCGTTTCTTCTCTAACAACTTCTCGTCTCGGCTGCTCAACGCGCGGTTCTGCTCTTCTTTGCTGAACAGGCTCTGCTCTTCGAGATTGAACTCTCTCCTGCGGACGAGGGGCTGGTTTTTGCTGCGGCTGCGGTTCAACCTGCACCGGAGCAACTTCTTCGTTCACATCAATGACAACTGAAAAGTCAGGAGCATTCTGGACATCGGTTAAGATTTCTTCCTGCGGACGGATAGCAAGCGTAGTGTATTCTTCGGGGACGGTAAAGGTGGTTTCAAATGATTCTTCGGAAACCGGCGGCGAGCGCAGGTTGACGTCACGCGGAATATTCAATCCGGAATTAAGAATGGCCTGATTCTGGGTTAACCATTCCTGACGCTCTGTAGAATCAATATCCCGTACGTCACGGTCATCGGCCATCGGCGAACGGATATCAGTACGCCCCTCTAAAGCCGCCAAAGCTAACACCGTATCAACAACCAAAGTAAAGACGGTATCATTGTAGATAATCTCTGGCAGCCACGCCAACGCCTGCGCTCGATAAACAGGATTGCGCATAAGAACTTCCAAAACATTTATCACGAACTCAATTCGCATCCGACCATCAAAAGATGAGTTCACAAAAGCATAATTAGCGGTTTGAACCAAGAGCGTTCCTAATTCCTCCGGCAAGGGTCGCTCTTGCGAAAGTTCGGGAATCACAAGGCGCAGATACGTCAGAGCCCGTATAATGGGGCCGGAATCCCAAGAACGGTTGACCCTGGCAATGACTTCCAATAACTGCGCCAAGAGCGCTTCAAGCGACAGGAATGCCGCCGAGAAGAGCCTTGTCTCTTTTCCCAATCTATTGACGGTAGGAAGAACACCCTCGCGTCTCGAAAGGATCTCGATAACCGCCGCCGCTGTTTCTGGACGAGCATTAGGATGATGGATGATCTGGTTCAGTAATACGGACGCTCTGTTGCTTGTAGCCTTCACATCCAAAGCTGGAGCTAAGGCAGCAATCAACTCCGGAGTGATAAGAGTTATGGTGCTGTTATGAACAGAAAGCAAGAGCCGACGCAAACCGGTAAAGACCACCGTTTGAACTCGGGTATTACCATTTCTAAACGCCGCCGCCAGGGCTGCCGCAAATCTGTCATGGGGCTGATATCTTGAATAGAGAATTTCATGAACGCTTCTGTCCCTATATTCCAGCTCGGCGAAGTCGTGGAAGATTGCCACCAGGTGATTGATGGCCCGCACATTGCCGGCGGCCGCTGCATTTTCCAAGAGCTGGACCACAATACCAAAATAATATCCTTCCGTAACAACACCCCAATGAGACCGATTCCTGCCGGTCCAGATTTCTCTTTCTTCTTGATAGATTCTTACATCCGTGAGTCTACCAACGAATGAATCGCCGGTTAAGATTCCGATTTCCACGACCCGCTGGATGAGAGGATTCTGCAGCAATCTAAAATCACGATTAACCCAGCGCAGGACCATCGTCACGGCGGCAGGCTGGCCGTTAACCGCCGCAATAACGATAGCTTCCCTGGCTCTTTCGGAATAATCCGAACCACTGGCGGCCGCCGCTTCAAGACCGGCTAAAGCGTTCCGGTCACCGTTTAAGACCGCGTGCGTCAATCCATTCAACAAGGCTTCGGAAAGTTCGGCGGCTCTTCCATCCGTGACTCCCGGTAAGTGAAGATGACTGCCAATTGTTCGCAAAGTGCCCTGATTCTGATCCGAGACAGCTTGATAAGATGATCTTTCCGAACTCGGACGACTGGCGACAGCGATATCGGAACTTCTGGCATTTAAGAAGGCTTCTCTTAAGCGGCCTTCGACCTTCGTGGTTAAAGAATAACTGGCCTTTTCGCGGCGGGTATAATTCAACTGCTGACGAGCGGAATCAGAGAGAACAACAATGGAAGGCCCGTGTCCTTGTATTCCGTTGGCCAAAAGGATAGCTCTTGCCAATTGCATTTTTTCATCTGGCGTTCCCAGGCGGACCAGGATTCTCCCCAACGCCGTCGCGGCGTTGCTGGTTTCCTGCTGACGCATGGACTTGACGCCTAGCGAACGAATCGACATACTGCCGCCGAAGCCCGCCGGCAAGCGGGCACTTAACGCCAACGCGAACGACGGCAGATAAGAGAAGGTTCTGTCTCTTTTTTCTGCCTCTGACAATGGATTGTCCCTCTTTTGCGATCCATCCCTTCGAACGGTTGCCGCCATCGCCATCATCCCCCCGCCCAAGCCAGCGATCTGCCAGTCCAAGAGCCAGGCCGCAATAGCGACGAGGGCAAACCCCGCCAATAACGGCTGCTGACGGAGGAATCGAAATTCTCTGCTAAGGAAATCTCTTACAGTGCGAGATTGGATAATAATGATCGCGAGCGCCAGCGCGATGAGGGCAGCAACCGCGCCGTCGGTGAGATGGATCATCTCTAGGCCTGTTTGTCGT
>CAZRVZ010000224.1:0-7222 GCA_964603655.1 uncultured Pseudobdellovibrionaceae bacterium | reverse complement strand
GAGAGTCGATGGGTGTGTCTGCCGTTGAAGCTATGGTCGCCTCCCGAATTATTCAAAGTGACTTTCAATTCCAACCTGTCCATTTCTCATCTCCACTCTCTCACGTTCTCGCGGACGAGCGGAGTGCTCCAATTCGAACGTCAAGATCGGGATGTGTGGCGAAAAGAGCCATCAGCCCCTTGGATTTGCCGTTAATCTTAAGTGACGCGATCGAGGCATGCTCCGCGTCTACCGTATCCACGGTGCGCTTCAGAGACTCCAGCGCATGGACCATTTTTTCCTTTCCACCAAGCTTGGCACCTCCGGCATCCGCGCGGAACTCGCGCCGGCGCGAAAAATACGCAACAACGATGGCTCCGAGAAGACTGAAGAGAATTTCGAAGGCGATCACGGCAACAAAATGAATCATGGGAGAGGGACGTGAGTTTTCTCTCTCGTCCCGGTTTCCCGCGAGCGCATGTACGACCACCCACGCCGCTATCCGGGCAAAAAACATGACAAACGTGTTCACAACACCTTGAATCAGCGTCATCGTGACCATGTCACCGTTTGCGATGTGCGCCACTTCATGGGCAAGAACGCCTTCTAGAGCGCCCTCATCCATCTGTTCAAGGAGTCCGGCGGACACGGCGACAAGAGCACGGGACTTCGAGGGGCCTGTCGCGAAGGCATTGACCTCAGGGCTTCCATACACCCCGACTTCAGGCATTTGGGGGAGTCCCGCCTTCTCCGACAGGCGATAAACTGTTTGCACCAAATCCCGCTCTGCTTGGCTTCCTGGCTGCTTGGGATCGATGACTTTAACGCCCATCATGAACTTCGCCATCCAACGCGAAAGCGCCAGGGAGATGAAAGCACCCGCAAAACCGGCTACCCCGCAGAAGGCAAGAAGAGAGGTGTAATCGATACTCTGGGCACTCAAGTAAGGCCCGATGCCGAGCAGACTCGTCGTAATCGAGATTGTGAGTAAGACGAGTAGATTGACCGCGACGAACAAAAAGATTCTCTTCACCATTTTATCTCCTTCTAAGAGCGTGTCTCAACGACATGCGAAGCCCTCGCTTCTCCCGCTAATTCCCGTACTAACGACCGATCGAACAAAAAAGTTCCAAAAGGAACTACTGCCGCAAAAAAGGCCGTCGCCGTCCTTTGTACCTTCCACTTGCGATCCGTCGAAACAGCCGCCATCACGACGACGTAGGCCATGAAGAGCAGTCCGTGAATCCAGCCGACTATTTTTACTGCCGTCGCCAAACCCAGCGCGTACTTGAGCGGCATCGCAATTCCTAAAAGAACCAAAAGCGAGATCCCCTCCAAGTAGCCGAGCGTTCGAAAGAGTACAATCATGCTTTGTACCAACAAAAGTCTGCATGCAATCTCAGGCGTGCGCTTCTTTTGTTACCCTTGCCTCCTTCAGAATTTTCTCAGTCATCGCAAGCATGAGCGCAGAAAGGAGAAACACGGCGTGGATGATAACTTGCCACTTCACATGCTCGATATTCTTTTGCTCGATGTTTACGAATGACTTCAACAAATGGATTCCCGACACTCCTACCAGAGAGCCCGCGAGCTTCACTTTCAACGTTCCTGCATCGATCTTTTCCAGCCATTCCGGTCGATCCTCGTGGTTCTCGATGTGAAGCTTACTCACAAACGTGGCATACCCACCGATAATCACCATGACGAGAAGATTCGCCACCATGGTGATATCGACAAGGGTGAGAACCCCGAGCATCATCAGTTCATCGGTGATGGTGTTCACTTGAGCGCAGAGGTGAATTAGTTCGACGGCGAACTTGTACGTGTAAAGCAAACCCGCAACGATGAGGCCCAAATAGAGTGGTGCCTGTAACCAACGGCTCGCGAAGATGCCTTTCTCAAGCCATGGTTCAATTCTTTTCAACGTTTTCATCTACCCTGACTTTGGCCTGACTTAGGGCGAAAGAGTCCCTTCATAGCGCTGAGAAACCCTTTTGGCTCTTTGCTTTCGATGAGGATCTCAAGCTCGCCATGGTCGAAATAGATGCCTCGGCAGCCACCGCACTGGTCTACCCTGATTCCAGCGAGTTCGATTTCAACCATGTCTCCACTGCACTTTGGGCACTTCATCCAGTGGGGACTCCTTTTTTCCGCAATTGCTTGCTCGGAATGCCGCGCATCAAGCTCCTTACGGCTCTTCTCGATCAATTCCTTATTCTGTCTGTAGAAATACTCTTCTTCGTTGCTCCGGCCTTTGTTTAAGTTTTCATTGACCATGACTTCCTCCAAATAGTTTTGTGATGAGGGCCTTACCCCAACTTAAGCCGCAAGACCCTTGGCCTCTAAGGGAGTGTCTCAATGACACGCGAGGCCCTCCCTTTCGAACGTCGTTTGGCAAGCTCACGGCTCAAGCGCTCCTTGAGCTTGTCGGAGAGCCGATCCACGGCGGAGAACGCGTCGGCGTCTCGAAGCTCGAAGGCTAATTCGCCGCCGGGCTTTAGATGCACCAAGGCCAGACACCGTTTGTCTACGCCCCCACGGGGGCCATTAAGATCGTACACATGCATCACGATGCGGCGAATCCTGCGCTGAAAGCGATCCAGCGCTTGCGATAGCCTTTGTTCGATGTGTTCGCTCAAGTCCTCTTTCTCCGTCATATTGTGGTACCTGATTTGGACATTCATTGAGTTACCTCTTGTTTGAACTCCTCCGCCCCCCCTTATTGATTATTATCGCGAAACCCTCACCCATAGACAAATACGAAATATTGAACTATTAGTTAGATAAAACCTAATAGTGATTCGAAAATGGAATGGCTTAACTATCATCATTTACTTTACTTCTACGTGGTCGCCCGCGAAGGAAGCATCACCAAAGCGTCAGCGGAGCTTCGAGTGTCCCAACCCACCATCAGTGCTCAGCTTCGGACGCTTGAGGAAAGCATGTCGAATAAGCTCTTCAATCGGGTCGGGCGCCGTCTTGAACTGACCGAGAATGGGCGGGCAGTATATTCCTACGCGGAAGAGATTTTCTCTCTGGGACGCGAGCTGATGGGCGTAGTCCGAGGACGGTCGGCGGAGCGCCCTCTGCGACTCACTGTGGGGGTTACCGACGTACTGCCGAAATTGATCGTCTACCGATTGCTAAAACCGGTTTTTAGCATCAAGGATATCCGCCTCGTGTGCGTCGAAGATAAGTACGATCGACTGCTGGCGGATCTGGCGATCCACACTTTGGATCTAGTCCTGGCGGATACTCCGGCGAGCCCTAGCATCAAAGTAAAGGCATTCAATTCTCCTTTGGGCGAGTCCGGCGTAACTTTTCTTGGCACCAAGGACTTCGTGACGAAGTGCCGGAAAGGTTTTCCCAAGTCTCTGAATGGAGTCCCCATGCTTCTCCCCTCAGCGGGCACCGCATTAAGGAGGGCCTTGGAGCAGTGGTTTAACACCGAAAAGATCATGCCCTCGATAAGGGGCGAGTTTCAGGACAGTGCACTTGTTGAAGCCTTTGGAAAATCCGGAGCCGGCGTCTTTGCTATGCCAACCGCCATCGAGACGGAAGTTGTCGATCAGTTTGGGGTCAACGTCATCGGACGGGTATCCTCGGTTCGCACGCGATTTTATGCCATCTCGGTAGAGCGTCGGTTGAAACACCCGGGCGTAGTAGCGATTTGCGACTCGGCGCGCAACAATCTCTTCCTATAACATTCCATCGATCCATTCACGGGCCATCCACGCCCGAAAATGACTTTTCCTCAGTCGGCCTCGAACCACTTTTGGGAGATTGGTTGTGACTCTTTTTGGCGTTCGTTTTTCGCGGTGAAATTTCTGTAGACTGTTCAGTTGTATCTTTTGCCGAACGTCTTCGTGGGAGGTGGCTCACGAGCCTTTTGATTATACGGTTTTCATAAAGCCGGGCCTTCATTCGCCCATAATCTTCGCGTGTAACAGCAAACTCTAACTTTCTTCCCATCACCTCAAGAGAGCACTCGCACAAAGTTCGGTCTTGCCCGTCCGTCGTTTTCTTCACTTGAAACTTCATTACAGATTCCCCTTATCCGCCCTGGTCCAAATGGCTCTGTACCATCACGAGTATTTCAACAATCCCGCAACGGTACCCCACCCTACATCGCTCTTAATACTAGATAAAAACGTACCTTCAGTTCGTGTTTATCAATACTGATGTTAAGGAGCACACATAGAAGTATTTCATCCCGGTAATCCCCAAAGGCACGCCATCGCAATAAGGGTTGGTACGATCGCTCCCAGAGCGAGATAAAGAGGGCTAATTCCCCCTTGTCCAAAACTTCCTCGCAAAATAGCAAACCCTGCGGGGTTTGGGGCATTGGCGATAACGGTGAGACCTCCGCCAGCGACCGCTCCCGCGACGAGTGCATACTTCAGATCATCTGCGAGCCCTGGTACCTGGGCGCCGAGATAGGTGAGAGCCGCGTTGTCGGTAAAGGCAGTGAGAAATGTCGTCCCAAGGAATAGCGGAAAGGCGCTAAAGCCCGTAATGATCGGTTCAAGCCACCATCGTTGGAGGCCCCCAAGGACGACGAGACCTGCCAGGAAAAAGCCGACAAGAAGACTCTCTTTGAGCTTAAGGTCCTCTTGGTACTCCTGGGTAATGATTGTGATCCCAAGAAAAAAGAGAAAAATTCCCAGGAAAACGATTGGGTGGTGAGCCGTAATAACGACGATAGCGAGAAACCCAATATGAACGAGCGTCAACCACAAGGGGACGGATCGCTTCACGCTAGTCCCATTCACAGGCGAAAGGTTTTGGAAGTGTTTCCGGCCGATGAGAGTTGCGAGAGCCGCATTAATTCCGACTGCAAAGGCCGCTTTCCACCCAAAGTGAGTTGCCATGTGGTGGATTCCCCAGCCCCAAGTTTCCGCCACCATGAGAACCGGAGGAGCAGCGAAATGCGTGAGAACCCCACCAATCGAGACGTTTACGAAAAGAACTCCGAGGGTCAGATACATGAGTTTGGGCGGCGGGCTTCGATCAAAGAATCGCTCTTTTAGAATGAGAGCCGTTACTGTCATTGCGGCGGGCTCGGTGATGAAACTTCCGAGAAGTGGCCCGATCACAAGACACGAAAAATAGAGGGCTGCCTCGCGCGAGAAAGGAATTACTCGCGCAGCGGCCGAGATCAGGGTTCCCGCAAAGTCGACCACTGGACGAGTCGCAGCCATGGCCATGACGACAAAGACAAAAGTAGGTTCCTTGAAATTAAGGCTCTCTACGTAGCGGATGGCTTCCTTATGGCCGAGCATTGCCACCATCATTAGGGCGAGAGCCCCGGCCCAAAAGCCAAAGACGATCTCCACCTCGCCAAGCAGATGAAAGAAATTTTCTCCGATGGACCCCTCGGGGAATTTGAGAGCGAGGTGCTGGAAACGCTTCACGAGGAAGGTATGGAGAACAGCCACGGCGAAGAGTGCGGTTGCAAAGATTTCGATGGTATGCGGCATGCTTACTACTTTTTCGAGAGCCACTTTTTCTTCGTCACAGAACCTCCCCCACAGCAACCCCAGTGTGCATCAAGGCGTGCCCCAATTCAACAGCTTGCGTCATCGGTTTCCCAGTGGAAACCCTAATGTGAATCGGAATATCCGGAGCAAGCTCCTTTGGAATAAGCCTTATTCCGCGCTTCTCGCATGCCGTCCGCACCTCCGAACTATAAGCGTGCCCCGTCACAAGGATCGCGCTGTCGTTAATACCGAGAGCCTGGATGATCTCGATCCCTTTTTTTGCTTCGCCCTTCAGCTCATAGTCGCAAAGATATAAAATCGGCGCGCTCGGGTTTTCCTCTCCGACCCACCGGATAAGCTCCTCACCCGAGGTGAAGTGAACCAGCGTGACGTTGGCTTTTTTCCCTCGAAACCGCCGCTTCCATACCTCATGGAGAAAGGGCTCATCATCGAGAATTACGACTGTACCGGCGTCCTCCACTTCCAACTGAGGTAAAAACCAGACCGGGGGTGCTGCTTGCGGCAGCGAAATGGTGACTGTGGTGCCTTCTTCCCATCTCGAATGAATGTGGAGCGTGCCTCCACAGGCTTCAATCGCACTCTTTGCTTGATATAGGCCGAGTCCCGATCCTCCGGTCTTCTCATATGAAAACCCCTCGGTACCGAGCTTCGGCAAAATATGGTCCGGAACCCCCTTTCCATCATCTACAACCCGGACGATGCACTGGTTGTCCCCACGCTCCAAGTCGACCCGCACACTTCCTGCTGACTCAACCGCCTGAATTGCGTTGTTAAAGAGATTGGAAATCGCTCGCTTAAACTCACTCGGTTGGACCCGAGAAAATAGCCCATAGGTGGAGCCACCCGCTTCAAATTTGATCTCAGTGCCCGCCGTTTCACGAAGTTGAATTCCCTACTCGGCTATAACCAGCGCGATGAGTTCGGAAACGCGCTCTGTCGAAAACGGTTCCGCGTTGGCAGTCCGGATCGGATGACCGTCGGAGGGTAATGCCTCTTCTTTTTACGATCCGAGGTTTTCCACCCTGGAAAGATGGGCCAAAGCATTGAATATGAAGGTTAGGGACTTATTAGAGGAGTAAGGGTCACGTTAGTCTTTCCGCTACGATGATTTCTTTAATCCCCGTCTCGAATTTCTTGCGGTCTAAGGGCCACTCAAAAGCTAGTATTTATGAATGGTAAATGACGAAATATTTACTTTTTGTCATAAATCATTCATAATTAAGGGCAAGGATGCGAAAGACAACGAACAAACCAGGAAGGCCCCCTAAACTGGGTGAGCCGCTAGACAAGCTAAAAAAGGCGGGAATCTTCGGGGTTATGGACGCCAAACGTCTTGGTATTTCTCAACCATCGCTATCGCGCTTAGTCTCGGAAGAGAAAGTCATTCGTGTCGATACCGGGCTCTATATGCACCCTGATTCTCCGATCAGCACGGATGAACGGGACTATGCGGTTGCCTGTGTCAAATTTGGATCGAAAGCTGTTATTGGGGGAATGACCGCCCTTTTTCACTACGGCCTCATTGAGGAGGTGCCGCACAAAATTTGGGTCATGGTTCCCAATGAACGGCGGACTACTCATACCTTATATAGATGCGTCCGCACGAAGACTAACCCCATGGAGGGAGTAGAAGATCACCGGTATTACAGAATGACAAATATCGAGCGCACCTTGGTTGAAGCCTTCCGCTACGCCTCTAAGATCGGCCTTCGCATTGCGTTTCACGCCACGCGGACCGCCAT
>CAZRVZ010000223.1:0-23752 GCA_964603655.1 uncultured Pseudobdellovibrionaceae bacterium | reverse complement strand
AGGCTTCATGGTCCCGGTGAGGTGACCCCATGTACGCACGACCTTTTATGCCCATTGTCGCGATGGCGGCTCTATCCATCGCCTGCCAGCACCACGAGAAACCGCAGGGATCCGACACGGACTCCACCGTTCGGAAAATCGTCATATTAGCCACCAACGATATTCACGGGGCTCTTGAACCCGGTCAAATGGGCGGCAAGCCGGTGGGCGGAATGGCCATGTGGGCTTCTGTGGTGCGGGCCGTGCGCCGCTCCATTGAGAAGAAACCTCATCACGGCCTTTTGGTTGTCGACGCGGGCGATCAGTTTCAGGGAACGCTCCTGTCGAATTTCGACGAAGGGCAGGCCACCTACCGAATGATGAGCAGCATCGGCTACGACGCGGTCATTCCCGGTAATCACGCCTTTGATTTCGGCCCGGTGGGATGGCTAGGTGATAAGGTGACTGGGGCAGGACAAGATCCTCGCGGTGCCTGGCACCGCCTAGTTCAGCAAGCAAAGTTTCCCATTCTGACGGCCAACACTTACCTCAAGTCTTCCCTCAGGGATTCCCGCGGCAATCCGGTAGCCGTCAAGGGAGTGGGCTGCGAACCTGAAGGCGCGCTTTTGATAGATTGGTCCACCGCCGAGCGCCCGGATTTCGCTACGCCCAGTCTAGTTCGCGAAGTCGCCGGGGTACGCGTTGCGATTATCGGGATCGATCACCGCCTGACGCCGGTCATGACCACACCCGAAAATGTTTCCGACCTGTGCTTTCGCGACGAACTCGCGACCTATCTCGATGCGCGTACCTCACTTTCTGCTGATATTTTCATTCTGCTTCTCCACAGCGGCGACAGCCAAAACGAATCGGCCGCAAGCACTCTGGTAGAGAAACTCGTTCGCCACTCGAGTGGCCGCCTAGTCGATGCCGTTATTGCGGGCCACACCCATCAGGTCAATCGCAACTCAATCGATGGCGTTCCACTCATTCAATCCGGCGCCAATGGCGAACAGTTTGGACGCATCGAACTCAATTGGGATCCCGAAACACGCAAGATCCTGGGTGACAAAACTAAAAGCTTCGCGGGACTTTATCTCAACCACTCAGAATGCGATAAAAAAAATACCTTTTGTGAAGTACGTGACGGCCAATTGTATTATGACGGTGAAAAGCTTGAGCCCTCCGAGGATATCGCTTCAATTGTTCGGGATGCTCGGCGAAGCGTGGCTGGGGTAGCAGACAGAGTTCTGGGGACCAGTGACGGAAAACTTTCCCGCGACCGAATCCACGAAAGTACGCTCGCCAACACCCTGACCGATGAGGTCAGAAATCTCACGGGGACCGACGTGTCGCTCCTTAATACGGGAGGCATTCGCGCCGACATCGCGCCAGGAAGTGTGCGCTACGAAGACCTCTTCCGCACATTGCCTTTTTCTAACCACGGCGTCACCCTGGGCCCAATGGCGCTGGACACCCTTCTTGAGATACTTCGCCGGAGTGTCAAGACCTGCGGCAGTTATGGCGCCATCATGCAAAGTGGTCTCAAGGTAAAATATTCGCGCCGTTGCGATAAGTCCAAAGGGGCTACAGATCCTCTTGCCGAACTCACACGGGTCGAACTCATCGATGGGACACTCCTCTTCGACAAGGCAAAACCTCAAGTTCGACCCGCACGAACCTCTTTCACAGTAGCCACATTTGATTTCCTGGCGAGCGGCGGTGACGGATATCCCGGTTTCAAAACGGTGCCTTTGATTCGCGATTTCGGGGTCCTGCGAGAGGTCCTGACCGATCGGTTTCTGATAACTCCATTCCACTGGACTGCTAAACTCGACGGCAGATGGCACCTTGAAACGACTAGTGAAACCGGGCGCTGATCTCTGGGCCGCAATGGTCTGGTTCTAAAAATCAGAGCGGACGGGTGTTTAAGCGCCTGAGACGAATCATGGCTGCTTATCGGGTCGTCACATAACTGTCTGCATAGATTTCGCCACCGCCCTTTATTGCGCGGGGCTCAGATAAAACGGATAGGCTGTGACCTGGGTGACCACCGGCGCCTCGGGCGTCGGGAAACGCCAGGAGCGGATGCGTGAAAGAATGCAATTTTCGAGCGCCTTGTCGCCGACGGAACTCTCTTTGACATTGGCCATCGAGACTATTCCGTTGGGCTGAATATCGAACGCCGTCACAATTTTGCCGCGCGTTCCGGGATTTCGTTGTAATGCTGAATCATAACAGGCACGAATTTCGCTTTGGTGACGCTTCACCACCGCATTGATAATCTCCTTGGAGAGTCCCGAAAGTATCTGAATATTTTCGTTGGCGATGTTGATGGCGTGCTCACCCTTTTGACCCAATCGCCCCGGACCGGAAATCCCCTCACCGATACCGTCGCCATAAAAGCCCCGTCCCAATCCCTTCGTGGAAGGACCATCGATACCGACCGTTTTTCCACCACCCCCGACATTCACACCCTTTAGACCCTTACCCCCGGCGCCCCCGACCTCTTCGAGCGATTTTCCGCGAAACCCGGCTACCGCTTTTCCAAAGTCATCAAATCCTCCCGGCCCTTCCGGCCCCTCACCCTTATCGATGAGAGATTTCACATCCTTACTGATTCCTTGGGAGAAGGCCTTGAGAAGACCGGTACTCCTTGCGCGCTTAGTATTGGCCACGCGCTGGCTTTGTGGATTCTGTTTTGCCAGTTCGGCCGGCGGCTCCTTTGGCTTGGATCTCGGCAAAATCGATTGGGGCTTTTCGGCTTTTTTAGGTAAGTCTTTTCGTCCCACCTCCCCTTCCTCTCCCTTGGGCGGGCCACCCTCACCCATCACCGAACCGCCCTGCTTATTGTCCTCATTCCTCGCGGTGAGCCCATCCTGACTCGGCGGCACCTTGGGTCTTGTCTTAATCACTATTTTGGCAAATCTCTCCGGAATCATCTCGATGGTCACGGGCTTGGGCCGCGGCATGAGCATCGTCATCGTCATCAGGAGTAGAAATAGGATCACTGACCCGATGGTGGTTCGCATGATCATCGGATCCCTGTCGAATAACGGCATCGGCCGGATGCGAGGCGCCGGCTTCACATAGAGAACGAAAAAGTTGATGTTGCCGATACTAAGCTTTGCGAAATCGTCCTGCTTGAGCGGCACTACGAAATAGCCACTCGTTTTCTTTACGAATTTTTCCGAGACAATCTCGGCCACAGTGTAGAGCTTGTCCCGGGCGCGCACCGTCCCCTTCATCTCGGGCGTTAATGCCAGGTAGGCCGTAGCATCGTCATTAATGGTTACCAGCGGAAACTCGTCGGGAATACCCACGCTTGGAATGACATAATGGTTTCTCGGACTCTCCCCGACCGTGAGCACTACCGGGTCGGCATAGTTCGTCACGTCCATAATGTAATCGCCCCAAAGAATCGTGACCTCCAGCTCTCGGGCGTGGGCAGGGGCCTCAAAAGCTTTTTCTAGATCTTCCGGCAAGATATCATCGTCGCCAGACCGGATTCTTCGATCCTCGATTCGTCGCTCAAGGCTCGTGATATCGAAGACTCTTCGATCCTTACGACGCTGTTGACCCACCCGTCTTTCATCGTCACTCACTGACTCCAAAGCTGATGGCCCCTCATCGAACCGTCGTTCGCCGTCACGCCTATCGGACAATCGTGTTTCGTCCGGAAACGCGTCCTGTTTTCGACGTTCACTCCTCTTAAGCCGGCGTTCCGAACTATCGGTATCCGGGCCAGTATCCGGGCGCTCCATGTCGATAAGCGTCTCCACACCGTCACTCGCCGCCACATTCTGCGGCAGACCCACCAATACTACATTTCCCGAGCCTTTTTCTAAGCGCAGCTCGACAAATCCCAGTCGGATTTTATCGCCGAACTTTACCCGGCTCTCGACCACCTTCTTGCCGTTGACGAAAGTTCCGTGAGAACTCGCGAGATCGGTCAAAACGAGCTGGTCACCCTTCACCTCGAGCAGCGCATGAATTCGGCTAACACGCGCATCGTCGATGCGAAGATCCGCCGATAGAATTCTGCCGAGAACAATTTTCTCCTTGATGAACTCGCCCGACATCTTTACGACGCCTTTGCCATCCATCACATCCAGTCGAACCGGAATCGATTTTAACTCTTTGGCTTCCATCTATTTCAACTGCCGAACAGAATCGGCTACCTCCCCATCGAAGTTTTCTCGAATTCGAATGGCGCTCTTACCCTTCACATCCTTGATGTTGGAGATGTAGGCCCCTGAGGGTTTGTTATACAGGCCGTCGATATTGGCCCCCTCGAAATCATACTTGGTGGATTTTTTATATTTTACGGTGGAGCCATCGGTGCGCTTCTCGATGACGAACTCGCCTTCTTCAGATTTGGACGGCGACTTAGACGGCGACTTAGACGGCCTATTAGACGGGCTATTAGACGGGATAGTGGACTTGTCTTTCGCAAAAGCGGCTACGGACTCTAAAGTCAAAACGGCCGCAACAAGCCAAAAGGTAAAAACTATGAACCGTCCCACTGGCGATACTCCCTACCTCCTTATCGCCAAGTTCGAATAATTTCATGAGCCCGAGCCGATTCTTTTCCACCCCGTTGGATGTAGCGCAGCATCATCTCCGCCGCCTTCTCCCGTTGTTTGAGAGGATTTCCCAATAAAATCGCATCATTATATAGGGCTGTCACGGCCATAGGGTGAGTCTCGATGAACGTTTCGTAGGCCGCGTGCGCCTCTTCGTATTTACCCTGCCCCTCCAGCGCCGAGGCGAAGCCGACGACGGCATCCTCGAAATCGGGATCAATTTTCTTCGCCTCTGCAAAGCGTTTCGCGGCATCCGCATAACTCGCACTTTGTAAATAAAGCGCCCCGAGATTCACGAACGGCGCCCCGATTTTCGGAGTGGCCCTGATCGAGCGTTCAAAAAAAGCGATCGCCTGCTCCCGATTACGATCACCCAGCGCGATCATGCCCAAATTATTGAGCACGAGCGATTTCCAAGGAAAATCCTTGTCCGCTTCCAACTGCGCAAAAAGGTAGCGAGCATAATCCTGTTTACCGCTACGCAAAAAATGAACCCCCATGAGAAATGCAGCGCGCTTATCGCCCGGCCGCACGGCGATGAACTGCTTGATCTGTTTGATGGCTGCGGGATTACCCGTCGCATCGAGCACGGCAAGATATTCCAGATATCGGTCCAGATCCTCGTGCGAAGGTTCATGACCCTGAAACTCCTTGAGACGCTCGAGCGCGTAGCGTTTATCGGTCTGGTAGTTGTTTTGGGCGTCCCCTTCGAGCCAGGCGATTCGTCGCATGACCTCCAAACCACTCTCCGCATAGGCGGAAACCACAGCCAAAAGCCCTATCAGTGCAAGATTTGGTTTCATCGTCTTGCCACCCCTTCCTCTTGCGGCCACCGGGTTGACCAGTAACTGGGCCTTGGCACCACGCCAAGAGGCCTAAATGCCTCGCCGGCGACGAGTGACCGGCATTTTTCGGCATATTCGCCAGCCACGTGAAATTGTGACGCCCGAGAAACGCAGACCTTTAAAGCCTCTTCCGTTTTAGATTCAATCGGCTTCACCAGCTGGCTATCGATATCTGCAATAGCCTTTGCCGCCTCGGCCTTTTCAGCGTCCTTGTACCTGTCCGGCACCTTGACAGCCCGGTACGTCTCGACAAAGTTCGCAAAACACCGGCTCTTTTCATAAAGTGCCGCGACACCCCACTCCGGCACGCCAATCTCCACGACCTTATCGTACCCCTTGACCAACTGCCCCAACAGTCGCTGTTTTTTTCTCAAAAGATAGATCAAATCCTCTGGCGGAAAACGGAGCTTAACCATCTCAAATTTTTCCCGAATTTTCTGAAGTTCTCTGAATTTTGCCTCGGCCACGTATTGCACGCCCGGGCCGGTTCGCATGCGCTTGTTATTTTCATACTCCTTGGTCATTTCCTTAAGGAGTGCCTCCTTTTCACCAAGCTTTCCGCCTTTTTCATAGCTTCTGGCGAGCTCGCCCAAAAATGCGAGTCGATCTTCCGGTGACGTCGCTTCTTTTGAAAGCTCCCGGTAAATGCGATTCACCTTTTCCCACGATCCCATCCGGCGGTGAATTTTGGCCAGGCTCAGTCGTATCGAACGCGACTCCTCTACCGATACCTTTTCGTCCTTGAGGTAGCGCCCATAAAGCTCGAGTGCCTTGGAATTCTTCTCGATCAGCTCGGAAAACACGGCAGCATTAAAGAGAGCCTTATGCGCCTCGGGATCCTGGGGATACTTCCGGTAAAACTCTTCGTAAACATTGAGCGCTGTTTCCACATCATAAGTTCGCTCGGCCAGTTTGGCGGAAACCAGCATCACCCGTTTCGAGTACTGATGATCCGGAAATTTTTTTAAAAAGAGCCGTGAAAGTTCCGTAATTTTGTCGCTGTCGTTTAGCCGCTCATAAGCAATGAGTGCGTTGTAAAGCGCATCCCCCCCGAGATCAGTCTTGGGGTTTTTTGAATAGAACTCCCAGTAGGCTTGCGCCGCCTCGGCCCAAAGACTCTGTTTTTCATAACCCTCAATACCCTTGAACGTAATTTGTGCGAGAATCTGTTCGACCTCCCGTTTGAACTCGGCATCTCCCAAATCTTTAATGGAAGCAAATTGAGCCGCCACCTCATTTAACTTGGGGTAATTTTTTTGAATGTTGTAGATATCGAGCACCAGGTGAGCTGCCGTCGTGGCCGAGCGGTGTTTGGGACTCAGGACCGCGACTTTTTGAAAGATTTCCAATGCTGGCGCGAAATAGTTGTGGCGGTAGTAGATGGCAGCCATTCGGAAACGCACATCGACCACCCGCTCGCCCTGGGGATACTCGCTCAGGTAATACTCCCCAATTTCGAGAAACCTCTGCTCGTGAACCGGAATCGGCTCCTGCGTCATATCGAGAGTTTTCTGCTGCTCCTTGGAATAACGTGAAAGGTTTTCCGCCTTTGCCGTGAGACGGTCGAGCGCGAGCAGCGCATTGTACACGCTCTCATCCGATAACTTGTCCTTGGGTTCAATCTTTGCGACCTGCATATAACCATCAGAGGCTTCGAGCCATTTGGACTGATTAAAAAGGATCTCCGCACGGTAAAAGGCGATCTTTTTTAATGATGACTGACTGGGGAAGTGTTTCAAGATCGCATCGTACAAAAGGAGTGCGTAACGATAGCTTGTCTTATTGGAGCTCTTTTGAGCCGACTGGTGAAAATACAGCGCGGCCTTTTCGGTCTGTGCCGCCAGCTCCGTGTGAACAGCCAGAAGTCCAGCAGGCTGTTCGGAATACTTTTTGGCCCATTTCGATTCCGGGGCGTAGCGAGCCACGGCCTTCGAGTAGCGCTCAACCCCCTTTTCAATCCGCCCCAGCCGTAACGACGATTCGAAAATGGCCATCTCGGCACGAGGTGCCTCCAGAGAATCCCCAAAGAACTCGAGCACCCTCAGGTACGCTCGCACAGCCGATTCATCGCGTGCTTTTGCGCGGAGCATATCGGCGATTAATTTGATATTCTCGGCAGCCACCTCAGTACCGACCGCCCCTCGGTAAAACGAAATGGCCTCATCCACCGCCTCCACTTCGACAAAAAAGACGACCATGTCTTTGAGAGTCTGGTTTCTGAGATTGAATTTCGCCGGCTCCTGTACCCCCGCCAACTCGCCCACCAGTTTTTTAAGGTTGTTGAGTCCATCGCGGGCTCTGCCCTGATTCAGGTCGCACCAGGCCAGCTTGTAGAGGGCGTAATGGTAGAGAGGGGACTCGCGCCTCTGGCTGAGTGCTCTGAAGCGAGCGATCGCCTCACTCAATTTGTGCTTTTCAAAGTAATAGTCTCCCAAGTGGACGAGCGCCTCATCAAACTTACGACTTTTGGAATAGCGTTGAACGACCCGCTCGAGATACCTCACACCCCGGCGTTCGCCTCCTTGTTCAAGTTCCACGAACCCGATAAAAAAATCGACCTCGTCTATTTTCGGGTGATTGGGATATTCCTTTTCCAGGGTGTTAAAAACCGTCAGTGCATCCTTGAGATAACGTTGGGAGCGGGAGTTATCGAGACGGGGTGCGACCACGGCCGCCTCGTTTGGCCTAGACCCCTCGGCCTGCCGGGTTTCTCCCAATTTGAGCACCTGGGAAAAAACCTCATTTTCGCGGTAACTCAATTCCATGTACTTTTCGGCATAGAGCTGGCCCAGGCGCAGGAGCAGATTATCCCGGTTCGCGGCTAATCCGGCATCCAACTGGGTCCGCAATATTTTGATGGCCTCATCGCGCTTCTCGGCAACAAACACCTCCTTTTCAGTAACGTAGCTGGTGGCGTTGACACCGGGGTCTTTAAAACGAACCCCGCTCCCCTTGAGAGAAACCCGACTCGATGTATAGCTGATCGCAGCCAGCTCGGCCGGTTTGGCAGAGGGCAGATCGAAGTTCTTGTAATCGGCTGCAAAAAGCAGACTACAAGAAACGAACATCCCCTTAAAACAAAGCCCTTTAACGAATACAGGCACTTTCAGTTGTATAGACATACGCCCCCATTTCGTCTTCCCAGTACTCACCGTGGAATGGCCAAAATTCATAACCATCAGCCACGGTTGTCTCCACGTCCACGACTCGTTTGGGTGGAAGACCCTTCTGCCCCTCGATCAACTCCTTCTCCCCGGTGACGATTTCCACCTTGAGATAGTTCGCCTGTTCGCGCTGTTCCAGAAGCTCGCTCAATTTTCGCTTGTGGAGACTTTCCAGAATACCGCCCAAATCTTGTGAAAACATGCGCTCGGCATCGTCGATTTTTTCCTTGAGACTTTCAGCCTGCGTACTCAACTGTTTGGGCCGGGTGAGTTTCGCGAGGCCCCTGCGTTCGGCCTTGAGTAAATCCAGCACCTTGAGATCGCGCTCGACCCCGCTGTCTCTGGCCACATAATTCATGAAAGAAGGGTTTAGTTTTTTTCCGGCAAATGCACGAAAAAAAGCCTCGCCCCCGGACACGTGAGACGCTTCGGTCTGCATGGCCCGGATAACGGGATCGTAAATGGTGAAAAAGAGAGCCAGGGTCTGACTCATCTCTTCATACTTGCAAAGATTATAAAGAATCGTAGTGCGCAGAATGAAGGCCTCTCCCACCAAATTTTCGCGGTAAAATGGAGACGTAATCGTATGTAGATTCCCCAAGGAGACCGTCGTGTCGTTAATGCGCATGAGCGGCCAGCTCGCCTCCAGAAGCACGGTCAACCAGTGGGACGATGCGCTAGAGAATTTGGCATAAATTTCCACCGCACGCTCCATGTCGCCCGCCGAATAGACCGTGCGCGCCAGGTTCAAACGGGCCAGCTCCTCCTGGGCGAAGAGCTCCCTCTTACCCCGAGTCAATTCGACGACCTTGGAAAAATAGCCGGCCGCCTCCTTGTAATCTTTTTTCCGAGTGGTGAGAACTCCCAGCAGAAATAGCGCCTTGGGATAAAACTGACTCTCGGGACTCACCGATTTCAGGCGACTGAGCGCTTCGTCCTGATTGTTTTTATGGAATTGATAATACCCGATCGCATAATGATTAAGAGCAGCCACGGAAGGCGCAACGAGGGAGTTCGGCAGCTTATCGAGGAGCGCCCCCAGTTGCTCCATGATACCCAGTTTATCAGCAATTAGGACGGCATTTTTAATTCCCTTTTCGAAAAGCTCGCGGTTTCCCTCATCCGGTGCGCTTAAAACATTCTTGAAACACAAAAAACTCGAATAGAAATACCCCATCTCAAAAAAGGTCAGACCCTGGTAATAATAACCGAGGCTGCGGGATTGACTATCGGGGGCCGAGCCAACCACCTGGGAGAAAATCTCAAGAGCCCGGGTATATTTGCCCGATTCGAAGGCCTTTTTCCCCTGATCCGAAAGTGAATCCCTTGCGATCTCTTTCGCGGCCAGAGCCATCGCATTGAGTCCTATGACTCCCCACAGCACTGTCAAGAACTGGACCGACTTCATCATCCGTCTCCCTACCTGGGCATTTTAGGCAACCAGAAGCTGAGCGCCAGCATTACTGAGTAATTATTTCTGAGGGCGGTTGCCTCGGCGCCGGTCGCCCGATCCGTAAACTTTTCCGTAAAAAGATAGTCCCTTAGCTCGATGCGCATGGAGACCCATTCCTTAAAAAAGAACCTGGCACCTATTCCCGGGGCAAAGGTGAGATAATTTTGCACCTCGGTTTTCGCCAACCCGACTCCAAAGATAAAGTAGGGCTCCAAATAGGCAATCCACCGGGAAAAGGATGAAACTTTTCCATAGGTCGGAGTGAAGTGAAGGCCCGTCGTTGCAAAGTAAATGAGTTTCTGGAAATCCGGAGCAATCTTATTGGCACTCGCCTGGTATGCGTTGATATCCTCGGCAAAGCTCGAAAATATCGTTTTGGAATACAAAAAATTAAAGGCCTCCCAGGCGAGCCAGTCATTAGCGTGCAATGTATAACTCGCGCCACCGAACAGCGTGCGTCTCACCGTGCCGAATGGGACCCCACCCATCGCCAAAGGGTTAAATTCATGACGCCAGTTTTTGGAAGTAAATGCCTTCTGGACAACCACCACCTCTTCGTTGGGAACCTCGCCGATGCTTCTCAGTTGCCTTTCAATGACCCCCTCCGCCGCGATTAGCGATTGGGTGAGAAAGCAGGAAATGGCTACCCATTGCATCACAGGCCCTCGCATGACAAATCTTCTCACTGCAAACCTTCTCACTGCAAACCTTCTCGGGGAAGAAACTGTTGTGATTCTTGAGATTTATTATATGGTAATCGCGAGTCATAACCAAAATTTTTTTTAGAAAGAACGCCATGTGTCTTCAAACACGGAGTTTCCCGTGACGCCGAATGTCGACAGCCAATTCATCTGGATGAACGGAAAGCTGCAATCCTACGCTGCGGCGCAAATTCACGTTCTCTCCCACAGTCTGCATTATGGCGGTGCAGCATTCGAAGGCATGAGAGCCTATGCAACCGAGGCGGGGCCCGCGCTTTTTAGAGCGCACGAGCATTTTGAACGGTTTTTTAATTCCCTGCGCGTCTTGGGTTACCGCACCCGCTTTTCCGCCGAGGATCTTCTCGCCGCGACGACCACGGTCATTCAGAAAAATGGTTTTAAAGAGTGTTACGTGCGCCCCATAGGCTTCATCGATGATAGCGTGAGAGGCTTAAGGCTCCCCGCGGAACCGACCGCCACCGTCTGCATCGCGACCTGGGATTGGGGCAAATACATGGGCGACGACGGTCACAAAAATGGAGTCCGGGTGGCGGTAAGCACCCTGAGACGCCCCGATATTGCCACGTCCCTTCCCTGGGCCAAATTATCCGGCAACTACCTAGTCTCGGTACTCGCGCGGATGGAAGCCACTCGAAACGGTTTTGACGAAGCCATCCTCTTAGACCCCCAAGGCTACGTGGCCGAAGGCTCGGGGGAAAATATTTTCGTCGTGAAAAATGGGGTGATTTATACTCCTCCCACTCACCACATACTCCCTGGAATCACACGCGACAGCGTCATTCGAATCGCTCGCGATCTCGGACGCACGGTGAGAGAGGAAAACATTATCCGCAACCAACTCTATCTCGCCGACGAGGTCTTTTTCACCGGCACCGCTGTCGAGGTCACGAGTATTCGAGAAATTGATCACCGCCCCATCGGCGACGCCCGGCCTGGACCGGTAGCTCGGGAGATCTCCGATAAATTTTTTCAAGCGGTGCGGGGCGCGGCACCCGAATACAGGAAGTGGCTAACCCAGATTTAGACACGTCAATCGTCCGAATACTTTACGTCAATTGCGATCTCCAGGTTGGTATTACCTCCTTAAAAACTGTGCATTTAACTCAAATTACTCAACGCATCAAGTGGCGCTAGGTCCCTTGGCTCTTCGGGAGCCAAAGGATTGCAGTCTTACAGGAACCTTCTTGATTTTACAGTGATATTGGGTATACCCTGGGATTATTGATGCTGCTTCTTTTTCCGCAATCTCCTATCACCCGTCAGTCGCCGAGCGCATCCACCCATCGATGACGCTGATTTCAAACCATTCATGAAGGTCAGAATTACGCTTCCCGACGGTGCCGAGCGTACTTACGATGCCGGGGTCACGGCTTCTCAGGTTGCGATGGACATTGGCCGCCGCCTGGAGCAGGCGTGCGTCGCCGCCAAACTCAATGGGAAACCTATCGATCTCTCCCATAAGATTGAAAACGGCGGAGCGTTGGTACTCATCACGCGTGACAAACCCGAAGGCCTCGAGGTCATTCGCCATTCCACGGCGCACCTCTTGGCACACGCGATTAAAGAGCTTTATCCCGAAACCCAAATTACCATCGGACCTGTCACCGAGGATGGCTTTTTTTACGATATCGATAGCCAAACTCAATTCGGTCCGGACGATCTTTTAAAACTCGAAACCCGAATGAAAGAGATCGCTGCGCGTAATCTCGACATCACCCGCGCCGAATGGAATCGGGATGAGGCTACCTTGTTTTTTAAAAACCAGGGCGAGCATTACAAGGCGGAAATCATCGGTGAGCTCGCTGAAAATCAGGTCAGTCTCTACAGCCAGGGAAATTTTACCGACCTTTGCCGCGGCCCACACGTTCCAAACACCAGTCGGCTCGGCAAGTTTAAACTGACAAGCATAGCGGGTGCATACTGGCGCGGTGACGAAAAAAACAAGATGCTTCAGCGCATTTACGGAACGGCCTTTGCCACCGAGAGCGAACTCACTGAACACCTAAAAATCCTCGAGGAACTCAAACTGAGGGATCATCGAAAACTGGCGCCGGAGATGGAGCTTTTTACTTTCTCTGCGATGGCACCGGCCATGCCGTTTTACCTTCCGGCCGGCACGATTCTGCACAACACGCTTCTGCGGTTCATGCAGGACGAGATGAAACAAGAGGGCTATGAAGAAGTCATTTGTCCACAACTCATGAGCGCCGAACTTTGGAAAACCAGCGGCCACATGGATCACTACCGCGACAATATGTTTTTCATCCATGAAGCCGAAGGCGAGCCCACGGTAGCGCTCAAGCCGATGAATTGCCCGGGACACGTGCTTCTCTATTCGAATCAGAGACGGAGCTACCGCGAGCTACCGATTCGGTACAGCGAGTTTACTAAGGTGCATCGCAATGAGCGCGGCGGTGCTACCCACGGAATAATGCGGGTCAGGAATTTCAGCATCGATGATGGCCATGTTTTTTGCACGGAAGATCAAATCGGATCCGAGGCGAGCCATCTCATCAGGCACACTCAAAAAGTGTATAAGCTCCTTGGGTTTACCGATATCGTTATTAAATTGGCCACGCGACCGGAAAAATTCGGTGGCGCCATCGAGAATTGGAATCGGGCCGAGGCCACCTTGGAGTCGGCGCTTCAAAAAGAGAATCTGCGCTACCAGATGTTGCCTGGCGAGGGGGCATTTTATGGGCCCAAGATCGAATTTCACATTCGAGACAGCCTTAAAAGGCTTTGGCAGTGCGGTACTATTCAACTCGATTTTTTTCTTCCCGAACGGTTTAAATTGGGCTTTATCGCGAGCGATGGCAAAACCCAGACACCCGTTATGATCCATCGCGCCATTTTGGGCAGCTTCGAACGGGTCATGGGCATTCTCGTCGAACACTATGCCGGCCACTTGCCGCTGTGGCTGTGTCCCACCCAGCTTTTGGTCTTAAACGTCACCGACGCGCAAATCCAGTATGCCCAGCGCCTGAATCAAAATCTGATAGATCTCGGAGTGAGATCGCGCGTGGATCCCCGTAATGAAAAACTCGGGTATAAAATCCGCGAGGCACAAATCAGGCACATCCCATGGATGGCCGTAGTGGGAAACAAAGAGGTTGAAACGGAGACGGTCACACTTCGAAAACACACGGGTGAAAACCTGGATCCGATGACCTTTGATCAGCTCTCGATATTTTTGAAACCTAAACTCGTAGCCGGAGGAGATAACCATTAATCCACGTGAATTCCGTCCTAGAGACGGCCGCAGTTCAAACGAAACCGTACGCATCAACCACCGCATTCGCGCCCGAGAGGTCAGAGTCATCGGCGCAGATGGGGCACAGCTCGGTGTCATGGACCTTCGAAAGGCATTGGAACACGCGCAGGCGCTGGGGCTGGATCTGGCGGAGGTGTCGCCAAATTCAACGCCACCTGTCTGCAAAATACTGGATTTTGGAAAATACAAATACCAGCAGAAAAAGAAGGCTCAGGCCTCAAAAAAGAACCAGGTCATTGTCACTCTGAAGGAGATTCAATTTCGCCCCCAGACAGACAGCCATGACATTGATTTTAAGGTCAAACACATCCTGCGATTCCTCGAAGAGGGAAACAAGGTCAAGGCGAGCGTTCGTTTCCGCGGCCGAGAGGCAGCCCACGCCGAGTTGGGACACGCGCTAATAAAACAGGTGATTGAACTGGTGGGCCAACGAGCGGTAGTGGAGCAAAACCCCCGACTGGAGGGAAAGATACTGTCACTTATCTTTGCCCCGAACGCCAAGGTTGCAAAAAAACCCAAACCGCCCGCAAATCCAGGCGGTGCGCCAGGTGGGGGAGTAAAAAAGAGCACGGGAGCCGGCACAAGCCCTGCCTCCGAGCCTAAATGACCCTTTCAGGACGCTTGATCGAAAGAAGCAACTCATTGACTTGAGACACCAATTCGGTGTTAATGGTAGTTCTAGAATTTTGGATGATTGAAGAAGGGATTTTGCGACATGCCGAAAATGAAGACCAACTCTAGCGCGAAAAAGAGATTTCGCGTTACCGGTTCTGGAAAGATTCGTCGCTCAAAGGCATTTCATAACCATATCTTAGAGCACAAATCGGCCAAGCGTGGTTCTCGACTTCGGAGAGTCGTCGTCGCCGATCCCTCTAACGTCCGACAAATCAAGCGCATGCTGCTTTTAGCGTAGTAGAGGATTTTATGCCGAGGGTAAAACGAGGTCCCGCTGGTAGGAATAAGCGGAAAAAATTATTACAAAGAGCCGAGGGTTTCTATGGAAGCGCTCGCAAAACCGTCAAGATAGCGCGTGAATATACGGATCGGGCCGATCGTTATGCTTTTCGCGATCGCCGAGTTTTTAAGCGTGAAATGCGTTACCTTTGGCAAGTTCGAATTAACGCCGCCTGCAGGCTCCACAATCTGAGCTATTCTAAGTTTATTTCTGGACTCAAGACCGCAAACATCGCACTCGATCGGAAGATCCTGGCTGAAATCGCGGTCCGAAATCCAGATCACTTTACTCAGCTTGTGGCCCTGGCGCGGCCGCAAGCCGCATGATCGATACCATCCAACGCATTCAGCTTGAGGTAGGTGGAGAGCTCGAGCGCGTGACCGATCTCGATTCCCTGGAAAAGCTGCGTGTTTACTATCTCGGAAAAAAGGGAGTTATTACCTCCCTCATGCAACGGTTAAAAGACGCCGATCCCACACAAAGAAAAGAGCTGGGCGCGTCGCTCAATCAACTCAAGACCGATTTCGAAACAAAGGTCGAGACCCGAAAAAAAAATATGGGGCGACTCGAGATGGAACGCGAGCTCGCCCATTCGGCGAAGTTAGACGTCACACTTCCCGGACAATTTCCTCTACCGGTCGGATCCCTACACCCGGTAACATTGGTTCTGGATGAAATGGTCGATGCGATGAACCGAATCGGCTACAGCATCGCACACGGGCCTGAAGTCGAAACCGAATTTTACAATTTTGAGGCGCTCAATACTCCGGCCGATCACCCCGCACGCGACCTCGCCGACACGTTCTACCTCAAACCGGGCGTTCTCCTGCGATCACACACATCGCCAGTCCAGATTAGGGCCATGAAAGATCAGACGCCGCCACTTCAGATAGTGGCGGTCGGAAAGGTTTATCGATCCGACTACGACTTGACGCACACCCCGATGTTTCACCAGATGGAAGGGCTTTACGTCGATCAAAGTGTTTCGCTGGCTGATCTCAAGGGCACCGTTCACTATCTGGTGAAACAATTGTTTGGTTCGAACTCTCTTAGGTTTCGCCCGAGTTTTTTCCCATTTACCGAACCCTCGGCTGAAATCGACATGCGTTGCATTCTTTGCAAAGGAGACCGTGCCGAGTGTCGACTTTGTGGGTCCTCGGGCTGGCTCGAAATTGGCGGGTGCGGCATGGTACACCCAAATGTATTTCGCTCGGTCGGTTACGACCCCGATCGCTTTTCGGGTTTTGCCTTTGGGATGGGAATCGAGCGCATTTCCATGCTGAAATACGGCGTGGATGATTTGAGATCGTTTTTCGAGAATGACCACCGAATGCTGGAGCAATTTTAGATGTTGATCTCGCTCAACTGGCTCAAGGATTACCTGGGGAAAACCGAATCGGTCCTCGATCCGAAAACACTCGCCGAACAGTTAACGATGCGAGGTCTGAGCGTATCCCGCATTGCTCGGGCCGGGACGTCCGGTCTGGACCAGGTGGTTGTCGGTCGTATTGATAAGGTCGATAAACACCCCGATGCCGATCGCCTCAGCGTTACCCAGGTTTCGACCGAAGTCTCGGGCGGGTCACGACAAATAGTCTGCGGGGCTAAAAACATTGCTGTCGGCGACATCGTTCCCGTCGCACTTCCGGGGGCCGTGCTACCCGGAAATCTAGAGATTAAAATTTCAACCATAAGGGGCGTCGAATCCACGGGAATGCTGTGCTCCGGAAAAGAGCTCGGCATTGCGGATGACACCGATGGAATTCTGCAACTGCCCAAGCACAGCCAGCTCGGACAATCCTTAAGCCGACTCCTTGGCCGAGAATCCGATGACACGGTGATGGAGTTTGAGGTTACCCCCAACCGCGGGGACTGGCTCAGCATCATGGGAATAGCCAGAGAGGTTGCGCCACTCCTCGGAACAAATGTCCGGGAGCTCAAAGAGGCAAAATTTAAGAGCACTACACACCGAACATCCTCCATCGTCACCGTTGAAGTCCCCGACCCGGCGCTGTGCCCGCGTTACGTCGCTCGCGTGATCGATGGTTTTAAGGTACTCGATGCCCCTGACTGGATATGTGCAAGGCTTAAGGCAGTCGGCCTGAGATGTATCAATAACATTGTCGATATCACCAATTTCGTCATGTTGGAATATGGTGCCCCACTCCACGCATTCGACCTGCGGCGTATTCAGTCTGGAACGGTTCGAGTCGCAGCCTGCCAGACGGTCCAGGATTTTACGCTACTCACCGGTGAGATTGTGCGCCTGGAGCCGGGAGATATCTTGATTCAGGACGGAGACAGACCGATTGCCCTGGCTGGAATTATGGGTGGCATGAATACACAGGTCGAGGCCGATACGACGAGCATCCTTTTGGAAGCGGCTACTTTTAACGCATCACAGATTCGCCGCACCGCTAAACGACTGGGTCTTCTGTCAGAGTCGTCCCGGCGATTTGAAAAGGGGGTCGATCCCAATACGGTAGCACTGGCAAGCGAGCGTGCCGCGATTCTTATACGAGATGCTTACTCAGCCAACGTTTATCATCCCCCTATCGACACTCTCGAAGGCGGAGCTGTCCAAAGAACGATTGCGGTCGACATGCGCGAAGTGAGGCGAATACTGGGAATCCCTAATTTCAATGCAGATATGGCGGCCGAAACGCTTTCGAACATCGGAATTGAATCGTCAAAAAAATCGCTCAACATACTTCTGACGAAGATCCCGTCACACAGAATGGATCTCAAAGAAAGTATCGATTTGATCCAGGAGATCGCAAGGCTCTATGGTTACGCCAAGATTCCGCTGCACACGCCCACATCGAATGCGGCATTTGCTCGGCTGAATGAATCGGCTTACCGCCTTTCCCGTAAAGCAAAGCAGCTGCTTTCTGGTTTCGGCCTTCGTGAATGCATCCATTACAGCTTTGTGTCCGAAGCCAGTCTGTCCCAATACGCACGCCGCGGAGGCGACCCCCTTAGCTTGAAGAACCCTCTGAGTGACCAGTTGGCGACTCTCAGAACGAGCCTGATTCCCTCTCTGCTCTCTACTTACTCGTTTAACCGAAACCGGCAACGCGCGAACCAGGCCCTCTTCGAGGTCGCAAATATTTATGAATCCACTACTCAGAGTGAAACCGGGGCAAAGGAAACTCTGATGGCGTCGGGAATTCTGTCGGGCACACTCAGCGAGAATAGCTGGTCTAGCGTGCCTGAGGCGGTCACATTTTACACCGTGAAGGGCTTGGTCGAGACTTTTATCGGACGGCTAACAAACTCGGATGTCACATTCGCCCCGGCTGCTCCGCACCCTGCGTTTCATCCAAACCGCTCCAGCGATCTTTTCATTGGTGCTCACGCCGTGGGAACTCTCGGGGAAATCCACCCCCACGCTCTCAAGGAACTGGATGCTCCCTCGAACATCGTTGGGTTTGAAATTGATTTGGAAATCCTGCAAAAAAATTCCCGAGGACTGGTCCACTATTCGGCACCCTCCAAATTTCCAAACGTCGAATTTGATATTGCGGTTTGGGTCGATAAGACTATCCCGTCTGCGGCGCTCGTGGAAACCATACGCGCCAGCGCCCCGTCGCTCCTCAAAAACGCCCGGGTGTTTGACGTCTATGAAGGAGACAAGGCTCCGTTTGGAAAACGCAGTATCGGACTTCGTCTGTTCTTTGGATCGACTGAGCGCACGTTACAGGAATCCGATACGGGTCCGCTGGTTCAGCGGGTCATTCAATCCCTGGCGGAAAAACACAACGCACAGCTTCGTAATTAGTTTTTGGCGCGCCAAAAACTATCTAGTAAAGAATTTTTCATTCCTCATTTCTTCACGATAAGCATATACTTTTAGCCATTCACACTCGCATCCCAACAGGAGCAGCCATGGACAACGAGACTTGCGAATCACCATCACCCCATGAAAAATTGTCGATCAAATTCATTCTGGATGAAATCCGCGATAGAAAACTGTCGGAGTCCGAACTGGGGCCGCCGCTCGAGCCCTCTCTTTCCCCTGGAACACCCCATGAAGCTACGTTTCACGCAATTCACGCGATTACACCGCTAAACGGATCGGACCTCGCAGAGTCCCCGCCACCGGTTGCTGACCTCCCCGAGCTGCCGGCTGAGAAAAAATACTTTCGCATCGGTGAGGTTTCGGAGTTGGTCGGAGTGGAGCCGTATGTGCTGCGCTACTGGGAGTCCGAGTTTAGGGGAGTTCGCCCGGTAAAAACCTCGGCCGGCCACCGGGTCTATGCCCGCCGGGACGTCGAAATGCTGGGTCGCATTCGGCAACTACTTCACGTTGAGAAATTCAGCATTAAGGGGGCTAAGCGTGCGCTGTCTCACCAGAAATTGCCAAGCGTCCAGTCACCTCTCTCACCATCGTTTCCTCTAGGTCTGCTGAGGGAAATGGCCGTTGAACTCAAATTGATCCTCCAAACAGCCAAGCACTGGTAGGCAACACCCCCATTTACGGTCAGTTTAAACATGACTCACTCGTCGCAGTTCACAGAATTCCCGATTACTCGGGTGGGCGCTCATTTCGCGGAATTGTCTATTGATGCGGTCGCGATCGAGGAGCCTTTAGAAATCCGTCTCCTGGAATCGGGACAACAAAAAGGAAGAAGCATTTCGATTACCATGCGAACTCCAGGCCAGGACATGGAGCTGGCCGCAGGATTCCTATTCACAGAGGGGATTATTAAACATCGTGGCGAACTCGAATCGATTCGCCCGTGCGGACCAAAGATAAAGAGTCACGGGGGTTACAATATCGCTCGCGCCAAGCTGAAGCCGGGAACGTCAGTTTCACCGCATCTTCTGGATCGTAATTTCTACGTCACCTCCAGTTGCGGTATTTGCGGTAAGGCCTCTCTGGATGCGCTCGAAAGAATCCAGTGCACTGCTTTTAAGGAAAACGAACCCCTGTGGACCGATTCGTTAATTCACGGGCTCGCCTCTAAGGCGCGGAGCGCACAGCGAGTTTTTGATCGGACCGGGGGTCTGCACGCAGCAGCGCTTTTTAATGAATTCGGCGCGCTGGTCGATATTCATGAGGACGTCGGGCGCCATAACGCCGTCGACAAGATCATTGGTCGGCAATTTCTCACCGGGCGTCTCCCTGCTGCCCGACACCTGCTATTCGTCAGTGGGCGCGCCAGCTTTGAACTTACTCAAAAGGCGTTGATTGCCGGAATTTCAACTCTTATCGCCGTTGGGGCCCCGTCGTCGCTTGCTGTCGATCTCGCGGTTCGTTTCCAAATGACGCTTTTAGGGTTCGTCAGACAAGACAGATACAATATCTATTCAGGTAAGTGGCGCATCGCAAATGGGAAATACAAAACATGAAATTGCGCATTCGCGGAAACTCACTCAGACTCAGACTCCAGCAATCCGAGGTTAAACAACTGTGTCAGTCTGGCACCATACGGGACTCAGTTTGTTTCGGGCCCGGGAATTTCTTGAATTATTCGATAGAGTCAGACGGGGCGGCCAGTTCCATCTCGGCGAGTTACTTCTCCACAAAGATTGTTGTGCGCATCCCGAGTCGTATGTTGGTTGAATGGGCAACTACCCAAGCTGTTAGCCTGAGTGCCACTCAAGTAATTGATGACTCGACTCGGCTTAAACTGCTCGTGGAAAAAGATTTTCAGTGCCTTGAAACTCGCTCGGTCTGGCCAGAGGATGAAACGGATAATTATCCCAACCCCAACACCCATTGTTAGCGGAGCTGCCGTGGAACCCTTGGACAATCTGACAGTGAGGACCCCGCCGAAAGTTGCCGGCGGCTGGGCGGCCATCCAATCGACCTTCAGGGTTTCGCTTCGGGAAATGGGGTTGTGGCGCACTCTCAAGGCGCTTCGGAGCGTTAATCAAAAACGGGGATTTGACTGTCAGGGCTGCGCCTGGCCCGATCCCGAGGGACACCGCTCGCTCACTGAATTCTGTGAGAACGGCGCCAAGGCAGTTGCGTTTGAGGCCACTCAAAAACAGATCGGTCATGACTTTTTCTCTCGTTGGTCTATTGCCCAGCTCAGCACGCAAACTGACCATTGGCTTGAGGAGCAGGGCCGCCTGACCGAACCGCTGTGGCTTCCTGCAAAAGCAACGCATTACCAACCCATTTCGTGGAACGAGCTGTTCCAGAGGATTTCTGTCGAACTGGGTCACCTCGAAAGCCCCCACGAAGCCGTTTTTTACACCTCTGGCCGAACGAGCAACGAGGCTGCATTTCTGTATCAGCTGCTTGTGCGCTGTTTCGGAACCAATAACCTGCCCGACTGTTCCAATCTATGCCACGAAAGTAGCGGGGTCGCTCTCACCGAGTCGATCGGGAGCGGAAAAGGAACGGTCAGTCTCGACGATTTCCAAAAGGCCGATCTGATTTTCGTTATCGGGCAAAACCCGGGGACGAATCACCCGCGCATGCTGACAACACTCCAGGCGGCGGTTCGCAGGGGGGCCCGTATCATCAGCATCAATCCGCTCGCTGAAACCGGACTCAAGCGGTTTAACCACCCTCAGGAATTCTGGCGACTCTTGGGACCGGGTACTCCGCTAGCATCCGATTTTCTTCAAATTCGAATCAACGGTGATGTCGCGGCGTTTAAAGGGATCGCAAAGGCACTTTTGGAAGAGGAGCTTAGAAAACCCGGAACCGTTGTCGACCGGAAATTTATTGACGAGAAAACGGTGGGATTTGAGGAATATTCTATCGCAATTCGTAGCGAGCAGTGGAACGCGATTGAATCGTCCAGTGGAGTGTCTAAAAAGTCTCTCGAGAATATCGCACACATTGTGATGCGCTCACCGAACATCATCTGCTGTTGGGCAATGGGGCTCACACAGCACCAAAACGCCGTTGCCAATATTCAAGAGGTAATCAATTTTCTCTTATTGACCGGAAACATCGGACGACCTGGTGCAGGCGCCTGCCCGGTTCGCGGGCACAGCAATGTTCAGGGAGATCGAACAATGGGCATTCTTGAGCGCCCATCTTCTGGGTTTCTGGGAGCACTGGAAACCGAGTTTCATTTTTTGCCACCCAGTGAACCGGGAATGAACGTAATAGAGTCCATTTCCGCCATGGCCACGGGAAGAGCGAAAATATTCTTTGGCCTGGGTGGGAATTTTCTGCGCGCTGCGCCTGATACCGAGTTAGTCGAGCGCGGACTTCGCCAGTGCCGTGTCACGGCCCACGTGTCTACAAAACTCAATCGCTCCCACCTTGTGACTGGCCAACAGGCCTTTATTCTTCCATGCCTCGGAAGAACTGAAATTGATTCCCAATCGGGCATCGACCAATTTGTGAGCGTCGAGGATTCCATGGGAGTCGTCCACGCGTCCCGCGGTGTTTTCCCCCCGGCATCGCGGCACCTGCTCAGCGAGACGTCTATCGTCTGTCGGCTTGCCGAAGCCACTTTAAACGATGACTGCAAGGTTAAGTGGAGCGAGCTGGAAGATAATTATGATCGCATTCGCGATCACATCGAGCGGGTCGTTCCAGGATTTGACAACTTTAACAAAAGAATCCGAACGGCCGGTGGCTTTGTCCTGCCCCACCCTGTCCGCGACCAACAGAAATTTCCTACACCCACGGGGAAAGCACACTTTTTTGTTCATCCCCTCCCGCAATGGAAATTACAGCAAGACGAGTTTCTGATGATGACGGTGCGGTCTCACGATCAATTCAATACGACAGTCTACGCATTAGACGATCGTTACCGTGGGATTTTCGGTGGGCGCGACGTAGTCCTGATGAATCCGACGGATATTGTTAGTCAAGGACTCAAGGACGGGCAACGGGTCGATCTGTGCAGCCGCTTTCAAGGCACAGCAAGACAGGTTCATGGATTTCGGATAATCCCCTACCCCATTCCTCATGGTTGCGTCGCCACCTACTTTCCCGAAACCAACCCCCTTGTGCCCATTGACTCCTTTGCTGATAGAAGTTTCACGCCAGCCTCCAAATCCGTCGTGATTCGCATAACCCCTTCGGTGACAAGTGCAACAACGAAAAGCTCTTAGCTCCGCACCAACCTTATTCGGACTGGTTCTAATCGGGGGAATGAGTGAACGCATGGGACGTGATAAGTCCATGTTGAATTACCATGGCGTCGCCCAACACGATTACAATGCTAATCTGATCAAACCCTTTTGCGACCACGTTTTCATTTCTGGCCGCCCCGAACAGTTGGCGAATTGCGCTGGTTATTTGAAAACAGGTTCTATTTTGGATCAACAAATTGGAGCGGGACCCCTGCGGGGCATTTTATCGGCGTTCCATTTTGATTCGACGGTTGCGTGGTTAATCATGGCATGTGACATGCCCTATTGCGAAAGTAGCGCGATATATCACTTAATCCGACACCGCTATCCCCTAAAAGATGCAACCTGTTATCTATCGCCAGAAACAAAGTCGCCAAGTCCCATGCCGTCCATTTGGGAGCCCCAATTCGCTCGCGCCACAATAAGCAAGATTCACGATTCCACGACCGGCCCAAGGCAACTCCTCCGCCAAGCCGATTGCCAACTGATAGACTGCCCCAACCCCACCTGGCTAAAAAGCGTCGACACACAGGACGAGCGGACAATCGCAGCCCGCGACATCTCTTCAGATACAGACAGACGCCAATTGACAACAAATTAGCCCCAATGCAACTATCTAAAACCCTTTAGGATTCTTTATCTCGGGGCGTGGCGCAGGGGTTTAGCGCGCTTGCTTGGGGTGCAAGAGGTCGTGGGTTCAATTCCCGCCGCCCCGATTT
>CAZRVZ010000222.1:0-16828 GCA_964603655.1 uncultured Pseudobdellovibrionaceae bacterium | reverse complement strand
CTGCAACGCTGCCTCGCCGAACCACACATCGGCTATCTCCGCGCGCCGGGTCCGGCCCGCGGAATCGACGAATCTCATTTCAGCCGTTTCGTGAATACGGGCTCGGTGGCCGAAGTCCATGATACGGTCGCTGCGATAGTTCAAAGACAGTTGCGTGACGTGCAGCCCACTGAGCTTTTTGAGCTCCGTCCGCTGAGACTGGCCGTCTCCGTCGGCGTCGTGCCAGAGCACGAGTCGGCCCCAAGCTGCGTCCGCCCTTGAAATTTTGCCGTCATGATTGGAATCGAGTTTAGAGAGTTCGGCAAATCCGTTATTTTCGCGGATGTTTCCGAATAGCTCGTTTGCGTTCTCGATTTTTCCATTTCCATCTCTGTCCAAGGCTAGGAAGTGGCCGGGCGCGCGCGGTTCCACCCAATAACTCCGAGACCCCGGGTAGAGCGGAAACCCTGTATTTCCAGTAAAGCTCGGCCGTTCACCGTCAAAGAACACCATTAGTGGCGACACGTAACCACCACAATGGCCAGCCTCTCCGGGGATCGACGCAGTAACGATGACGAGTTTGCCATCGGCCGAGACCTGGTGGGTCACGGTAGATGTGACATCACCGTTGCTGCCAGAACCGGACCCGCTGCCGTTATCGCCCGCAGCCAATGTCTGACGGATTCTAATGCTCGACACATTCGTGGACGGTCTGCCCCCCGAAAACGAACCGTTTCTTTTAAAAACCATCCAGGATCGCGGCTTTAAGACCTGTGCCGTGAGCAACTTCGACTGCTCGTTCATGGAAATTTGCGGCACGATATCTCTAGAGGCGGCGTCCACGTCAACCCGTCCACCATTACCTGAATTGGGCGAACAACCCCGCTGCGCGGTTCCCCCGGAGGCTCGAATCATCTGCGCCGGAATATTGAAAGTAATAGACCTTCCCACCTCTTTGATATTCAGATCCATGTGAATCGTTGCGCATCCATCCATCGGGTGCCCAACACTTCTCAGGTTGGTGCCGTAGCAGCTCAAATTCACCTGAACCTTAAGCTGATCGTCATCCAACAAGGGCCTATCCGGTGCCGATTGAATCGTTCGTGGCGAATTGATGATGATGTCACTAAAATCATCCAGCCGCCGGGGAGAGGCTTTTGCTTTCACAAAAACAGAACTCGATTGGGAGATCTTGCGCCCTTCCCTATTGGAGTCCTTCTGGTCACCGGTTTTTGTGCCACCGTTGGACTGTCCGGCAAGGGCAATGCCGCCACCTAAACATAAAGCCATAGTGAGTTTCAGTTTCATAAGGACTCCTTGGTATCAAACTCAAAGCGCTCGACGCTCAGGCGATAATCGATAACGGGCGACGCTGTTTCATTTCGCAGAAATTCCAAACTCTTCACGTGCTTGCCGATCACCAAACAACCGGTTGCTAGCACAGTACTCGCGCAATTAGGAAACTGTCCGAGCGAGCCGTTATACTCCGAGCGAATCAGACGACTGGTCGCAAACCCTTTGTGGAAGCTCGGCGAAATCTGATAACGAACGAGTTTCATCGGCTTTACCATGGCGAGGAAACCGTTTCCGCCAATTCCAGGCATATTACGAAAAAACATATCCACGTTTGTCATCTCCACCCCGGTAGATGGGATGAGCTGTCTCCCTACCACTGCCGGCGGGGAGAGGGTCCAGGAGCCGGACTTTCGAGCCACAGTGAGGAATGACATCATCTTTTGACTCCCGCTAAAACTACTAAGGACTCTCTCTGGAGAATAAAACATCAGTAGCCTTCCATCCCTGGAGAGATCTTGCCCCGGACGCAAGTCCTTCAGGCCCACCTCTAACTTCGAGTAATTGATTTGTAACGCTCCAGTCGCAGTTCCGGAAACGGAGTCATAATATGCGAGCGGATTAATGGAAGAGACACCGGCGGTGATTTTTAGCTCATCGATTAAAAAATGGATGGCATTAGTATCGGATGTTCCCGGAGCTGAGACTAGCGTCACCCGCCTCGTGCAAACGGTGCAACTGCCACCAGTGGACATATCGAAAAAGTTTCCGTTTTCGCCGGTTCTCGTTAGCACGTCGAACGAGGCGCCGGCCCGACTCAGATCGTCGTGCATGATCCGATAGTTCAAAGCGTCGTCTTCAATCGCCGAGAGTTGTTCCTCCAGCACCGATTGGGTCTTATAGGTCATCCGCCCAAAACTCATCATGACGAACGACAACATGCCCGCGAGCAAAGTTCCGATCACGAGTTCCAGTAGCGATAGACCTGTATTGTTACACCTTTTTTTCATGGCTAATTCAGAGACGTCAGAAAACGATAGTTTCTTGTCGCTCCCACGCCGTCCTTACCGGCAAATATTTCACTGCTTTTGACTCGTATTGAAATCTGAAAAAGCCCTGGCACTCCGAGCACCGGCTGAATCACGTAACCCAGCCGTCCCGGGCATTTTGGACACGCAGACACATCGCCAAAAAACGAATTCGACCAGGCCAGCGGTAGTACGCTCAGTTTGAGCTCGGTGATGAGCCTACCCGCACCGTCCACCGCTTGGGCCGCCTCGGGGGTAATCTGGTACATCTTTGGGTTTGACTGGATCTCACTCACCAGACTTGTGACGACCCGATCCCGCGCCGAAATACTCGTTAAGTGACGTGTGCCCTTGGCTAAAAAGTGAGTCGAGCGCAGAACACCCACAATCCCCAGCCCAAGAAGCCCAAGGCCAATCAACACCTCGAGGAGTGAAAACCCTGGTGATTTCAGAGATGTACGAGCACGCATCAGATACTTCCCCCTGACGAGATAACCTTCACGGTGTAACGTTTGATCAGGCGCTTACAAATGGTGGATGCTCCGCCACTGAGAAGCGCGCAATCGGGATCCACGGTCGTCCACTGGAACGGCTCAGCGGTTCTGAGCAGCATCGGATTGCACAATTTACGGCGGGATTCCTCTTCCGCACTTGCTGGCTGCCACACGGGGACGGCGCTCGAAGTGCAGGAAACGCCGGCGCCGAGTCTTCCCACTTCCATGAGTTCGGCAATCGCCTGGCGGTTAAAAATACTGCTCCAGGTTATACCGGCCTTAATCGCTGAGCTATCGATGAGAGTCGATCCGACTATAAAGGACCCGATTATTCGAAGCGGGGTACGTCGCGACTCAATCACCAGGCGATCGCAAACATAAAACCCGGTTACGAAATTGGCCGATGACCCAATAACGCATTCGCCAGCGATGGCACCGGTTGAGGAATCGTTAATCATCGTGTAAACGGGCCATTTTGAAACTTTATCGACTTGGATAATCTCGGTGAGCCCCGCCTTCTGGTACTCCTTCCCGCTCATTATCAAAGTGCGGGCCAGACTCTTTGTTTGCTGCAGGTAACAGATAGACTCGTTGTAGCTAATGTTGATATCCCCGACGCTCGAGGCTGTCCGGCTCGCCACCATCGAAATGATGGCGTCCACATAACCGACTGTCCCCGATCCATTTCCCAAGAGCTGTTCCAGGGCGTTAGTAATCTGCTGCTTTTTGTCAGTGAGGGGCGCGGCATCGAAGGACGCCAGATTGAACTCCCAGCGGTCACTTGCCACGATCGGCCGAAATAACCACGAGGACCGGGCATAGGGCGCGAAATCGGTATCAACAGAAGCCTGGGACACGACGCTGACACATTGGCGATCGATTGCGGTGGCATCGATACCACTGGGCATGATCGCCGAAGCGATCGCGACACTGCCGACTGGATTAGCCGTTTCAAAATTTAGGGAATTAATGTGAGAAGGAGGAGCGATCAAAGACCCTGTCCCAATTTTTCGAAATTCCAAAAGAGCTTCATTGGAGACCATTGGCAGCACGCTCCGGAGCCCTCCCCTACCGTCAGATCCCGCTTCATAGGCTTTCACGGTCACTCTCGGCGCCGTCTTCATGTTGGCCCCATCCTTAAACGAAATGCTCATGTCGATCTGGTCCGGCTGAATGTTGCCCCCAATGCGCACCCGAGCCATCTGAATGGTGAGTCGGCTGGAAAGCGCCGCGAGTCCCCGGGAATCATCCGGATCTTTGACGATTATTTCGATCTTAGATTCGCGAGAGACCGTTGCCGAGAGAGTCGATGTGCCGCTTGCGAATCGGAAATCGATACCAAGGATTGCAAGCGGCATCATCCCTTCCGCTTGGGTCATCTTTGCCACTAGGCCGCTCGCCGAGTTCAAGATGGCCGGTGTTACCGATTGTTCGACGAAGCGGTTCTTTCGGCTCAGTGCCAATCGATAAGTGAAAGTACCATCGTTTACCGGCTGCACCGAACCCGTGGCCTTAATGCCCAAATGGGACTGCGATGTGTAGCTCAAATCGGTTTGAACACGGTTTCGCTCGATACATTGGGCCATGAGTCCACTGTCGGGCACGATACCGGGATTGATTTTAAAGAGATATTGCAAACCCCGATCGGCTACGCCATCACGATTCACGCCCTGGAGAATTCCACCAAACTGAGCCGACATCTGCGCATATAACTGGCTGCTCAAACCTCCACTCGTGGCGGGTGCCACCGGCGCAGGTATTCCGTTTCTAACCTCAAGAACACTCCCCTCCCCCAGGATTAGCCTGTCGCCGAACGTGGTGGCGCTGTAGTCGCCGGAGCCTCCAACCGCCAGGCTTGCGGGCAAGATCAGATTTCCGTTCACAAAAACCGGACTCGTAAATAGCAACCCATTGCTACCCTGAGCCAAATCGCTTTTCGATCTCAGCGGCGGAACTTGGAAATCACCGACAAGACCCGATCCGCTCCTGTCGAGTCGCATGTCCCTGGCCACCACCAATGCGAAACCATCCAGTTCGCGCGGAAAAAATCCAATGACAGACTCGGAGTAAAGTCTCGACCCCCGACAAAAGAGTGAATGGGTAAATCGGTCAATTTTGTCTTCCTCCTTGCACGAGCTCTTTCCCGATGGGCACACTTTTTGGACACAGTACGTTCTGGCGAGTGTCGTGGAGGATAAGAGGCTCGCTTTCACATTCAAGAAAATCTCATCGCCGCCCATGGGAAGGTGAAGATTCGAAATTCTATCGATATCGATTTGGATAGAGTCGTAAAGCCGCTGATCTTTGAGTGCCTGTGTCGCGATATAAAGGGGGTGTCTCGCGCTAATCTCCCTCAGTTTCACAATGACGCTGAAGGGGCGCGCCACGGTCCCCAACTGAAGCGCGGCCGCTGCGGAACTCGTCAATTTCAAGGTGGCTAAAAACCGCGGATCGCTGATTTGTTTGTCACTGATGAGCAGGCGCGAAGTATTGAGCGAATCGGTCCGCCAGACGGCCAGATCGGTTGAGCAGCCTCCTTGGGTAAAATTGGGCGTCAGACACCACCGCTCGCGCACCGCGTGGGTGGCGTAACTCACCGCAGAGCTCACAACGGCCTGGTACTGAACCAGCTCATCGGAATGTCTTTCTACGCTCTGTAATTGAGGCAGCTGGCGAGCTAAGAAGGCCAGGCCAAGACCCGCTACCATGATTCCGCCAACGATCAAGACGTTGATATTTCCGAATTTGTTTTTCATTTGTCTCCTCAGCCTGTCACGCACGTTGGGCAAAATTAGAAATTTCGGGCGCAGAACTAGACGGTACTTTAGGAGAACACTGCAAAACGAATACCACTTATGCAGGCGACAAGTTTTTGGTGAGGTGTCAAACGTTTGGGGAATTGACAGGCCTATTTTTTATAAGTCGTTGATGTGTCTCGGTTTTTGGTGGCTAATGCTTAGTCACCGATCGGGAATGGGTCCCCATTCACCTGTAACCCGCTAAAATCGCGAGTTTCTTCTCGGGTTGTGGTCTGTTAAGCGCTTTGAACGCCCTGCCACTCATCGTCCGTTTGTTGGTCCGTTTTTTTTCAACTCGAGGCCGCCCCCTTTTAGGGAGGCGGCCCCGCGTCTTGGGGGGGTGAGAAAGATTTAGTGGCTCGTAAGCGTCGTGAACCACACGTCGATGATCTGCAGCGTGTAGTCTTTGCCACGAACACGGCGCTTGAAGGTGCTACGCTGACGGGTCTGGTTGCCGTGGGCATCCACCTCGGAAATATTGACGTAGCTCAAGGAGATCGATCGCACATTAGCGCGTTCGAGCGTCATGAGTTCACTCTGCTCGGAGATCCCGTTATGGTTTTTATCCAACCATAATCTGACCTCATGGAATGAGTGGTCTTTCCTATCGAAGAGTTCGTCTCGGTTGGCATCCAGGTCGCGGAGCGCTTCAAAACCATTGAGTGCGCGCTTTCCTGTCTGAAGAAGCGTGGCGCTGCCGAAAAGTTCGCCTCCATCGTCAATTCGCCCGTTTTTATCGCGATCATAAACAAGAAACGCATCGTCGGCACCGGCTGTCCACGCCGTAGAAACCGCGCGCCCCGCCGCATCCAGATCAAACGAGACACCGTCTGCGGATGAGGTCAGACTAAACCCATCGCCGGCCAGATCAAGCACGAGAGGGCTATATTGCTTCTCGCACGATTCGGGGTCCGATGCGATCGTCAGATTCCGCCCGTTCCACACATCAATCGCAAGTTTCTTAGGAATTAGGTCGAGTGTGAATGACGGTGAATTGACGCTCAGGACGCGTGCTCCAGTTTCATCGCTGCAGCGATTGTCACGGTTTCGATCGTCGCAGACCATCGCCTTTATGTAAAACCGACGCCACTTTAGTGGATAGGCCTTTTTTACGGCAGCGACATTGAGAACGAACTCCGTATTAAAACGCCCCGCGTGTAAATTCACAGCGGACAAATCCATCGAGGCAAGTACGGAATCGGTGGACGAGGCATGACGCGGTACCGATGAAAGACAGCTGCACTGACAACCACAACTCGTCGATGATTTAACCAACTCCAAAGTTAAACGAGGGTTTTTGGCCTCCTCGAAAAAGATGAAATTGGGGTAGGCAATCGCACTCCTACGAGCCGAACACACGCGACCGATTTCAATGTCGATGCCGTGGTCGCCAGGACCGTTACCACCACCTGACGTACCACCGGTGCTACCACCGCCTCCATTACCGCCGGAATTACCACCGCCAATGGTTCCGCCATCTGAAGGCGTTGCTGATGTGCTTGCGCCGGAACTACTCGAACTGCTCGTATTGGAATTTCCGACTGCAACTGCAATCGAACCGGGATTTGCTGGCGACCCGCCACCTGAACTACCAGACCCTGCGTTACCGGTGTCGCCGCCCGATTGATTGGGATTCAAGATAACGCCACCGTCATTTGCAGATCCACCGGAAGTCGAAAGACTAGCAATGATCCCCTGGATTGCCGTCACCACCGACTGAGCGCTTGAGGCCCAGGACGGGGTGGGATTATCGGATGTACTGGTAGACGAACTAAACGGTGAATTCACCTGCGAAGCGGTGGCGCCTGTAGCGACACCAGGTGTGGCGCTGGCATTTGTGGAGGTTCCAGAGACCGCGATAACCACTGGCGCGTTATCTGGTGCTGCGCCGGCATTTTGCGATACCCCGTTGAAACCACCATTGTCGCCAGATTGGCCTGTGACACTTTGGTGTGTTCCACCGTCCGGGGAACCGGATGAAGAGTTCGCTGTACTCGTGCTAACGCTTGAGGAACCGTTGCCAGAGCCACCGCTCGAGGTGCTGGCAACAATTGGATCCGTAGGTCCTATAGTGCTGGCCATCCCACTCTGCTGGCCGCTCTGCGCCCCGCTGTTTACTGCACCACTCGTCACACCCAGTGTCCCGCCGTCATTTCCCGCAGTCACGCCACCTGCGATCACACCGCCGTCTCCACCGCCACCGTTAGTAACGGCAGAGGCATTTGCAGCCGCAGTGGAGGAACCCGCGCCACCTGCAGGCACATTGGAATTAGCACTCTGGCCCGCGGCCTGACTGTCATCTGGAGTAGAAATGGCCGGAGAAGAAAGGACCGAACCAGAAACGGCGCTTGTTCCCGCGGACGGTTCCAATTGGGGTGTAACCGCTGCGGAATCTGCCTCGGTGCCCGAAGGGCCGTTGATAGATCCCGTGTCACCGGATTGAGTCCCGCCCGGACCCTGGATGAACCCGTGCTCTGAACCCGGTTCTTCGGTGGAGAATCCAGGGGCCTTGGACCCCGGGGAAAAGGCACTGTTCGTTAGTACCAGAGTCTCTTCGGAAACTGAGGTGGCCTTATTTTGGTTACAAGACACGATTGATAAAACGCCCATCGTCAGAAGGGCAGCAGACCCCACAGACACCACGGCTATCGAATTCAGAAATGTCTTCATGACATCCTCCACGGTTATTTTTCGGAATAGGTAATTTCGATGACGGAATTCAACGCTGGTATTCGACTGAGAAAGAGGACGGAATTCGTCCTCTCCTCAAATACCCAGCCGTCATCGCCATACGGCACGATCACACGGTCCACGAAGACATTAATTCCTGTTCCATCAGACGGCCTGTCCAGCGGAAAGCGCACGCCGCGATCCGCGATAACGCGGGCGACTGCCTCATAGGAATCCTTAAACTTTGAATTGCAGATGCTTCCGCTCGCACTGATGCCCCCTAAGAAGTTCGCGACGTTTATATAGCGGCTTCCTAGGCTGGCAACGGTGCACTCGGTCAAATCCATCCCGACTATTGGAAACAAATTGAGTTCGGTACTCTCCGATGATTTTACATTCGCGAGGTAGTTCTGATACCGCTCGATAGGCCACGCCTTCCAATGGGGGTTATCTTCAGGCTGCTTGCCATAGCAGTCATCTTTACAGGACCAGTCCTCTTCATCGGAGACAATGATGATACTCAGCGGAACTCCCGGTCGTGAGAATTCCGATTTGTGCTGGTATAGCCCCTGGTACACGCTCTCCAGGCACTGCTCCCAGAAATCGGTTTGGGATCCCTTGATATTGTCGATGATTGCCGCGAAATCCCCTATCGGATCCGGATCGGTACTCTTGACCACCGTTTTTCCAGAAGCCCCTGCAACCAGAGCCCCACCATCGTTAAAGAAATCGGAAGTCACCACTGCCATCTGATAGTCCACCGCTTTTCGCGTCTCCAGGATGTGTAAAAACTTTTGAATGTTGTCACGGATGAAGCTGCGGCGAGAGCTCATACTGCCCGAGTTATCCAGACACCATAAGAAATCAACTTCGTTTAGCTGATAGAGTTGATAATGGACATCGGCCCGATAGTTATTGGTATAAAAACGCGACGTTTCCTTGCAGCCAACTAGGCCGGAAAAAAGAGCCATCAGGCAAACGGCGACACTACCCGCCACGAATTGCCCGTGGGCCCGACATGCCAGTGTGAAGCAGATGCGTTTAAAATGTCCTTTCATGATTTTTATCTTAAACCAGCCAAACACGTTGCAATGTAAAACGTGGGTTTACACCCCGGTAACCGCTGAACTAACTACGCGCGGCGCCACTTAAATCCGGCAATGTTGAGTTATCCGCACCACAGTCGTCACAATCTTACTTATTGTAATCATTACCTTTTAGAGGTGTTTTGCCCTAGGGGCCTTTTTTGATTGCGCCTGAGCAAATGGTTAAGATGGAACGGTGAAGAAAAGGTTAAAGCCTGGCTCTACATGAGATTTGCTTAATTGCCAGCACAGCGTGGGAAACAGCTACGAAGTCACTTTGATTTGGAGGTGAGTGGTGAGCTTAGAAAAACATTCCAGACTCCAGGTTTTTAAGCGAGCAGAGGTCCCGGGTCGCGTGTTCATTCACGACGATTTAACACTGCGTGAGGCGGCCATTGGAAACTTGAGCGCCGGCGGGGTGTTTCTCAAAGATATCACCGGGCTTTCCGCCGGCACGCCGGTCAGAGTCACCATCAAAGCACGTGGACTGGCCATCCCTGTGCAGGCCATGGGAAGAATCGTACGAGTCGAAGCGACCTCACGCGTTGGACTCGCCGTCGAGTTTACCAGCATCTCGAGTCAATCCAGAAATAGCATCCAGAGTTGTGTACATGAAGCACGCCTGAAGGACTTACTGACAGTCGCGTGAAGGGGGAACCATGAAACGATTTAACCGGGTGAACCAGTCCTTCTGTATCTGCGTAGCTCTCATCGGATTTGCCGCTTATGCGCAAAACATTCGCACAAACTATCGCATTCAAAAAAGTAGTGAACTCATTGTCGATGACAGCGATGGCGAATCCCTAACCGAGGAAAAAACACGACTACTCGCCCAGAAGCGCAAAGGACTAATTGAGGACATCAAGCGTTTTTTAAGAGAGGCACGATCCGAAAAACAAAAACTGGAACTGTCGCTTAGGCTGGGATCGCTGTACCTGGAAGACTATCGGGCCCTGACCGCAGCGTCGATCGGAGCCGGCGGAGCCAGCGGAGCCGGCGGAGCGGACGAAGCTGGCCAAAAAGCCGCTACTTTGACCTCTCGCGCCTCACTCGACAAGGCGCTTTCCATCTATAAGGCGCTCCTGTCCAAATACCCCGACCATCCCAAATCGGATGAGATGCTTTATTCATTAGCCCTGGCATCCGTAGACAAGGGCAAAATGGACTCTGCCATGCACTATTTTCAAAAACTATCCTTAATGAAATCTCGCTATGCGGGTGATGCGTTCATCCAACTCGGTGATTATTATTTCGATCTGAATAATTTTTCCAAGGCACTCGACTATTTTGACAAAATTATTCAAACCAAAAATAAGCGCCTCCTTCCCTACGCGGTGTACAAAAAGGCATGGTGTCTCTACAACAACAGCCAGTTTTTACCGGCAATCAATCACTTCAAGTGGGTGGCCCGCATCGATAATAAGGAAAGCACCATTCGCGTTCGCCAGGAGGCCATTCGTGATATCGCCCTCCCCTTCGTCGAGTCTCGTAACATCGATGAGGCGATCGCCTTTTATGCCAACCAAGACGTTAGTCCCAAACGGCAGGGTCTCGAGGTAATGGCTGGTCTCTTACTCGAACAAGGTGCCTATACCGAATCCATCAGGATCTACAGCCACCTTCTGGAGATGGACCCAAATTGGAAAACAAACCCGAGCTATGAAATCGGGATTGTCGAGGCATTGCGATCCTCAAATAAGACTGCCGATTCGGTGGACAGACTATTTTCCCGATTCCCGCTCTATTCGCAGGGGTCCACCTGGTACGACATCAATTCAAACGATCCGAGGAATATCGCCGAGTTCAAGATGCGATTTGAGGAGACGGCACGAAAGTACGCACTATCCTTTCACGCCGAGGGCCAAAAAACAAAAAACACAACCCTGTATGACGCTGCGAAATCGCTCTATTCCAAGTACCTAGAATATTTTCCAAATACCGCCCACGCTCCCAAAATCAGGTTTTATATGGCCGAGATACTTTTTAGGCAGAATGATCTCAGTCAGGCCGCAAGCGAGTACTACCTCATTTACGAAGACAAATCGGCGGGTCCCCTCAGAATCGACGCCATTCGGTACTCGCTCGCCGCCCTCGATCACCTCGTCAACAATGTCCGCAAGGACCAAGGACTGGCCCAAATCAGTTCCAAAACCAAAAAAACCCTAAAGGTCGGCGATGGAAAGATCCTGCCCTTCTCTGAAACTGAAGCTAGATTCTTAAAAGTAGGAAACGAATACATCCATAATTTTGGGGACCAAAAAGACATTCCCGATGTGCTTTATGCGCAATCCTACCTCAGGTACTCACACCGCGCTTTTGCCGACGCTCACCAGGGGTTTTGGAATCTGATCCAGCGTTTTCCGAAACACGAAACGGCCCAGGGTGCCGCCTATCTGGTCTTAGATATTTTGAATCAACAGGGCGATTACAAGGGCCTAATCACCGTCTGTAAACAGCTCCTGCAGAATCGGGATCTTAGCCGACCCATCTTTAAGGCCGATGTGGCAAGCGTTCTCAGACAGACAGAGCTCAAGCGCATTTCACAGATGGAGATCGCCGGCGAGTTCAAACGGGCCGCAGAGGAGTATATTGAGTACACCAAGGCCTACGGGAGCCAAGATGACAGTCTGTTTGAGAAGGCTTTATTTAATGCAGGAATTAACTTTTCTAAGGCCAATCTCGTTTTAAGCGGACTAGAGGCCCATGAACATTTTCTGAGGCGGTTTCCCAGGAGTGAGCTCAGGGAGAAGGCTCTACTAGGGGTGGCAATGGGTTATGAGTCGGTGGCGCTCCTCGACAAAAGCGCTCTCTATTATGAGCAATTCGTGCGCGAATTTCCAGAACACCCTCAAGCGCAAAGTGCGTGGCGCCTGGCGGCGCTCTACTACTGGGGATCGGCTCACCACCGCCAGGCCGAAAGTCTGCTGGTCGAGTTTCGAAAACGATACCCAGATAACAAAACGGTCGTAATGGATCTTCTGGATATTTTTGAGTCTCAAGGGCTCACGACGAAACAGACACAGTTCTATCTAAACGAGCGGGCAAAAAAGAATATCAGCGCGGCTGAGTACCTGTCGCTTTCCTTTAAAATAGCCGATATTCAACTCAGTCGCGGTAAATTAAATAAAACCTTGCACGGCGAAATTTCAAGGGCGGCTAAGCTTTATCGTAAGGATCTGCTCAAATCGCCGAGCGGTGTCGACAGTCTAGCGCGACTCGCATTCTGGGAAACTAGCACCGCCGACTCTCAGTTCCACGGGCTTCACCTGGACCTGCGGAATCTCAGTGGGCGACTGAAACAAAAACTTGTCCTACTCAAATCGGTGGATACTCAGTATACCGAGATTGTGCGGCTGGGATCGCGCGACTGGGGACTGGGTTCACTCTACCGATCGGCCTATGCGTATCACCAGATGGCGCTTGAGGTATCCCAGGCACCTGTTCCGCCTGAGTTATCCCGTGAAGAGCTCGATATCTACCGGGCCGAGCTGAACCGGGAACTGATTTCACCTTTTAAAGAAAAGGCGCTCCTCTTGTCGAAGACATGCCTTGAAAAATCTCAGGAGTTTAATCTTCTCTCGGTCTGGGTTACGCGTTGCTACGATTTGGCTTCAGAGCTTGATCCGCAAAACTACGTTGCCGGCCGATCCTACTATCTCCCACCGCTCACGGTCGCAGTCGCTCCGCAAGCCGAGAGCCGGATTCCCATTGGGGAATTCAAGGTATTTAACTATCCCTTTTACTCCAGTGCCCTTTTCTTGGTACCGGTAGTCGAGCGCACAATCAGTCGCTTGCCCGAGTTGGAAATGGCCTCTCAAGTAGGTGGCCTGGGGCCCAGACTCATCGATTACCGTTCTCTGGCTGATGACCGAAAGAACATCCTTACGAAACTCGCGGGTGAGCTCAAACCCGGAGACGGCGAGATGGCTAGTTTCGCCTTTTTGAACATCTTCCGGTGTCTAAACCCGCAAAAGGCGACACCGCACATCTTAAAGAGCATCCAAAGCGACCCGCAAAATGCGGCACTCCACAATCTGCTCGCGCTCTCGTACCTCGACCAGGGAAACCTGACGGCGGCCAAGGTGACATGGCTATCGCTCATGTCCCGCACCGACACCGGAGTTCATGGTTCACCTGCCCAGTCACTGAATAATCTCGGAGTGGTTGCCTGGATGGAAAACAAGCCAGCCATTGCAGAGGAGTACTGGAATGAGGCAATTGGACACTCTAATTCGAAAGAGGCGTCGCTCAATCTCGGTGCTGTGGCGCTGAAATTTAGAAATGGGTTCGAGGCCAAGAAACACTTCGAACGCGCTGGTGATTCCGTGACCGACGCAACGAGGGCCGTCGGTCATGGGGTGGCGCTCTTGCAAAATCGGGAGTTCGAGGCCGCGAGAGAAATGCTCTTATCAGCCGCTAAGCGATTCAAAAGCGACCCCTATGCGAGACTCAGTATCGGCTACTTTCTCATAGATATTGAACAAAAGCCGGGCGCCGCCGCCTCTATCCTCTCCGAATTTGCCGAGACCCATGATGACAGAGAGATTGCGGCCGCTCTTTCTGAGACCAAGCGCAGCCTCGCTGCCACGACGAGCGCCGTAGGGCTACCAATGATAGAGCAGTAAGCGCGCGGTGGGGCGCGGGTGTTACGGAATCACCTTGATATAGAGGGGGTTGTTGCGTGCGGGATCGTGATTATAACAACGGCTATCTTCCATGCTCGCTGGATCGTGTAACTCACCGAAAATCTTGTAGCTTCGGATTTGGGAGGTCGCCAAGCTCGGATAATCCACGTCGGTCAGGTTCGGCTCCCAATGTTTCATCGGGCCGGTCCGGCCCGGATTATTGCAGTGAATCCTGACGGTACTCCCCGTGTTGTTGGTGAATTCGATAGATTGTCCAACCTTCACAACGATGGGGTTCTCCTTTGTATTGTAAGGAGCGTTCATTGCAAGTCCCGATACAAACGTAAACTTCACTGCGGCCACGCCGGGCAGATTGGTATTATCGCCAGATTTATTTTTACTATCATCACTCGAAGACCCATCATCATTTTGCCCGGAATGATCGTCACCCGATGGCGGATTGTCGGACCCAACTTTACTGTTAAACGGGAGCTGCAACTTCGCGCATGAAACGCACAAAACCACGATCACCGGCAATATAATTCGCTTCATTTCTTCTTCCTCACCCAGACGCAGGACGTAAGACTCTTCTAAAACTATTAAGCAACCACCGTGCCACATTACTTTTTAACGGGCCAGGAAACGTAAACGCCAATAATGTCTGTTGAAATTCAATTTAACTCCATTTCTGTATAAACCTTGCACACCCGGCAATGAGTCAACGATCTGTACAGATTTCTAGCAAAAGAGACGGCGTCCGCTAAACAGTCGGTTATTTAAGGATAATTGATACTGCACAAGGCCGGTACACGCCAAAACGCCCTCAGTGCGAGGATTTCCGTTTCTGATACAGAGCCCGCCAGAAGGAGTTGAGATAATCAAAACCCGAAAAGAGGGATATCCCAAGCGCAATGGATAGAATGACAATACCCACTCGGTGAGCCTCTAACCCAAAGGCCGACCCATACCACATAAGAAAGCCCAACCCTACCATCTGAAAGATGAGTTTGAATTTTCCAGAGGTACCCGCCGCAATAATTATGTTCTCCCCGGCTGCAACCCCCCTAAGTGTGGTGATCAAGAGTTCCCGCGACAAAAGCAAAATGACGAGCCATTCCGACACCCGCTCCAGCTTCAGAAGCATCACCAGGCCGACCATCAAAAAGAGCTTATCGGCCACCGGATCCAGAAACTTACCCAGCAGAGTCTCGACTTTCCATTTTCGGGCGTAGTAACCATCGAGCAAATCGGTGATGCCAGCTACCAATGTGATAAATGCGGCCACCCTGCCCGGCGAAAACCGAAACATCCAATCCTTCTCAAATGGGGGTTGGTCTCCGTCATAGGCCAGGCATATGGCCATCAGAGGAATGAGCGCGATCCGAAATAGCGTGAGCAGATTGGGCAGATTCAAGAGGTTTTTAGGATCGTCGAGCCGCGCCCAAGCCATAGGGGACTCAGTTTGACGGGATTTTTACTGATGGCAACTGCGAAGTGTCGGGGTGGTGTTTTTGGGTCTGTTGGTATTATTAGTATGGTCGTATAACTTTTATTACGGATCCTCGCCAGACTTGGAAAAATACCCGTTCATCCTTCTTATCCCCCTACAAGGAGATTCACATTTTCTATCCCGCGTTCCTTAATCAGCGTTGTAGTGAGTTAATTTTGCCAACTGCTTAGACAGCCGAACTGCCTAAGAAATTGACACTCTAGGAAAGAGGTTGATTCCGGGCCAAGGCTTAAAATCCGAGACCAAAACTCTTTTTATTGTGAACTCTACGTAACTTCGGGAAACATTTTTCCATGTGGATGTTCCAGGCTGTCATTGAATGCAGCCAAGTTAGGCATAGGTCCTGCTTGAATATCCCGAAGGACCTGTTTCGGGTTTGAGGCAAGTTCCATCAAACACGCAATCGCGATTAGACTCCCTATCCAATTAAATAATTTGCCCATGTTATGGGTCTCCTTTGTTACTCAAAATAATTTCCCCGCTAAATTACTTGCACTGAATCACAAAAAGTAGCCCCGAAGAATTTCGATCACCTCACCCACGTTTTTGGCGGCATATCCCTTCATCACGTTTTTAAAATCTCCAACAGAAAGACCAGACAAATCGGCTATACACCGTTCCATATGTTTTTTCGGCAATCCAGTGAGTGCAGCAGTTTTCCCTTCCTCAAGGTTGAGCACGAGTTTCATAATATCGTTTCTATGTTTCTTTGCCTCGCTGTCGTTTTCCCCACGGTCTTTGATATCATTGTAGGCACGGGCTTTCAGGGGGATAACGGCGGCCTCCGTTGCCACCGAGTGTTTTCCGATGAGCTTGCGGTTGTTTTTAATAAGTTGAAAATATTCCTCTTCCAGTAGGATGGCTGACAGTCTTCCGGCTCCTGGGTCCATCTTTACTGGGATGACATGCTGCTTGTCAGCCAGCTTTAGTTGTTCCATATTTTTCGAAAAAACTTCAATCTGTGCTGGATAGTTCGTATTCTTGGGCTTACGGAAACGGTAAAAGGCTGGTACACCGTCAGCCTTCTCCTGAATTTCATAGCCTGCTTCCTCAATGTATCGTTTTAGTTTAGTCGTGAACGGCTGCGATGGATTAGCAATGATCACGAGATCGATATCTTTGGTCGGGCGAAACTCCTGACCCGCCTCCCTCATGAGAACTGTGCTGGCAACACCGCCAATGATTACAAACATCTCGTTCACGTCGCAAAAAAACTCGGCAAAGTGGTTCAATCCCTGAATGTCAGCCATTTGATTCTCCATGAATGGGGAGGCCGATTCGCTTCATGACTCCCGCTAGTTCAGTTTGGACCCGCTCGTCGGGTTCCGATCGCAATGTCAGGTACA
>CAZRVZ010000221.1:0-12713 GCA_964603655.1 uncultured Pseudobdellovibrionaceae bacterium | reverse complement strand
CACAAGGATACCATCAAGTGAGGGGCTGCGCGTTAAGCGCGTGTTTCATCACGGATAGTCGGGTTTAACGGACCCACTCAAAACAAAAAGGAACGGTTCTCAGAAAACTGCCCGAGAGAGTGGCGCCTCCATAGCTGGAATCATCCAGAACCACCTTTCGGATTTTAAAGAGTTTGTTTCGGCATGCTTGAGTATTTCTTAGATCGCTAAACAGCTTTGACGTTGTGGGTCAATGTATTGATTCTTCGTGTCATCCCCGATACTGACAACCCAACACTGACAATCCGCTGACAATCCAACACCTTCAGCAATGCGGCGGAAATACCGATACGACATTTAGCAGTCTCACGTGATTTGCAACCTTACGTGGTTTGCAGGCTCACGTTATTTGTTCGCCAAGGAAGGGCTCGCATTTGCTCAGACGTCTTCGCAACCGAATCCAGCAGCTCCGCGGTCTTCTCGATCGGTGGAATACGCTTTTCAAAGGCGAGGGCTTGACCTCGCGCGCCGGTGTCTACAAACGACTGAGCCGTTTCGGGTTTCACCTGGTGTTGGCTATTCTCGTCACCCTTATCATTCGCGAGTCCCCGGGAAGTTTTAAGTCCAATTGGGTTACCGGCGATGTCGCTTCGGAGGATATCGTATCGCCCGTAACCGCGACGATTCGACTCAATCGCGGGCAACTGGCGCGCGAAGAGCTGATTCGAAGAATCCCACCGGTTTTCGATTACGACGACGAGGTGATAACGCTTTGGCTGGCGCGCTGGGAAAAAGCATTTAAAACCATCCGCGAGGAGTTCTACTCACGAAAAGTACCATCGGAAAGGGGGGCCAAGACGGGAACAGCCGGCAAATTAATGCCCTCACCCCAACTGGTTGCGGAACGCCTCTACCAGCTCACCGGCAGTCGCCACTCGGGCAGAGAGTTCGCCTTTTTGCACCGGAATCGATTTAGCCAAGCAATCGAGCGGAGTTTCGTCCGTTTGGGGGAGCATCTCTCTCGTCGCATAATCAGCCCCTCGAATATTTTCCCCCTGTACTACAACACCGGCATTTATGTTCGCCTCACCAATCAGTCGTCGCGGGAAGTGGTAGTGAATGATATTTCACGGATCTGGAGTCTCGAACAGGCGCAGGATTTTATCAGCCAGATTGCCCGTTCGGCCAAGGCTCTTCAGATCGAAGGGGCACCGGTGCTGGTGGACATCATGAGCCCGCTCATTCCGGTCAATCTGATATTCAACCAGCCGGCGACTCAAAAGCGATTCTCGGAAGCCATTTCCAATGCCCGGCGAACTCAGGTGGCCTTCAAAAAGGGGCAGGTAATCGTCAAGCAGGGCGAGCAGGTTACGGAGAATTTGGCCGAAATACTCACCGAACTGGAAAAACGTACTCGATCCTCACTACCGCGCACTTTAGTCACCGCTCTGATTATGATTCTCACCATCGTGGTAACGCTGAGAATCGAGCTCTCGAGCGCGAGTCTTTGGAATGCGGGCTTTAAGGACTCCGCCTTTTTTGCTTTGATATTGCTGCTTCAATTGGGGTCGTGCCGCCTGTTGCAACCGCTCCTTGAGCAGTTGCGGGGGCTATCTACCTTCGCCGATCCGATTTATCTCTTTCCGGTTGCAACCGGCGCCATCATTACGCACCTGATGCTGGGCAAAGAGGCGGCCCATCTTTTTTCGCTTTTGGTCGCTGTTTGTCTCGGGTATCGCATGGATCGCAGTCTCATGTATGGACTGTTCGTTCTCTTGACCTCGTGGTCTGCCATTCACGCCATCCGCTCCTGCAGAGAAAGAAATGATCTGTATAAGTGCGGCCTCTGGAGTGCTTGCGTGGGATCTTTGTTATCGTTTGGATCGATAATCGGAGACTATGGGTTCTCCGCAGATCTCACGTCGACCGACTTGGGGCTGATGATCGGTTACCCCATCCTATCGGGGATTCTATCGGCAGCGCTCACCTCGAGCCTGATCCCGCCTCTGGAGGCCCTATTCGGCTATACGACCTCTCTCAAACTGATGGAGCTCGCTAATTTCAATCACCCACTGCTACACGCGCTCATGCTCAAATCTCCGGGAACCTATCACCACTCGGTTATCGTCGGGAGTTTGGCTGAAATCGCAGCTGACAAAGTCGGTGCGAATGCGCTTCTCGCTCGCGTGTCGGCCTATTATCACGATATCGGCAAGATGAATAAGCCTCTCTATTTTATAGAAAACCAATCCCCGAATCACAACCCGCACGATTCACTGGTACCGTCGATGAGCGCTAAGATCCTCTTTTCTCACGTTAAAGACGGCAGTCGAATGGCCAGAGAGTACAACCTGGGAGATCTCATCACCAACATCATCGAGGAGCACCACGGGACCACCGTAGTAAATTATTTTTTCAACAAGGCGAAAAAATCGCAAAACCCAACCATTGAACTGGTCGAAGAGGGTCAATTTCGTTATCCCGGCCCGAAGCCCCAAACCAAAGAGGCCGCAATCGTCATGATTTGCGATGCCTGTGAAGCGGCAACTCGAAGTATCATCGACCCGACTGCCGCCAAGATTCAATTGATGGTTCACCAAATTATTGAAAAAAGATACCTAGAGCGCCAATTCGACGAATGCGACCTCTTCACGTCCCATCTCCTCATCATCGAAGAGGCGATAAGCCGAACGTTGCTGTCTCTCTACCATCACAGAATTGAGTATCCAGGTCAGCAGGCGGCCCTATCAATGACCTCAACATCTGTGACGAAACCCGAATGAAAAACAGGATTCAAGCCACTATCCGGTTACCGGGTACGAGCCCGAAAAAACTGAAACCGTTATTGCGTCTGGCTATCGAGACGGCCGCTTCGTGCTTACCGAAAAAAAGCCTGGGTGCGCCAGGCAAACGTGACGTTTACACCATCGATCTCAACGTCGTCACTGCGCCGACCATCCGGCGGCTCAACCGCCTGCACCTCAGAAAAGATAAAATCACGGACGTCCTGGCGTTTCCTCAATTCGTCCCGCATCTGAAATCGTTTAGTTATCATATTGGTGATATCTTAATCTGCTGGTCGAGGGCCAAATCCCAGGCCCGTTCCAAGAACATTCCCGTGGAATTTGAAATGGCCGAGCTCGCCATCCACGGCACGTTGCACCTGTTCGGCTATGACCACGAGCGGGGTCCCAAGGCACGAAAGGTCATGTTTGGGTTGCAACAAAAGGCACTCCGATTAATTTCAAGTCAGCATTTTAACGCTCAGAATACCACTCTAATAAATGAAAAATGAAATCGGCCATGAACTCTGCCATGAACTCTGCATGGCCCAGCCAAACCGCATCTCTGTGGGCGGTTGTTTTTAGTGTCTTGGCCCATTGCCACTCAATCACGGCGCTCTTTGCAGAGGATCCCCCAACCGGAGGCCTTTCTCAGTATTACGGCAAATTCAGGATGGGCCTCGAGCTACTCCCTAATAGCCGCAATAGGATCTAGCCGTGCGGCCGCGCGGGCCGGCAGGTACGTCGATAAGAGGACCAACACCCCACACACGATGTAGATAATCAGGGTCGGCACCGGACGCATTTCGATCGGAAGACTCCTATCGTAATAGATTTCGGGCAATTGGTATTGGGAGTAAAACCGCACGTATCCGAAGAATGCTGCCGTAATCACGCCACCGATTGCCATGCCGACCAGGCCCAACCACACGCCCTGCCAAACGAATAATCCGCGGATCTTGCGCTCGGATGCTCCGAGTGCCCTTAAGATCCCAATATTTCGCCGCTTATAGGTGACGTGCATCGCCAGCGTAATACCGACGTTTAACACCGCCACCAGGACGGCGAGGCTCAATATGGTGAACATGGCGAATTGTTCGAGCTTTAGCGACTGAAAGAGCGCGGAATTGAACTCTTCCCAACCCTGAACGTCGAACTCCGGCCCCAACATCTGCCTCGCATTCAACGCGATACCCGAAGCCAAATCGATTTCCCGTCCCCAAATCTGCCAACCGTGAACGGCATCATCCATGCGCAACAGATCCTGAGCATCCTCCAAAAACACAAAAAGGTGCTGCTGGTCGAACTCGTAGTGACCCGAAGCATAGACACCGGTAACGCGAAAGGTCCCCTGTACGGGCACCAGCGCCATCGACCCTATCGATTGCAGCGGCGAAATCAGGCGGACATCGGAGCCGGGGTTTATCTGGAGGCGGTGAGAGAGTTCGACCGCCACCAGCGCCTCCGGCATTTCACTTTCAAAACTGGGTAACGAACCTCGCTCGACACCGGTTGCGAGTCGCGTGAACTCCTCTCGCGGGATTCCCCACACAATGGCTCCCAGAGTACGCTCGCTGGAGTGAATAATCATTTCGGATTCTACATAAGGAACGACGCGTTCCACTCCGGCCAAACTCCGCAACTTTTCCGTGATGGCTCCCGGTGCACTGACTCGATCGCCCTGTTTCGGAGCAATCTTCACGTGGGGCGAGGCCGAAAGCACGCGCGCTTTCAACGACGCCTCGAATCCAAACATTACGGAAATGAGACCGGTCATGGCCCCGATACCGAGCCCAATCGCTACCCAAGCAAAAAGCGTCAGAGGGCTGAATCGCCCGCGATCCGTCCCGCGAAGCATGAATCGCCACGCGATCCAGGGGATCATCAAAATTCCTCGTCGGGAGGCGCCACGTTTTCGAATTCCGACTGATCATTTGGCTGCATTCCCGGCTGTGGACGGAGATATTCGGGAAGCGGCTCGCCGTCCATTTCGGGCGGAGATTCGCTACCCGTCCCCTGTCCCCCGGAATTGGGTGCGCCCCCTCCGCCACTTTCTTGGGGGAAGTTTTGAACAGGCGGTGGCGGAAAGTTCGGTTCTGGCTCGAACCCTGCACCGTAGTTGGGAGGAGGCGTCGACTCATCACCGGGAACGGCTGACAAAGAATCTACATAAGGACTTGGCTCGGGAGCTCGAATCAGATTCGGCGCCATCGGTAAAATACTGACTAATGGACGCTCCGTTTCAATGACTGTTGAATCAACCGGGTCCACGATATTCTTCTGCCGAAGCATGAGCGCCTTGGCGTTAGATTGAGATCGTGGCTGCTCATTACGGCCAAGCCAAATCGTCGCTCCGACGGTCAATACAAAAAGTCCCAGCCAAATCCATTTCGCCATTGGAATGATTGTCATGGAAGTGGCACGTCTTGACAAGGGATGCTAGTCTTTAACGGATTAAGACATGGCTCATGAGGTGGCTCATGGGACGGCTCATGAGATGGAGCAAGCGATGGAGAATGAAACAAAGCGTGAGACGGAAACCCCGCTAGTCCATTGGGCCGACCACGCCGCCGCCCGGCTGATGGACCGTTCCCCCGACCAGGAAAGTTACGTGTGCGCCTCCGGCATCTCACCGAGCGGCGTGGTTCACATCGGAAATTTTCGCGAGGTCATTACGGTTGACTTCGTCGTGAGAAGCTTGAGGGATCGCGGCAAAACAGTTCGCTTCATCTATAGTTGGGATGATTACGATGCCTTGAGAAAGGTTCCCAAGAATCTCCCCAACCCTGAGCTGATTGAAAAACATCTACGCCGTCCTATCGGAAAAATTCCAGATCCGTTTGGAACGGCGACTAGTTATGCCAGGCACTTCGAAGAATTGTTTGAATCCGAAATTAAGTTTCTAGGTATCTTTCCCCATTTCATTTACCAGAGTCAGGCTTATGAAAGCTTTGCTTACGTTGGTGCCGTTCAGCATGCGCTCGCTCACGAGGACTCCATCCGATCGATACTCAACCGCGCCCGTACAGGAGACCTGGAAAAACAGTGGACGTGCGTCACGATATTTTGCACTCAGTGCGGACGAGATACGACCAGCGTGACGCGGTTTACTCCGCCAGCGCATTTTTCCTTCCGTTGCTCGGGTTGCCAGGCCGATCTCGAAATCGACATGTCCTCGCAACCGGGCGTCAAGCTCCTTTGGCGGGTCGATTGGCCGATGCGGTGGGCCTTTGAAAAGGTGGACTTCGAACCCGGTGGCAAGGATCACTCGTCCACCGGCGGAAGTTACGAGACGGGATGTGAAATCGTGCGCCAAGTATTTAAGCGCGAACCCCCCGTCTACGTGCAATATGATTTTGTTCTGGCCAAGGGATTGGGCAGTAAACTGTCTTCATCATCCGGCAATCTCATCACGCTCTCCCAGGCGATGGAGGTATATGAGCCCCAGGTAATTCGCTGGATATTTGCGAGCCGAAAACCCAACATCGATTTTTCGATCAGCTTCGATCTGGATGTCATGAAGGCCTACGATGACTTCGACCGCTGTGAACGCATTGCATTTGGAACAGAGGCTGCCGATGACAAAAAACGAAATTACGAGGCTCGCATCTATTTCTTTTCAAAGATCGACGCGACCGAAACGCCCGCGACGTGCCCCGTACAGTTCGGATTCCGCCACCTATGCAATATATTGCAGATACACCAGGGGAATCTGGATCGGGTTGCTGGGCATTACGGGGTGAAATCGACGGCGGATCGGGGGCGATTCGATTCGCGCGCGATCCGAGCATGGAAATGGATCAGCGACTACTCTCCCCCCGAATTCCGCTTCAAACTTCGCGCGGACGGGGACGGGTACAAAACGACTCACTCGGCGGTAATCACGGACCTCATACAAGTCGTGCGTTCGTCTCAAAACGGCGGGGTCGATGAAGACGCACTGACCAGTCGGATTTTCGAAGTTTCGAAAAAGCACCAGCTACCCCCAAAGGCATTCTTCGAAGTGGTGTACGAAGCGCTCATAGGCAAAAAGAGCGGCCCCAAGCTGGCGTCGTTCATTCTGGCCGTCGGCCTCGAGCAGACGGCGGAAATTTTGGAGCGATCGATTGTTTTACAATCAGTGTTCTCGGCCTAGTTCCCCGCCTAGTTCTCGGCCTAGTTCCCTGATCAGTCCCTGATGAGTATCCGTAAAAGGTTGGGACGGATTTAGTGTTTCACCCGCAAGGACTCTTTCGTATAGCACCCGGTACTGCGTCGTCATGGTTTCAAAATGAAAACGATCGATCGCCCACTCGCGACACGCTTTCGCGCTAAACTCACCCAGTCGTGAAATCGCAGAAACAAATTCGCTCTCAGTATTACAGAGAATGCCGATACCGGGCGGAATCAGTTCGGGCAGCGAGCCTCTGCGACTCCCGATGACAGGCGTACCACTCATCAACGCTTCGATCACCGTAAGACCGAAGGGCTCATCCCAGACGACCGGAAAAAGCAGCCCCTTTGCGCTGGTTAAAAAATGCGCCTTGGCTTCACCCCCCAACATTCCACACCAGCGCACACCCCTCCAGGAGGGTAGCCAGACCCGAGAGCCACCAACGATATTCAATTTTTTTCCTGCGCTGCGGGCAATTCGGATCGCCCCTTTCACATTCTTCACTCTCCACGATGCCTTTGCCAGAAACAGTAGGTCACTGGACTTAGCGCTTCCAAATTGATAATCCTCCGGGTCGATTCCGTTGTAGACAACGGCCGCCGCGTGATGGCGCCGCGCATGATCCCGACTGATGAAGACGGAGTTGGCCAGATATCTTTCGCCGGCGCGCCCATTTCCATTAATAGTGACGACGTACGGCCGGTTGGGAGCCCAGCCAGGTGTGGCGAAATAGTGATGCACATCGGCCCGAGGAAATGCCGTTTCGGCAGGCACGTCAAAGTTATAAGGGATGAAATCTCCGTAGGGGAAACTGCTCCCGGGACGGGCGACTAGCGTCACCGAGACACCTTGTTTAGCCAGTCCCTTTGCCAACCACCAAACCACCCGTTCGGTGCCGCCATAGGTGAGGGTAGGGAGGACGGCGTCGTGTACCAAGGCGACTCGCATACCTACTGACTATCAGAATTGAGGCTTGGGGCAAGTGCTGGGGTCCAAAAAAGGGAGCGACGCTAGCTCGACTTTCCTAAAAAAAGTTCGTCCGGCACTTGCGTCGCGCCAGAATTACGTCGGATGATGTCGGATAGACGCGTTCCTTTGAGTTCATCTACGTCATCGGCGGTGAGCAGGGGATCACGCTCAAACCAAAATCGATCGCCGTCTCGAAGTCGGGTAAACGCATCGATAATACCCCTGGCAAAGAGGGGACCCACCGAGGTTCCGCCCACGTGGTCCTCCGCCAGGGCGCCGACCCAACTATCGATATTGTCGACGGACCCATACAGTGATTGGAGCTTACTTTGAACTCCGGCATCGCGGGTTATTTCGGAGAAATCGCGCACCCGATTCAGCCCGTACGCCTCTCGAACGGCGTTGTAGTCGGGGATACCGTGATCGCGACCCCGCTGAATATTAAGCGCCGCAAGATCCAGCCCCTGCCCGAGCGTGCCTTTGAAGAGCTGGTTTCTTAAGGGATCGATGATTCCGAGATCGATGCGCTCGGCCCGACCGGCAGCGAGACCGCGGGCGATGGCATCTAGATCTTTAGAGCTATCCACGCGATGCGGATCAAAAAACGACTCGGAAAGTGAGATGGGCGCGAGGAGTGTCCCTGTGGCGTCAACCCTTTGGAGCGTGATCGGGATCATCGAGTGGCCAAACCGGTAAAGTACCGTCGAAAACTCGTTCGTAATGCCGGGATCCAGAGTGGCGTCATACTTTCCGCTGCCGACCGCGTTTGGTCCGAGCAGAGCTGGCAAAAACTCCTGAAACGTAATCACCTGAATTTCCGCGCCGAGCCACTTTCGAGCATATTCGAAAAGCGTCTCCGAATCGGCGCGGGGAAAACGGGAACTAAAATGGCGAATCAGGCGGTTGTGTTCACGCATGAAGATCGTATGGAGCACGATGAGTCCTGGAACCTCATTGGTCCGCACATCTCCCGAAAGAAAAAGATCCTTGGGTTGCGGGTGGCCATAGTTACAATTGGCGGCTGCAAATACATTGCGTGGCAGAAGGTATTCACCGTCTTGGTTCGTATCATTACTGGAAAGAAGGTAAGGACTACTGGAACCTCTTAGAAGAGTATCTCTAGAAGTATCCGAGCCATAAACCAGCGACGCGTCGATAAACGAAGTTACCTGATTCAACTGCTGCCTTGGGTTTGATCGCGAAAGCCCAGTGACGCCGTGATACACGCTGCGTACGAAGGGCAAAAAACGGTTACCGGCTCCGGCGATATCAAAAACCGGATCTCCCGATGGAACGGCAACGTCCCACCTTTGCGGGATCTTGGCCAGAGGTTCGGTCAGGGAAATATCGTGGCCCACAAACTGTCCCCACTGCCACACCCAATCGGTCAAACCTCTTTCATCGGGTACGGACACAGTCTGTTGAAAGAGCTCGTTGCTGATAGCTCTCGGACTGGGACGTTGGGCGCCGGAAGGCGCCGAAATACCATCGGCATAGGCGGGCGTTGCGCGTCTGGGAAGTGCCATGTGGGCTGTTCCCCAGGTGATGTGTTCCCGATTATTGGAAATGCCGCCGATGGATCGAAACCAGGTGTGCTCGTTCTCCGTTTGGCAACCCGTCAGGCCTATCAGACCTATCAAATAAGTCACGACCGGCAGACCTAAAACGACCAACATCAAAAAAGAATGGGAGCGATTGCGCATGGGTTACTCCAATAGTTTTAGTGTTTCACCAATCACGCACTTCCTCACTACGCGACTCGTCTAACTCGTCTAATGATGAGGATTGACCACTGTTTTTTCGATTGGCTGGGTTTAACCAATATAATTGGATACTTAATAACCCCAGACGGGTCCTTGGTGATCATTTGATAGGCAACCCGGCGCCCATTTTACAGCCTGATCGGATGGCCCACATATTGCGTATTAAACGAGCTAAACCCGGTCACTTATGGAGATTACAATGCTGCGACACTTTTACATCCCCACCGTACTGGCGGCCATCATGGCAACTGTGTTCGCAATGATGCTTGCAAGCTGCAGTCAGAATTCCGACGACCGCTCGTTTGACCAAGAAGGCGACGGCGCTCGCGCTGCCGGAGCACCGGCCGAAGACAGTGTCACCAATATCAGCAGCCTTATCGAGTCGAGCGACCCAAAGATATTTAATAACCCCGAAAACAAAAAGAATCTGGAAACACTCATGGCTCTTCCCGGCATGAAAGCGATCGTTGCAAAGTCCTTGGCCGACGTGGAGCGCCAGGCACCCGCTTCGGTTTCCGGCAGACCTCGCCAGGTTGCAGGACCTGCGTGCTACGCCTACGCATGCGCTTACGCCTCGGCGTGGGCATCGGCCGTAGCGTGCGCGTATGCGTCCGCAACCGCGTGCGCCACCTGCTCTGCCGGCGGTGTTACCAATACGGTCTGTTCGACCGCAAGTTCTTCGTATTGTGCCTACGCCTTTGCGTACGCCTATTCATGGGCCTGTGGCTACGGCTTTTCTGTTGGCGGACCAGCAATGCCTGCGCCGCTCGCGCCGTTTATGCCGGTGGCGGGTACGGGACCCATGCCAACGCCCACGCCGATTCTAACGATTGTGAAGTAGGCCGTCTGCGCGAACACCCTAACGCTTATCGCCCTGAACTGGATAAAAGGGAGAGATCTTCTTTATCTTTTCAATGATACTCTGAACCTGCGCCGGTCCCGCCTTTTGAATCTTAGCCTTTAAGTGTTTTATCTTGGCCCTGCGGGTTCTTTTTCGGCGTATGTCTTCTCTTCGAGTCACTCGTCCCATGAATCCTCCGTTAGGCAGCAAGGTACCGAGATTGAGCCGCGTAGTCCACAGCTTATTAATATCTCGCTCCGTTGGATGGGCCAAATGGGTGGGCCGAACGCGGCCAGGAGTGATTACGAAATCACGTGGTCGAGCAAAAAAATCACGCGAAAGTTATGCCAAAAGTGCGCGGGGGATTTTAAGTTATCAGTCCAGTGAGAGGCGACGTCCGCTACCGGCCCGAAGCACAGAACCAAACAGGCTAACACCCAACCCAGACGCCGGTTCCGATGTGGCCATTTCATCGATAGCCGATTCCAGTAGACGACTAAACAAAACATTGCCAGCGCGTACCCTGGGATCATGAGACGACTCCAGCTCCACCGCATTCCATCAATCAGGAAGGGATACACAAGTGCGGCGCCCGCGATGAAGGTAAGGACAGAAAAAAAACAGAGCGCACTTTCAAATTTATCCTTATTTTGTGACGTGCCGAGCGCCACCAGTCCCAGGAGAGCGAAAAAGATGACCCGAAGGCCGAGCCATAATTGGTTTTCGGCCAAAAAGATCCAGTAACGGATCGTAGCCGGAAAACCTCGACGCTCTTTAAGATTGAATTCGGGTGAGGCCAAAAGCCCGTTAGGTCCGTAGCTATCGAAAGCAAAGAAGGGGATTTGCGGTCGGATAATAAAAGCTCCCGGCCGGGTCGGCCCACTCCACTCATTAAGTACTCCGGGAACGGGCAGAGTCTCTCGCAGTTGCGCCGGCGTCAAAAAGCCACCGAGCGGACGAATAGCTGCTGTCGTTACGATACCCAGGACCAAGGTTACAAGTAAGGGCTTTGTAGCCGCCTTTATCCAGGTGTTTCGCAAAATGGAAACAAGAATCATCGTCAAGGCGAGGAAAATATTCTGTGGCCCGCTAGCGCCCCAGCCAAACCAGAACATCAAAACCACGCCATAGGCCCCCCATCGGTGACAGCCCATTCGCATGGAGTAAAGGACGGCAAGAAAAATGACGTAGCTAGCAACCGATCGAACCGCGTCTGAATACCCCATGAGCGTGACAGGGCTATTCGAATCGACGACAATAAGGTTTGCTGCGGATAGGGACACCTGACCGAATAGGACAATGACCGTGCCGACAATCGAGCGAGCGTTGGTTAATCCGAAAAATCGCAAAGCACCGTGGCAGAAGATGGCAAGAGCGCCCTGGCAAATGCAAAGCCAGAGGCAAAGCGCAAGTGCCGGGCGGGAAAATCCGAAAAAGGCAGGGATACTGGCCAACAGTGATTGCTCAAAATTTTGCCCCACCACTGGGATGCGGTTATTATTTGCGATGAAAAGCGCTAGATTGGAATACCGGCCTGTGTGGAGGCTCCCGATATTCGCAAAGGCTTCTAATCCGTCCGGATTTAGCTTCGTCCAATAGACGGTAAGTACCAGCGAGGTCGATAGGAACAACAGAAATAGGGCTGTTTTATGCTGCAATAACCTTAAGGGTGAGCGTCGTCGAAACAAACTGATCGCACCGATCATAAAAAGGGCCAGGATAAGAGCATAACTGGCATTGTGAAGCAGAAGCTCCATAAGTCTCCAGAAAAAAAGCAAGGCTGCAACGCCTATAAAATAAGAAGCACCCACTTCAAGGGTTGGGTTTTTTTGAAGGTCCCACCCAACCGACCAGCGCAGAAGCATGCTTCCTGCAGTTACGCAGATGCCAGTGAGAATCAGAATGAAGGAAATTACAATGACAGCAGCCATCCCGGCTCCCCCGCCTCGATAGGTAAGTGCTTGCGTTCCAGGCATTATTTAAGAATAGAGTGAAAAATTATCACAGGGCTGCGTTGAAGGCACGTGCATTTCCATTCGCATTTCGTCCTCACAACAACTTCTTTTACAGTTTTTTCTCAAGAGTGCCTGGAGGTATGGAGGCGCCGCTCTTTCTAAAACGGGGTCGAAGCCGTTAGGCTTGCCCCAAACTTGTTTCCGCAATTAAGCGGACAAGATTGCGAGGTCATCCTTTTGGGAGCCTCAAAGAAAGTAGCAGCGCCGATG
>CAZRVZ010000220.1:0-30372 GCA_964603655.1 uncultured Pseudobdellovibrionaceae bacterium | reverse complement strand
AGATATCCCTGAGGCTTCGGCCTCCTAAAGACCGCTCGTAGACTACGAGATTGATAGGCTGGGTGTGGAAGCGCAGTAATGCGTTGAGCTAACCAGTACTAATCGGTCGTGCGGCTTAACTTATTACACTTGTTCAGAAATGAGAATTAAGGCAGCTCTATGCATTGTCATTGGATCAAACGTATCGTAAGGTACGAAACAGGCTTTTAAATTTTGGGGTGTTTATAGATAGCGGGCTACAACTGTTCCCATTCCGAACACAGAAGTTAAGCCGCCCATCGGCAATGATACTACGAGGGAAACTTCGTGGGAAAGTAGCACGATGCCCCAATTGTTTAAGCCCAGAACCTGTACAGGGTTCTGGGCTTATTTTTTGGATAGCGCCATGTCCAATGAAAACGCTGATAGTAATTTAATAACTCAAGAAGACGAAGCGGCTGAGGGTAAACGAGATCTTAGAAATGCGTTCTTGTTATGTGTATTGGCCGTAATGGTCTTTCGCTCGTTTGTAGTTGAGCCGTTTAAGATTCCGTCATCAAGTATGGTTCCGACGCTTCAAAAAGGGGACCATATTTTTGTCTCCAAATTTGATTACGGCCTTTCCGTTCCGTTTACAAAGTGGCTCTGGGCGAAGTGGTCTCAGCCCAAGAGAGGGGATGTAATTGTTTTTTTGTACCCACGCGACGAGTCTCATCACTATATCAAACGTGTCTTGGGCATTCCGGGCGACAAGGTGGTGATTGAAGGGCGAAAAATTTTGGTGAACGACCAGGAGATTGAGCGTACGCCAGTCACCGACACTGAAAATCTTAGTCCCGTATATGGACGTGAAAGTCTGACAGGGGAAATCTTCCGAGAACTGAACGGGGACCACGACTATTTGGTACGATTTGTCGGGAGGACAAGAGGTGATGTGCGGGGTCTGATGCAATGGGAAGTTCCAGAGGATAGTTTTTTTGTGATGGGGGATAATCGTGACGATTCGTATGACAGCCGCGAATGGAATTATGTTCCTCGGGTGAATATTAAAGGGAGGGCACGAATTGTTTGGCTCTCTCTCGACCTTGAGCGAGCGTGGGGTAAGCTTGAAAAGGTGCGGTGGGCGCGCACATTTATGCGAATTCGTTAAAGGGGCGTCAGTGAGTGGCTTTCCCCTGGAGGGCGGCTCCGATGGCGCCTGCCCAGTTGCCCAGTTCGCAGATTCTAACAACCAAGTTTTTACCGATCACCGGGAAGCAGTGTTTCTTTACCTGGTTTGAAATTGCAGAAATATAGGGCGGAAAACCTTGAGCCAGCCCACCGCCAAGGAGAATGCATTGGGGGTCAAAAATATTCGCAATACTGACAAGTCCAACATTGAGTGCAGTCAAAAAGGAATCAACGACGACTCGACACTGTTCATCACCTTGTGCCCCGGCGAAGATTTCCTGAGCGTTACGGTTTGGGAGTTGGCTCGTCAGCGCGGTGGCAGAGCAGTAACGTTCGAAACAACCAGTGTTTCCGCAACTACAGGGTATGCCGTTAAAAGAAATTGATAGATGACCCAGCTCTCCTGCTGTGCCGCTTGCTCCCGTGAAGAGTTGGTCGTTTATAATTGCACCTCCACCGATTCCGGTTCCAAATGTTAGCAATATAAGACTTGAAAATCCGCGACCGGCACCCAGCCGCCATTCGGCCACGGTTGCGCAGTTTGCATCGTTATGAACAGTTACCGGAAGCCCGCAGTCGGATTGAACCCATGTGGCGAGCGGAACATCATTCCAATCTCTGAAGTTTGGGGAACTGAATACGACACCTGATTCGATATTTACAGAACCGGCACAGCCGATCCCAAGCGAATTGATATTTGAATTTATTTTGAGAGCCGTTTCAATGCCCAGGGCGATCGCTTTTCTCACCGATTGAGGCCCATGTGCCGCTAGTGACGGTAATTTGAACTGATTAAGAACCCTGTTTTGGTTAGAGAGGATGGCTGCCTTGATATCGGTACCACCGACATCCAGACCCAGCCGACAGTTTTGCGACGTGTGATCTGGCGGCTTGTCCATGGGACGTAGGCTATACGGTCGATGCAACTTGGGCTAGTCTTTTGAAATCCTTCGGATGTTCGTTGGCGAAGAATAATTTGAATGGCAATGCTATGAGCTGGAAATTTGAATGGAAGATTTAATATGTAGTGTTCAAGGGGTGACGGTGAAATACGGCCTGCGTAAAGCCGTAGACAGTGTTGCGTTCTCGATACGACCAGGTGAGGGTCTGGCGCTATTGGGCTTAAACGGTGCTGGGAAAAGCACGATAGTTAGAGCTCTGCTGGGAATGATGCCGGTGAGTGCCGGGACCGTTTCCGTACTTGGTGGTCCATGTGGACGTCGCCAATTGAGAGAAATTGGCTATTGCCCTGAAGATGCTGCTCCGCCCGAATTTTTGTCTGTGCGGGAGTATCTGAGCTTGGTGGCGGCGCTGCGAATTACCGATCCGTCCCTGAGGGGACGAGAAGTAGATTCAGTAGCAACGGGATTTGAATTGGCAATGAATCGCCGAATGATTGAGTTATCCAAGGGGATGGCCCGGCGGGTAGTTTTGGCGCAGGCCTTTCTCGGAAGGCCGAAGCTTGTGGTGTTGGATGAACCACTCAATGGGTTGGACCCTCTTATGATTGCGGCCTTGCGAGAGCGAATTTTAGAATTCCGCTCGGGCGGAGGAGCTTTGCTTTATAGCTCACATCTTCTAGCTGAAGCAGAGCTGTGTTGCAGCCATGTGCTGATTATCAAGAGCGGGCGAGTTGTTGTAAGTGACGCCTTGTCGACCATTTTGAAGCGAAGCGGTGGGCTTGAGCCGGAATTTAAGGCGTGTTTTACTGATTCGGGAGAGACGCATGCACATTAAGGATTTTGCAACCGGCTCGATGGTGCTGTCTCAATTGATGATCCGTCACGTGTTTAGAACGAAATTAATATATTTGGTTGTCGGTTTTTCTGTTTTGACTCAGATCGCCGGGCTGAAGGTAATTCATCAAGGGATGAGCGGTAGTGTAGGGTTGCTGCCCGTATTGAAATCTCACCACTCCGTTTTTGTTTTGCTTTTTTTGGAGCTATTTGGTGGGGTGTTGTTGGCAACAGTATACGGTGTATGGGTCGTACCCTATCTTCACACGGGGCCGCGCGCGCAGCTAACCTTCGTATTGCCAGTTAATCGAGTTGGTTTTGCTATTGCTGCCGTTTCGGGGTTGTGGGCGATGTTGCTTGTACAGGTTTTGTGTTCGTTGGCGGTGTTTGGGTGGGTGATGGGTGTGGGCGATCTTGCGTTGGGCGTTTTTCCTTGGAGCTATTTCTTTTGGGGGGTGTGTTTTGAATGGCTTAGCTTTACATCGATCATGTTTTTGTTTTCGGCCCTTTCGGTAGGGCTAGGTCCGGTTACCTCCTTTTTTATCGGGATTATGATTTTGTGTGGTCTTCAGTTTGTAGGGGTGTTGAAAGCGCTTGGGCTGTTTCTGGCTAGCAAGGGAATTGAGACGGGTTTTCTAGATTGGACCCGAGGTTACGATCTGTTGTTGCCGGTCGGGGAGTTGGTGTTCCATTTGAAGTTGCTATCGACCGATAATTTTGGGGTCAGCGGCGCGGTTACGAAATGGTTGGTCTGGTTACTGCTACTAGCAGTCGGCTATCTCTACAGCATTTCTCGCTTGCGGCGATTTAAGGCGGGTGTTTAGGTTTCCCTGCTTTTGGGCGTTTGGATCTGGTGAGTTGGGATTGAGCGGAATAGGATTTGTCGGGCTAGTACTAGGTCCCCTTTTGAAGTAACAGGATGCTACTTTGAATAAATTGAGAAACGGTGGCGTTGAGTCGAATGGAGTACTCACCCTCAGCGATTTTAAAAGTATTCAAGAATGATGTAATGGTTGCTGAGTCGGGGTTGGCGGTGTAACTGGGGGAAAGCTTAACCTTAAGTGCGAAGTTAAGCATGGAGTTGTCCCAGGAGGAGTCGAGTTTGATTTCTCCGGTTAGGGTTCCCTGTAGATCAGATTTTGAATCCCCAATCTGGAAGCTGGAAATCGTCGCGACAGCATTTTTAGCAGAAATTTCAGCCTTAACTTGCCCAAGAGTCATCTCGGCCAGTACGATACCCCGCAGGTTCTGGGCGCCCAAAACCAAATCCTGAAATTGCAGAGAGGCCTCGCCCGTCGTGAGAGAAACGTTAGCGTGATTAACGCTGATATCACCGTCGAGCGTCATGAGGCCTGTGGCTATTGGGTTCGTGGTGGACGAACTGAGCTGAGCGAGGTTGAGTTGATTAGCCTCGATAGTGGCGCGAAGCCCCTGTTTGTTCGGTGAGTACCGGACGTAAAGATTCCCCCCCTGTTTGAGCCCCTTTAAAAACAGAGAGAGTGCCGGTGCTGGTGGAAATAGGCCAGCAACCCCTGCTCTTGCCGTGAGTTTTTGGCATTCAAGATTGAGCTCGCTATCACCCACGGGCGCGGTGATGCTGACATTTTTCATCCCGATGCCGGGCCATCCGAAAAAGGACGGGTAGATATCATCCGCAATGATGTAGATCCCAGTTGCTTTATAGATTTTTCCAAAGATCGAGCCCTTCAGGTTTTGAAACGGAAATCGAATAATCAAGAGGGTAACAAAAAGAGAACTAATGATGAGTATGGTGCTGGTTTTTGGCCTATTCATCAGCTGACCTCATCCATTTGAAAGAGATAGGCGAGTATTCCGATTTCAACGTTCATATAGCCGCGCAGCTTGTCGTCGTTCATAATGCGTATCGATGATATTGTCAGTCCATACTGTCCAAACTCAACGGCCTGAAGAAAGCTCGTGAGCTGATTTAGGTTTATCCTTTGGATTTTGGTGGCCGCCCGTTTCACGACGATCTCCGATGGTGATGTGGCATCGGGAGTCGATCCCACATTATCGTTTTGTTCATCGACCTGAATCATGCGCGGCGAGATGCTCGCGGTCCTGGCTGTATTGATAAGATATTGTTTCAATTGCCCGTCAGCAGATAGCTCACGGTTCCGCTCCAGCTCCTGAATTTGTTCGGCGCGCTCACGCCGTTGCTTTTGATACTTCATCAGCATTGAGATCATCTCGTTGTTTTTTCGAGATCTGGCGGTGGTTGTCCACAGATTCCAATATGACGAGCCGAGAATGAGGCTTGATAAAACTAGAAAGCCGATTGCGACACCGGCGAGTGTCTTTTTCTGCTTATCTGGTGTGAGACTTGCAAATCTATCATAGAGCATTGCAATGTATTTGTTTTGGTATACGTTCGCGAGCATCGGGGCTCGCTCCATGATCCAACCGTGAATGCGCGAGAGTTCCATTGTTATCTACCTTTCACCGAGCCACGATAGGTAAAGCGCTGGCCATCTCGAGTAATGCCAACGCCCGAAAAAAACGGGTTTTGCTGAAGACGTGCGGTCGTTTCGTCGAGTGTTCCATTGTAAAGCACGCCCTCTAGCACCAGGGAGCGATCATCAACAATGAGTGTGTTTACGTCCACCTTAATCCCGCCAGTAAAGGAGTCGCTGATGGATTTAAGAAGCGTCAGCATCGGGGGGGATGTTTTCCCCATCATTTTCAGGCGGTCATCGAGCTCTTTGTTTTTTTGTTCGATGAATTTACGCAGCTCGTCCGGGTTTGTACTGAGACTTAATTTTTGTTTAGCGGGGATATTTTTAAGAGTTTCCTGTAAAACCTTTTTGAGCTCCTCGGAAGATTTCTTACCATCATTGACGGCTATGAATCGCGCAATCGAGGAATAGGCGAATAGCGCAATGAAGAAAGCAGTTGCATAGCCCACCGTCTTTTTTACTACTGGGTTTTCGAAGACATTACCCACCTCGTTCAACGAGGTTGTTTTAGATAGCTCGCCCCGGCGAAAATTAAAGAGGAGTGGAGCCTTCCGACCGAATACGAGCGCTCGGCCGTGAGCCTCTCCAAACTGGACAGAGTCGATGGACTGGGTCTTATCCTTTTGTTTAATCTCCAGACGGGGTGTGAACACCTCGACGGGGCGATCGAGTTGTTGGCTGATGTAGTGTGCGATACCGCTGGTGTTGGCCGCGCCACCACATAGGAACACCTTCTGGACATCCCTTTTATACTGGGTGCGATATGCATATTGTGTGTGGTTGATGTCGGCCAAAAAACTGGCCATGGATACCGCTCCGCAATTAAACAGTTCCCTGGCCTGTGGGGTGTTTTCCACTTGGGGATTCATGTGCAGTTGCTCGTGTTTAAGGGTCTCTGCCTCCTCCAAAGAGATGTTCAGAGTACTTGAAATGCCCTGAGTAATCTGAAATCCTCCCCAAGGGATGCTTCGGAAATAGGACATCCTACCCTCTTCAAAAATACAGAGGTTGGTTTTTTGGTGGCCGACATCCATAACCATGACGGGAGTGTCGCCTTCGTCCTGTGTGGTCAGCAGGGATAGATTCGCCATGAAGAGGTTGATGAGACCCATTCCGTCGAATGTGAGCCAATCGGGTTCAGCCCCGATCGATTTGAGCCAATCGATCTGGGACTGTACGTGTCGTTTGGGGGCGATTGCCGTGAAAACGGTGCAACCGTCTTTATTTCTATAGGTTTGGTGCTCGGTTACGGCGTCCTCAAGCTTGAACGGGGTGGAGTCCTCGAGTTCATAACGAAACATCTGTTCCGCCTTTTTTATCTGGCGTACCGGAAGCTGTAAAACTCGAATAGAGGTCTGGGCCGGAAGGAGGCTCGTTACAATCTTTTCGGGGTGGCTGGGGAGTCTGGCCATGAGTTCTTCGACCGATTTCTTATAAATCTGGGTGGGGTCGACTACCGTGAGGGGAAGACGAACCTCGTGAAGTTCCAGTACATCGAATCGTCGAAAGCGCGACTCCATCTCGACCGCCTTGACACTCCAGCTTCCAAATTCAATTCCCAGGATTCTCACGTAGTCTCCTTTAAGCCTCGGACCATTGTACTATTTTAAGTGCGTTAAAGTCTCCGGGGGGCGGGGCCTCGGTTTTGGGATCGTATTGGGTTGTCAGTACCTGGCCATTATCTCCCTGAAGCGTGCAAATCATCTGCCCCTGATTCTCGGAAAACATTCCGGCGATGAGATCGCATTCGCCCTTGGTTCGAGGCTCAGCTCTGCATTTATTTCCACCGGCCGAACGAGAGTCGAGAAAGCACCCCTTCACGCCACCGCATTTACTGGCCTCTACCTCACAACTGGCGCCGCTGGGCTTGAGCGAGATGCCGACGCGAATTATCTTTTGAATGGTGCTCTTGCTGCGATCGAGCTTACCGACAGCCTCTATCATAAAGCTTTGGCTACCTACCGTGAATGGGTACTCCTCTTTTTTTGGGTAGAATTTATCGAAATCGGAGTTTCCGAAATTGCTTTTTAGGTACTGGGCGAACTCATCCTCAGAGGACCACCCCCCCCGTTTGTCACGCTCCTCGAGGATTTTTTTGACATCATCACTACGTAGGCTCGGTAAAAGGGCGCGGTAGAAGTCTTCACGCGTGGTGGTGTTGATGTTTATTCTTCCCTGGTCCGCAAAGACGGTAACGTGGGGGCGAAGCTTGTTAAAAAGGGTTTCATCGATGCCTTTGATCATTCTGAGTTCATTGAGTGTGTATAGTCTGTTTCGTTTGGCTTTATAGGGGGGAGACTGTTTTTCGTAAAAGGCGTCCTTGGGGCCACCTAAAAAGCTTTGGTCGCCCGGCGTCACCCAGTCCATAATTTGATAGACCAGGTCCTCGGGTCTTAGGTCCCCAAATTCCTCGGTTGGGCTCTCCGACTCTCTCAAAAAATTTTCCAAGAGGTTGATGATGAGCCGCCCGGTATACCAAAAATGGCCCTGAGGTGTATCGGAACGAAAATCGACGCGATCATTTCGCTTGTCCGCCGGAACGACTAGGTCGTTAAGATTCAATTTGGTGCTTTCGTCGCTGATGACGTGAGTGCTCTTGCCGTCGGAGACGCGCGTTTGGTTCAATACTCGTTCGGCGGCGTCCTTGTCGGGCGCCGTGAGATCCTCGAGTTTTTCGGTGTCGGGAGGGAAGGCGGGTAGGGGCATGTTCCAAATTGCATCAATAAAACCGGATGCCTGCGGGATGTTTTTGAGCATGTTTTTTACGGCGCCGTCCTTTTTGGCTCGCATATAAAGGTTGACTCTGAGGAGGCCTAATCGAGCCCCAGATTTAGCGAGGTAGTATGCCTGCAGTTGGTTCAATTCATTATAGGCAAGCTTGCGTTCGACCATGGCGCCATACTGAAATTCAAAAAGCATGATGCTGATCACCATCAGGGCCACTAGCACCGTGAGCAGCGCGGCGCCCGAGTTTTTTCCAGAAGTGCTTTTAGAGGTGAGGGTTAGATTCCTCATGATATTTTCACCAAGACCTCGGTGTTGTTGGGGAACGCCAGCTTAACCTCGGATTCGAAGGACATCTCCTTGCCGTCTTCATTCACCGTTGTGATGGTGATTTTGACTGCTGGCGGAAACTTATCCTGGCGCTCGCCGCCATCGGAGTTCCAATCGTCAACCCACTTTGCCGCTTTTTCATCCCAGTATTTGAAAGCGAGCGCGGTTACATTGTCCATGATTTTGTACACACCCCCGCCCTGGTAGAGGTCGCTGTCAATAATTTCGGATTCGCGTTTCATTAATGAGAATTGCGTAGCTTTTCCACGCTTTTGGATAAAATAGGAAATCTCGGTCTGTTCCGATTCGCGTAGACCGGAATAGTAGACACGGTGGCTGAGAGAGGTGAAGACTAACTCGTTTTTGCGGCCGTCAAAAAGAGTGTGCGCAGTCGGCTGATTAGCGAGGACCTGCTGTTTATTTTCCTCTCCGAGGTCATCGTACCGGATGTGAAAGGCTTGGGAAATGTCATAGCGCATGATCGAAAACGCGGCGCGTACGGCGTTGTAAAGATCGAGCTCCTTGAAGGCCATGTCCTTGGTGTTTTGAATCAGTTGAATCTGTTTGACGGAAGAGATGCCGATGATTGTGAAAATGGAAAGGGCGATGAGTATCTCGAGCAGCGTGAAGCCGCTTTGACGAAGTCGCGGTCGGCGCATCGGGATTGGCATTGAACTGGACCCTGTGCCATTCACTAGGTACCGCCCCCCCCGCCCGTGGCGGGAGTGCCCCCGGTCCCGGGGATACCTCCGATGGTTAAGGGTTGGTCGAAGCGGGCAAAATGGGTGGTTAGATCAATAGTGCGTTTGTCCTTGCCTTGAGTCCAGGTGACCTCGGCATGAAGCTCACGAAGGGCTTTGGTGATGTACTTGCTTGCGGTGTCGAGAATCAGTTTTTGTAACTGGTTTTCGGTGGCCGATTCATTCCCGGAGCTATCGGTGCCCGCAAGTTGGGACGCGGTCTGGGAGAGGTTAAAATCTATCTCTTCACAAAAGGTCTTCCAACTGAAGGATTCGTGGGGGGATTCAAAGGTGCCCTCCTTCTTTTTTTCACAGCCCTTGTCGAATCCTTCAGTTTCTATTTTTGTCTCTAAATCAACCATAACGTTTTGTAAGAGCTGCGTCGCCACCGTGATCTCCTTAGATTCTTTGGTTGCGCGAACGGAGCCGTTAACGATATCGACTGCCGCAAGTACAGCCATCACGAAAATCAGCATGGCCACCATCACCTCGATGAAGGTAAAGCCTGAGTGACTCTGTCCTCGGGTCATAAGTTTACCGCCTCAAAATCTTTCAGAAACCTCTTAAAAAAGTCGACCTTGCCGGATGTCGGCAGAACGTGCAGCGAAAAGGAATCGGTCAGATCCTGACCTGTACGGTTGATATACAGTATCGCCTGTTCGTTGTAGCCATTGGGAAAGAAGTGAATCACGATGATGCCCTCCTTTCGAAATCCCTCTCGCTCTTTCAAAACCCCATCGATTGAGACCCCGTCGGGAAATGGAATGGGCTTCTTAGAATATTTTTCAGACAAGGAAAAGTTGGATGGGGGAGGCTCGGCCGGTTTTTTCTTTTTGGACTTCTCATGCAGTGATGCTTCTGTGTCGAGAAGTTTGAATTCGCGCTGGTTATCCACCCACCACTCCTTCTTATCGAAGTCGAAGCCAAGTCGGTGCACCTGATTCAGCAAAACGGCGTCGTTTCGGATGGTGCGGATCGTTCCTATAAACTGTCGGCACGTTGAAACCACCCGCTGACGTGTCACCCGTTCGATCGCGGGTAACGCGAGCGCCATCACCATGGAGATGATGCCCAAAACGATGAGAATTTCGATCAGGGTGAATCCCGCTTTTTTGGCGCAGGACTGAATCGAATCGTTATTCCGATCGAATATCGTCGTCTGTTCCGGGTTCCTTGTCGGGACCATCCGATAAAATCGTGTAGTCATTGTAGTTTTCGCACTCGTAACGGTATTGACCGCCAAAAGGGTCTTTGGGTAATTCCTTTTTTCCGAGATAACCCGAGCTTGCATAGCTGTCTGGGATCTTTCCCACCGAGGGCTTCTTCACCAAGGCCTCTAAGCCCTGAGAGGTGTGAGGATACATATTGTGCGCCAGGTAATAGGCTTGGAGCGCTTGTTGAAACGCGGCAATCTGAATTTTGGCCCCCTTTTTGCGAGAGTCCTTAAGGTTATCCATGATGTTGACGCCCACGAAACTGAAAATCAGTCCGATGATGCCGATCACAATCATGATCTCAATCAGGGTAAAGCCCCTTGAACGAATTCTGCGGTTCCCGCAGTATTTGTTGTCTTTGTGATGTTTCACTCTGGTTTGCATGGTTCCTCCTTAAATATTTTTATTGCCCCAGGTTATTCAACTGGAGCATGGGTAAGAAAATCGAAAGGGCCACGAGCCCGATGACGCCGCCCATCACCACGATCATAATGGGCTCGAGAAGCCTTGTCATGGAGGTGATGGCATTATCTACCTGCTTGTCATAAGTATCCGACACGACATTGAGCATCTCCTCTAGCTCCCCGGTCTTTTCACCAACGGCGATCATGTGGGTTAGGATCGGCGGGAACTGGCCGCTTGCTTTAAGGGGCCCCGCGATGCTTTTGCCTTCTGCGATGCTTTCGCGTGCTTGAATCAGGGCGCGGCGAATGACGGCGTTATCCACGACGTCTTTGACGATATCAATAGAATCGAGAAGCTGAACGCCGCTGCCTATCATGGTGCTCAAAGTTCTGGCAAATCGAGACACGGCTATCATGCGTTTGAGTTTTCCAACGCCGGGAATTCGGAGTGAAACGGCATCCCACCAATCACGACCCTTTACGGTGGCGGTATACCCCTTGAAAAGAAAAAATGAGCCCACCATCGTTGCGATGATGAGTGGCCAGTGCTTGGTCGTGAATCCGCTGATGGCAATCATGATCACGGTGATCAGTGGAAGGGGCATTTTAGAGCCTGCGAACACTTCGGTAATTTTGGGAACAGCAAAGGCAAACAGAAAGAGTGTGATTCCCACACCGGCTATCATGATAAATGCCGGGTAGGCCATGGCCCCGAAGACTTTGTTGCGTAATTCATATTGACCCTCGGTGAAACTTGCCAGGCGGTTCAGTACGAGATCGAGGTTCCCGCTCGCTTCCCCGACTTTGATCATGGAAACAAAAATTGGACTGAAGACTCTGGGAAATGCCTGGCAGCTTTCGGCCAAAGACTTTCCTCCGTTCACGCTCTCTTTCACCTCGGACATGATGGATTTCAATTTGGTGTCATCCGTCTGCTCCGTGACCGCGGTGAGTGCCTCATCGAGGGGGATTCTGGCCTTAATCAAAGTTGCGAGCTGGCGAATCATCAAGGTCAGGTTTTTCATTTTAACCGTTCCGCCGTAGGTTGCGCCACGCTTACCCTTTTGGGCTGCGCGCCCCGCCGAGGTCGATCCACTCATCGACTTTTCTTTGATGTCGGTGGTAAATATTCCCCTTTGCCTAAGTTTTGAACGGGCTGTTTTGGAATTATCCGCCTCGACAATTCCCTTGGAGGCCTTTCCCCCGGTGCCAACTCCTTTATATTCAAATACGGGCATTTGCTGTTCCTAAATACTAATCTTGAGTGACTGAAACGAGCTCGACCGCTGTGGTCGTCCCGTCCAGCACCCGATTAATTCCATTCTGACGAAGCGAGATCATCCCTGCTTTTACGGCGGCCCGCTTGATGATCGATGAGTCCGCCTTTTCCATAATGAGCGCCCGGATATCATCGTCAATGGGCATCAGTTCGTGAACGACCATTCGGCCCCGGTAGCCCGTTCCGCCACACTCGATGCAGCCCTTGGCCCGGGCTATTTTTTTATCTTTGAATAGTGCGGGATCTAAACCGAGATTGGTGAGCTCGACCTCTTGCGGGGTATAAAATTCCCGACAGTTGAGACAAATCTTTCGCATCAGGCGTTGGGCGAGGACAGCCAATAGAGACGAGGAGACTAAAAATGGCTCTACTCCCATATCGATGAGGCGGGTGGTTGCACCCGGGGCGTCATTGGTGTGGATAGTGGCAAAGACCAGGTGTCCCGTGAGTGACGCCTGAATGGCGATTTCAGCGGTCTCCTTGTCTCGAATCTCCCCCACCATAATGACGTCTGGATCTTGGCGCAGAATAGCCCGGAGGCCCGAGGCGAATGTGAGTCCTATTTTTGGATTGGCCTGAATCTGTGCAACGCCTTTGAGATCGTATTCGATGGGATCCTCGACTGTAATGATATTGCGCTCAACGGAGTTAATCCGGGTGAGGCACGCGTACAGAGTTGTTGTTTTACCGGAGCCTGTGGGCCCGGTGACGAGCATGATGCCGTGTTTTTTGTGAATTAATTTGTTAACCGTGATGATGCTGGACTCGTCAAATCCCAAATCGACGAGATCAAGTCTTACGCTGCTCTTATCCAAAATACGGAGCACGAGGCGTTCCCCGTGGCCCGTGGGGATCACCGATAGTCGAAGGTCGACATCCTTGCCACCGATTTTAATGTTGATTCGACCGTCCTGTGGGAGGCGCTTTTCGGCGATATCGAGTTCGCCCATGAGCTTGATGCGTGAAGAGATCCCGGCGTGCAGTCCTTTGGGAGGGCGCGCGACATCCACTAAAACGCCGTCCTTACGGAAACGTACCACCAACTCCTTGTCATAGGGCTCAATATGGATATCCGAGGCCTTGTCCTTGATGGCCCGAAACATTAAATTATTCACGAATCGAATTATTGGAGCGTCGTCATCGGAGCTTTCGAGGAGGTCGACTGTCTCTTCTAGGTCATATTGGTACTCTTCCGCATTCTGATCCATGTCATCGGACATGATGCTCTGTTTGACCCGTTCATAGACCCGGTTAATCGCGTCGCTTACGATTCGTCCTTCGGTGAGTACCGGGCGAACCTCTTTTTGGAAAATAACACGGAGATCGTCGAGGCACTGAAGGTCGTATGGGTCGGCGATGGCGACCGTGACCAGATAATCATCGATGGCAATCGGCAGTACCTCGTGAAGTCGGGCATAAGCAATGGGAATCTCAGCTACCCATTCGGGGTTGATATGGTTGATGTCAATTTCCTTGATGAACGGAATACCCAATTGAAGCCCCAGCGCAATGAGGATTTCGTGGGCCTGGAGAAATTTTTTCTGGATGAGGATTTCACCGAGTCGCCCGCCCTTCTCCTTCTGAATCGTGAGCGCCTCTTTGAGCTGGTCTTCCGACAACGATGTGTGGGACAAAAGTATTTGGCCGATCTTGAGCTCTCGACTCAGTACCGAGCTGCCTGTTGAGGGTGCTGTCATCGAAACTATTCTCCTATCTCCACAGCGGGCTCAGGAATAATCGGGGGTGCTGAGTCGCCGCCATTATCCCCGCCCAGAGGGACTAAGTCATCGGGTGGGGTGGGACTTTTGAGATTGGGATTCGGGTTGGTGTCAGGGTTGGGAATTACGGTCGCCGCCTTGTTAGATTTTTCCCGCGATCGCTGGTAGGCTTTGCTCAAGGATTCCAAATCCTTGTTGTCGGACGGGTCCTCTTCGCCCTCTTGGGTATTTCGGTAGTCGAAATCGGGGTCGAGTTTACCGCGTTCGGCCTGCTCTCCTAATAATTTCTTCAGGTCGTCGACATACTCTTTGTGGATATCGCTCCCGCTGATATTTTTATCGATAAACACATCACGCTTTTTAAGCTGCTCTTCGATGAGGTTGGCGCTCGTGATGCCGGTTCCGATAATCTTTGGGTGCAATAAGATGATCAGGTTTGTTTTTACCGCCTTGTAGTTTCTGGCCTTAAACAGCCACCCCAAGATAGGGATATCTCCAAGGAGCGGGACCTTGATGATCTGGTCGTCAATCTTGTCTGAAATCAATCCGCCCAGCATGACAAAGTCCGAGTCCTTGACCACCACCTGAGTGTTCGTGATGCGGGTCGTTTTAGCGACATTTTTATTCGCAAGTTCCGCGGGTACCCCGGTGGACCCCTTGGTGCTTTCTACCGTTTGCTCGATTTCGAGACGAATGATCCGGCTGGCAGCATTAATGTGCGGCGTGATGATCATTTCGATTCCAGTTTTCAATCGTTCGATGTTTTGTGTTGCGGCCGCGGTGGCGGTGGCGCCCGTTGAAGATGAAAAGACCGGGACGTCATCTTGTACCTTAAAGACCGCCTTTTCGTTATCGAGAGCGATGATTTGTGGCGTTGATAATATGGATGTGTCAGTGGATTTGGCGACGATCGACATGATCGCGGCAAAGCTTGGTATGGGAACGGTGAATTTGGTGCCGCCCACATTGATATCGGTGGGGAATTCCGGTGCCGCGGCGACGGGAAATGAGAGCCCTTCGCCCGGCGGGCCGTTGGTCAGCGCGTTTTTGACATCATCGGCGCTGCTGATAAATGCCGGTCCGATGCGCCCCGGGACACCGAACAGATAATTCAGCCCCCACTTGTCGTTGTCATCGAGAGAGACCTCCATGATTGCGGTTTGAATGAATACCTGCAGGCGAGGGATATCGAGACGTTTAATGACCCGTTTAATCGTTTGGTAGTCGGACGAATTGGCGGTGATGACTAACGCGTTGGTTGCGGAATCGGACGTGATCTTAATGCCGCCGTCCAATTCGGCGGAGACCGGACCGCTGGGGCCGGCGGCTGGGGCGCCGCCCGCCGCTGGGGCCGATTTTTTACTGCGGCCTCCACCGCCACCTGAAAGCGAGCCTAGCGTTGCTGCAAGATCCTCGGCCTTGGCGTGTTCACAGTAATAGACGTGAATGCGTCCCGTATCAGCGATGCGAATGTCGAGCTTGGCCACCAGATCGACGAGGGTGAGATACCCTGAGCGGTTGGCGAGCACGATGAGGCTGTTGGTGGCCTCGTCGGGGATTATCTTGGTGATGATGCCGCCCCCGCGGGTTCGCTCAAGGGCGCTTCGGCGAAAGGATCGGTTGGTGCCGCCGCCCTTTTTGTCATCGCCGTAAATCTCTCCGAGCATTTCAGAGATAATTTTAGCGGAGTTATTCTTGACTCGCAGGACGTGGAGTGTGGTCTCGAAATTTTTGACATCCAACGAATCGAGAATCTCCCGAATGCGCTGAATGTTCGAGCCGGTATCCGTAATAATGAGGGAATTAGTGGGTTCGTAGGCGAAGAGTTTCCCTTGGCGGGTGGTCAGATCCCGAAACTCGCGTTGAACCTCATCGGAGTTGATGTATTTGAGTTGGAAGATGCGCGTGATGAATTGATCGTCATTGGGGGCGAATTCGCCCGCGAATGTTTGAACGGGTGCGCGTCGGGCTTCCTGGGACTCAATAATACGGACGAATTTTCCGCTCTGGACGGTTGTGAGTCCGTTGGCATCCAGGGCCGAGAGAAAGGCCTGATAGGCCTCCTGTAACGTGACCTGGCTGGGGCCGATGATGGTGATTTTGCCGCGTACCTTAGAATCGAGGATGAAATTCTTTCCCGTCCACTTGCTGATGAGTGTGACGACGTCTTTGATGTCTTTGTCGGGAAGATCGAAGTTCTTTACTTGGAGACCCTTCACGGAATTGTCGAGACTTAGGTATTCGGCTAGGGCGGGGGGTGGTTTCATGCCGGTTCCCAAGGAGGTGGAATTATTTGTCGGGGTGGATTTACTCGGTGGTGTCGAGCTTTGTCTGGAGCCGGCACCTGGAAGGGTGGTTACGGGTGCCTCGGGTGTTGACGGGGGGGCGTCCACCGGAGGCGGCGTAAAGCCAAAGGATTCGCCGCCGGGATAATCGTTTTCATCTATCGGACCGGAAGCGGGTGGAGGCGGGGGCTCGGAATCCGAACCGCCGAATGGATTTTCCGCATGAAGTGATGAGGTTAGGGTAAATATCAGTAGGACCCAAATAAATAGCCGAATTTTATTTGACGTCATAGGAGATCTCCATTTCTTGGCCGCCCCGAATCACCTTGAGACTTACTCGCGGAGAATTCTTGAGCTTGGTGAACGCCTCTAATCCCTTGCCTGGATTGTCGAGGAGAATGTCGTTTACGCCACTCAAAACATCACCTGGTTTGATTCCAAGGCTGGCAAAAGGCGAATCGGGATCGATCGATTGAACCAGGAATCCCTTAAACTTATTGGAACCGGGTTCGATATACGGTACCGCGCGCGCTGTTTGCAGAATCTGATTGAGATTGGAGAGCTTTTCATCGAGGAATGAGCGCTTGACCGAAAAGGTGGTTTCGGATGTGGGGACTATTCCGTCCGTCTTGGTACGCCCCTCGAGCGAGGCGCTGAGACCGAACCCGATGTTTTCTTCGGGGATTTGGATGAATTCCAGTTCCTGGGAGGATTGCACCTGAAAACAGAGCCGCTTTCTATCGATCTTGAGTGCGAGAAATTTATCAAAAAAGATGTCATCTTTTTTGACGCCAATTTTATCGGTCTTACCCTCTTCCTGAATCAACGCGACTGAGTGGGCATCGCTGTTGGTGACGAGTGTTCCGTGAAGTATCAGTCGTTGGGTGGACGGACGGGCCTGACTGAAACAATCGAGAAGCCCCTGATCGAACGCGTCGGGAATCTTTCCCTCGACGTTGAACATATTCCGGCGATTGATTGCATCGAAATCATCTCTCGGTTTGCTTGCCGAGCGCTGTTCGAAGTTTCGCTTTGCGGGAAGGGGAATGTAGCTCGGGCGAATCAAAAGGCCGATCGTTTTTGCAGCGATGCCGCTCAGTAGATAGACGACGAAGACGATCAGTCCCCAACGCAGGAGGGCTGGGTATTGAGCCAAGTTCTTCGGGTCTATATTTGAGAGTGATAAGTTTCGAGGTAGCTTGCGCTTGAGCGACGCGCCCAGTCGCCGCGCGCCGGTGCCCAGCCCGCCCCTCGTTTTTTTGCGGGCTTTGGCGAGCATCTCCGTCAGTCGCTTGGGAATTCCCCGATTCGATTTGGGTTCATCCGACATTTCAGTCCCTCATTTGGTTGGAACGAGCAGGTAAACAAAGATCTTTCCATTTAACTGTGCAAGGGCTGGGCCAAGCCTAATCTCTCGCTACTCACGCTCAGGCCAGACTGAATGGATCGGCGTGAAAGATGTGTCGAAGCACTTATTGTCCAAGGGATGACGGCCGTCCGCGTTATATCGTGACAGTTTGTCAGTGCGATGCTGAGATGGTTTCAATGAATGACTCGGAGCGATTCGCTAAGGCGTGTTCCCATTTTGACGCCCGCGAGTATTTTGAGGCGCATGAGGAATGGGAAGAGTTGTGGCTTGAGGCGTCCGGTTCCCGTCACGCGTTCCTTCAGGCTCTCATTCAAATTGCGACGGCTTTGCACCATACCCGAAATGAGAATTTCAACGGCGGACGAAAACTGCTGGCGCGCTCGCTGGGTTATCTGGATCGGGCTGGAACTGAGTCGCGTGAAATCGACCTGGCGTTATTGCGCGAGGCGGTGCTTGATTTCGAGTTAGCATTTCAGGCCAGGGATCGAGGAGAGGCATTTATGCCGCCCTATTTTTTGCTACCTCGACGGTAAGCCCGGTTATCGATAAGATGGTGTTTTGTGAAGCAGAATAACCGCCACAACCAAGCCCATACCCATTCACCCGACCAATCGTCTCACGGTGGTAACCATCGAGTTTTAAAATGGGTATTGGTTGTAACCTGCGTTTATATGGTCGGTGAATTTGTCGGTGGCTGGCTCAGCGGGTCGCTCGCGCTAATGGCCGATGCCGGACATATGGCGACCGATGCAGCCTCGATGGCGCTGAGTCTCGTGGCTACGTGGATTGCGACCAAGCCCGCTGACGATGAGAAAACTTTTGGTTACCATCGTGCCGAAATTTTGGCGGCTCTTGCCAACGGTGCCGCACTCATTGCGGTGGCCATCTGGATCTTTTTTGAAGCCTGGTCACGACTGAACTCGAGAAATCCAATAAATGGCGTTTCTATGGCATTAATTGCTGCGGGTGGACTGGGTGTAAACATTTTTTCGTTAGTGCTCGTTCATTTGCGCGGTGGGCACTCCCATGACGATCTCAATCTACATGGCGTATGGCTTCATATTCTAAGCGATGCACTGGGGTCACTTTCAGCGCTAACTGCTGCATTTCTGGTTTGGCGGTTTGGTTGGGTTGCCGCAGACCCCATTGCCTCATTGATTATTGCTGCGATGATTTTCTGGGCCGCGCTGCGCCTGGCGATTCGGTGTGTGGATGTGCTGTTGGAGGCGGTGCCCCACGGGGTTGTTTTGGGCGATATCAGAAGCGCTATTCGATCTATTCAGGGCGTGGGTGAAGTACACGACCTTCACGTTTGGGTGGTTTCCAATAGGATTCCCGCGTTGAGCGCCCACGTCTGTGTTGCGGAGGGGGCCGATCATGCTCGCGTGCTGCGCGAAATTCATGGGGTGTTAAAAAACCGTTTTCGTATTGATCATTCCACGGTTCAGCTGGAACCACCATCGTTTGAGCATGCCCCCTTACACGCTTGAACAGCCGGGCGCTGTCTATTGGGAGTGGTTCCGAGTAAAATGTACCCATGTCAATATCAGCACCTCACCAGCATTGTATTGAATTACCCGCGCCACCAGCAGGACTTAAGGGTTGGCCGTGGGAGGCGCAACCAATCGTTTTCCCAGAAAACTTAAAGGCGCTGCCTCGGATTACACTTATTACACCCTCATTTAATCAGGGGCGCTTCATTGAGCGAACATTGCGTTCGATTCATGCCCAGGGGTATCCGAATCTTGAGCACCTGGTAATTGATGGAGCATCTACCGACGAAACGGGTGATGTTTTGAAAAAGTATGCCCACTACCTTTCTTACTGGGTGAGCGAACCCGACCGAGGCCAGACCCACGCAATCAATAAGGGACTGACTCGGGCCACCGGTGAGATTGTAAATTGGATTAACTCCGATGACATTCTTTTCCCCGGAGCCCTCTTCGAGGTTGCAAAATTGTGGGGTGAATGCAAACCCACCCCCCCTCATCTCATTATGGGCGGTGCCGTTGTTGTGAATGTTGAGGGCAAGGTACTAAACAAAGGCCTGCCGCAATTGCCCGACGATGCGCGCTGGGCACTCGCCTACTGGCGGGTGGCAATCCCACAACCCTCGACCTTTATCAGTAGGGAACTTTTTCAACGATTGGGCCCGCTGAGCGAGGCGATGAATTTTCGGATGGACTGGGAGTTTTATCTCAGGGCAGCCGTGGTTCTCGGCAAGGATCTGAGGATTTCGAAAACCGAGAGATTTTTGTCCGAAATTCTTTATCATCCAGACTGCAAGAGTATGAAATTCACCGATGGTTTTCGCCGGGAGGCGATGCAGGTTTGGCGCGCCTTACTGCCGAGTCTGCCTCTGGCCTTTCGGCTAAGGATTCGATATTGGCTCGCGTGGTTTGAGTCGATGATTTTTATGGAGCAACAGAGTGCCGGTCGGGTGGGACCTGCTCGGTTGTTCTTGGAAATAATCAGTCGCCCGTGGATGTGGCCATTTCGGTATACCTGGGGAGCACTCAGAAAAAGTCTTAACCGCTACTAGTCATCAGAAGGCTGGTAATTTCGGGCCGAAGCTTCGCCGCTATAAACCGGTTAAACTCTGGCGAATAGTGAACGTCATCGACGAACGCCATCCGTTTGATGCCGAACTCTAGACACAGTCCAGCCAGGTTGAGAGTGCCCGATTTAGCCAGTGATTCCGCCTTCGCATAGAAAGATTGAATGGTCGATGTATATTCATCGGGGAGCGGGCGAGAGTACTGCCCACCATCACACTGGACCGCGCGATTGGGTTGAAGCACAAAGAGTGTCTTTACGCCAAACTGCTTCCCGATTGCTTGAATCTGGGAGCGGGTATTTTGGTAGGATTCGATAAATGATGGGGAGGTCGGGTTTACTGGTGTTCGACTCGCCATAAGCCGCGCCCACTTATCTCCCTGTCTCCTTCGGGAGAGAAAGTTCACGAGCCGAAATAACGGAATGGCATCTGGATAGCTTTTTTTAGATGGGTTGAGCTGGGCCTCTTCCCAGAGGTCCTTCAGCTTGTCGGACCAGATTGGTGTGCCGTCCGCTGCAAAAACGTTTACCCCATCCACAAACACCGCGAGCTTCGGCCGGTAACCGGCATGGAGAAGCCGTTGGAAAAGTACCATCTCCTGAAACCACGAATAGTTTGGACGGCCAAAGTTCACCACCTCTGCCTGAGGAAGTGCGTCCTGAAGGTACGCCGCAAAAGTCCAGTCATCGGCCACATGGGTTCCAAAGGTGGTGCTGCCGCCAAAAATATATACGCCATTGGAACTCTTCGATTTCAAGCCGGCCGGACCCGCTCGGAAGTCAAATCCTGCCGAATTGACCTTCACGTTCACCATCGGACTGGAAAACGGAACATTGGAATAATGCACAAACGGGCTGAATCGATAACCCAACTTCTCAAACTCAAAAAAATCGGACAACGTTTGTTGTACGCGACTGCCATCGACGCCAGTGTAGGCGCGCTCATCAATCCACTTGAGCTGATAACCGGTGCGCTGTTCCGTACTTCGAGGCTGGCCGGGCCGGAATGCCAGCAGCGCCCGGCGCGCTTCTCGCTGTTTAGAGAAATATTGAAACTCGCGAATGCCAAAGCCAATACCCAGCAAGATATTTGCAACGACCAGTACAATTACCCCATAGGTCACCCAAAAACTCAGCTTTTGGTACCGATATCGAAGCGTTTCTAATGTCATGGCTGGCGAAAAGACATTTTACCATACAAGAGGACCCTGCTTGAAGGGCGCCGCATTGCGCGGTATGACTGACCACTCTTCTAGGGCGCCGCTAGCTCAGTTGGTAGAGCAGCTGACTCTTAATCAGCGGGCCTCCGGTTCGAGTCCGGAGCGGCGCACTTAGTAATCGCTCTAGGCTCTACGGGCCCTACGCTATCATACCGGCACGGTCGCCGCGTACATTTTGAGACAGCGCTCCCGAACGTCACCTTCAACTAATGAGTCGACTTTGCAGGAATTCAAGCGCCTATCCAGCCGCTCCAAAAAAAACGTGCGCTGCTCAGTCGCGTAACAGGTCTGATGCGTTGGCGTGCCGGCTAAAAGGTCGCTTGCGATAAAGTTGCTGGGCCAATTTTTATACTGATTTCGAATACGAACATCCAGTTTATTAGCGATAAAAGCCGCCTGTTCAGACCTGGACCGAAGCGGTTCGGCGCTATCTATGATGTCTTCAATGTTCGAACCGATTTCTATGTGAATTCCGCCCTTTTGGTCGCAGAGCCCGCGCCTGATAGTGGCTAAATCTTCGCCGGCCCCCTTATGATACCGCCCCGTTTTTATTTTCTCGTGCAGCTCAAACGCCTTTTCGACATCGCTGGGGTCGAATTCGTATGAAATGGAAACCGGTATGATTTTGAGCGACCTGAGCCGTTGAGTAAAACTCCCGTCTCCGGAAAGCGCGAGCATTTTTAACACCCCTGGTTGCGTGCGGTCATTCCCGTCTTTGGCTCGCCCCTCGGCCTGAGCAATCCAGACCGAATCGGACTGTTGAACTATCGTGGAGCGGATCCAGTCCGACAAAAGGATTGAATTGCATAACAGCTCGCGCGGTGGAAGGCCGCGTTTTACCGTAATGCCCTTGTTCATTTTTACCAGATCGGTGACGAACCCATCCTGGAGCAGGTTGTCTCCCAGGCATATTTGGGGGGTATCGAAGCCAGACCGCAGGAGCATGTCGGTCAGCAGAGCCGGGTCTAGAATGATGTCGCGGTGGTTACTAATAAAGAGGTAACGATCGTTTTTCCGAATGTTTTCCAATCCAGATAGTGTAATGCCGTCGGTGGAACGCTTTTCCATGTTTCGCAAAAATAGATCGATGAACTCTAACTGAAATTGTTCAACGGATCGGATGTGTCTGGCTTTATCTTTTAGGACCGCGATTGGCCTATCAGGAAAACTCGCACCGAGAACACGATCAATTATTGGGTGCGATACCACTCGTTGGACCGCTTGTAAGAACGCCTCACCGCTGTACGGGGCTAAACAGGTGCCACTCACCACGCTTACCTCGGGGGGTTTTGCTTGCTATTTAATCTCTCCCAACACCTGTTTGTTTTCCAGGAACCACCGCGCCGTCTGGTTGCTTTTGGATGCGTCAACCGCCTTAATCTTATCGGTTTGAATTTTTTCGATGTCACAGCCGCAGGCCGTATTCAGAATTGCCAAGAGCTCGGTTTTTACCGATGTCCGTTCTGCAAAGGCCCAGCCGATGCTTTCCGGTTCAGTCGGAGCGGTCAGCAGGGCCGCTGCTATTTTCCGTTGATCGGAGTTATAGAAAAACATCGGGAGATTGGCCTTCACGTGTTTTACCGCAGGCTCCTCATCATTTTTCAATTCAGTAGCCAGAGGCTTTTCCGGAAACTCTATTTCCACCTCGAGCATTGCTCCAGTCTGTTGGAGCGCATAACGCTGCATCCGGGCCGATAGCACCTTCGCAACGGCATTGCCTAGCTTCGAATTGCTTGCCTTCCAGTTTGAAGGGATGCCCTTGAGCATCTCCAAATCAACCTTGGCGATAGATTTCGGCAGTCTGTTCATTAATAGCGTCACGGTTTGGGTCATCGTCTTAATCTCGGATTCGTCAAAGGTGTAAGCCTGTCCAGCAGCCCCGTCGCCCGATTGATACGAGGACGATCGTACGAGTTTTTCGAACTGTGCCTTCGCTTGATCGAAGTACTGTGTTTCAGCCACCTGAAAAAACCGATCCATACCGCCCATGTGGTCGATCTGATCGAGAAGATACGCCTGTTCCTGCTGATTGATGAGCTCGTCGTTAAGCGGGCCAGTGTAATCGAACAGCCTGTAAATGGTCAGCAGATGAGTGTGTTTGTCGAATCCCGTCACCAAGTTATTGCGAAGGCTATAGGCGGCCGAGGCGATTTCGTTAGGATTGAGCGAGAGCGATTCTACCCCGCGCGGCTCTCCCCCTGGGGCGGGAGCCTTGTGGGCGATATAGCTTTCCAGAAGTGTGTTGGGCAGGCGCCTGAGATTGCCCTCGGTTCTCAGCAGCGCAGACTCGACAACCGAGCTGCCGACGTCGAATCTTTCGCAATCGATAAAACTCCCAATGTCTGAGTCCGTGCAAAACGGTGGTATCGAGCTGGGGGTGTAAGTCTTTCCGGAGTAAAGGACACTGAGGGCCTTTTGATCGTACTGCATGGCCGAATGGCCGTGAGCGATGCCGTGTCCTATCAGTGCGTCCTCTTCAAAACGAGAATAGTCCATGACCGAGGAGGACACGGTGACGTCACGATCGACCTCGGCCTTTTCTATGTAGCGATCGAAGACGATTTCTTTCTTGTCAAAATCGTAGTTCTCGGTGTGTAAAGAGCCCGAAAAATTATGCCTTAGTCCTAGGAGGTGCCCCACTTCGTGGGCGACAACGGTGCGGACATAATCCTGAGACAGTCGTAGTAATTGTTCGTGACTGGGCCCTCTGGCCAGAACATCGGTCAGCGAATCGACCAAATGGCCTGCGGGCTCGAAGTTACAAAACGTGTCGACCTGAAATCCCGGCACGATAATTCGCGGATTGGTAGCGCGAGAGCCGGATTTTAGTCTACGCAGTAAGCCTCGTGCTCTTCTGACTCCGGAAAAGGCGAAAGCACTCGTAATGTAGGCCTGGGCATGAAGAATTTGCCCCGTACGTGGATCCATCTGCATGTCGGCGTACGCTGAGCCGGCGGTGTCGTGGTTTACCCACTGGATTACATTGTATTTCGTGTCGGGCGCAGATACGCCCTCGGGTGCATCGATTGCTTGAATAATCGAGTTGGGCATGGCCGAATTCCAATAGAGAATCCCTTGGCGAACGGCCTCGCGATATTCTTTTGGTGTATTGGGTGAGACGGCAAATACGATGGGTCGGGCGGTCTGGTGTTTGATACCGTAAATTGTCGTCGAGCCGTTACTTTCCAGGCGGGGAGCAACTTCGAAAAAGCCGGATAGACGCATTTCTCCGAGAGCTGTGGGGACGAAGTTCGGATCGGGGTGGTAGGGCTCCAGAAAATACCGGATTTCGATTGGGTCCAGACGGTTGCCGCCAAAAAACCCGCTCATCTCCACCTGGGCAATCTGGCGAATGACGAGTTGGTTTTCGGCGGTAAGTTTAGCGCTCTCAACATAACTGTTTTGCAATTTGGCATACGATGTTGCCGGGAAATAATTGCGACCCTCAAAGTCCTGGACGTGCCAGTCGCCATCTGAAAAGACTTTCGTCATACCCTCGTTAAAATCGAACGTAATGTACTGTTCGGTTTCCCCGGTGATTGGAAATTGACTCAGCAGCATTGTGCTCGGTAATTCCTGCGTAACGACATGGCCCTGGGTTGCCTCAAGCATGGCGAGCTTACCGTTGATTTTGCGAAAGGCGACAATCCGACTGCGAACGGCATGTCCGGTCGGAGCCACGGTCTGCCCGATGACATTTCCCTGGAGCAGGAACTCCTTTTCGAGAGCGGATTTGAGAATGGAGATCCGGTGGGGTTCGGCCCGGCCGTCGCCGGAGACCTCAAAGCTTTCGGAAATGGTTCGGGGAGCCTGAACCAGCCGGAACTGTTCCTTGTTTGAGCACCGGTTCAACGCCATTATGAAAATTACACATAGAAGATAGCGCATTAATAACCCCCTGGATTTACAAGTCAAAAATGGATCGCCTGTTTCCATTATTAACGGAATAAAATTGACTCTATGGCTCTTTAATGCGTCGAGTCAATACTGTTATTGGCCTGGTTTCGGGTGTTGGGGTTATGCTGAATAAATGACACCGGCCACTTTGTTATTTGCATGGACACTTCTTGCCGGTGCGGCGGACGGTGAATTGGCGAATCGGGTCGGTTCGCGAGCGGCCGATTCACGAGCGGATAGTTGCCACCTTAGAGTGTTTGCTGGGCCGGATGCTGATGCCCCCCAAATTTGGGAGCTGTATGAGAAAAACCGAGCCCGCCGACGAGCGAACAAGGATGGGTCCGTACCCACGCGCTCCGACCTGCCAGAATGGTATCGACGGTGGGCAGGAAACCAGCTCATTGAGAAGTTGAATGCGGCAATAGACCGCGTTCCCAAACGCGAAATAGAGTTGAGAGCGCTTATCGCGGCGAAGGCTCCTCAAATCGAACAATTACGTCGGAAAGAGAGGGCTCAACGCGAGGGGCGCGAGCGGTTTAGAATCGTCACCCACGAGGGGAAAACGGAGGAACCCCACCCCGTCGATCCGAAACTCACCGACCTTCAATCGCGACTAAAGGCAACCGAGGCGCAGTCGCAAGAATGGGTCTCCGAAATTGAATTAAATAAACGCAGCCGGCGTGAAATGGTCGACCAAATTGCAGGGATTCAGGAACAGCTGACACGAAATACTTTTCAGCCCGGTAAAAGGGCTGGTGAGGGGGAGCGTGGCGGCGCTACGGAACTATCCAGTATTCGTGCCGAGCTCATTCGTGAAATTCATAGAGTCGAGAAGGCGATACAAGCGATCCCCAAAAACCAAGAGCTAAAGAAAGACCTTATCGAGCTTAAGTTGCAGCTGGAGTCGTTGGATGTGTATGGAGATTTGGATGGAGAATAAACGCGTTGAGGTCCTGTTGAATTCGTTCCGGGTGCGCGAGGTGAAAATAATGATCGCCGGGAACCATCGTTTCTGAAAATATTTTAATAGCCTGTTTTCTCTGGCTCCAGCCGTATTCGGTACGCTCGATCCCTTCCGAGGCCCGCATGAGGCGCACGGGGCACTGAACTGCGTTTAAGAATGCCAGAATTTGCACGAGGGTGTACGGCGTTACCGTGCTGAGTTTGAGTCGCGGATCAAACGTGGCATTCCAGCCGTGGGGGGTTTCACCAAAGGACCCCCGGACCAGCAGCTCGGCATCGGAATCGCTCAGAGATGAGTGAGTAAGCGACAGCGTGGATTTTTTCCGAGAGGATACAGCGTCCGAAAGCGAGTCAAAATGGCGAGGTGTAGGCGACAGTTCGCTCTGTTGCCGGAGATGGAGCCGGACCTTCTCAACAAGATCGTGACTTTCGGTATTGATGGGGCCGAGGGAGTCAAACAGGGCGACGCTTTCGATCCGTTCCGGTAGAAGTGCCGCCAGGAAAAGCCCCACGGCGCCCCCTAAGGAATGGGCGATGATTGCGGGTTTTTTCGAGCCGAGCTGGCTGAGCTGATCGATGAGTTCTCCCATTTCGCATACCCAGTCGATCAGGTGGTATCGGTATCCGGCGGCGAGGTGATGCGATTTGCCGTGTCCGGGGAGATCGACTGCAACCAGTCTGAACGTGGGAGCCAAGAGCGGGGCGAGGTTTTCAAAGGTGTTGGCATTATCGAGCCAGCCGTGGAGCGCCAACACAGGCTTCCCATCGACGGGGCCCCACGCCTTTCCCCTGATTACGCCGCAGCTCGTCGATATTTGAATCGCTTGGCTCATTCGATTGATACGTTGATGAAAATTGTTTGGGTCGTCAATGAGCGATGAGGTTGGAGAATCGAGTATAATAAAGATCTTGGAGAATCAAATCGCCTGTAGATTGCAATGCCTGGCAACCCTTGGATTGATCTCACTGCTGATTGTCGTTGCGTGTGAAGGACGCAAGCGGTCGGGGGATTCGGGTTCCGACCCTCATTCTGGGGATGTGCCCAGGGCACTTAAGCTATTGGGTTCTGCTTCCGCCGATGCCGGGGAATGTGTGGCCATTTCGCTCCAAACGGTGGACCTGAACGGAGTCCTGAAGACCTCGCCGGTTGTAGTCAGTGTTTTGCTTTCGACAGGGTTCCATTCGGATTCCCAATGTCTGCTCGCAATTTCACAGACAACGATTCCATCCCTAACCTCGTCACTGATGATCTATTTTAAGAGTACCGTGACTGGAAGCCAGGTCCTCTCGGCGACCGATAAGACATCCCGGCTGTTACCGGCACAGTTTCCGATACTAATTTCGCCGAATGTTAATTTGATCATCTCGAATGAACCTGCGTACAATTTCGGTTCCGCCTATGTCGGAACGACATTGGAAAAGGCGCTTTCGTTGACCAATTCGGGCCCAAACCCGGCCTCTGCGATAGCGCCAGCCATTCCGTATCTCGCCTCGCCGTTTGGGTTCAAGGGCAGTTCCTTTCCGGGTGTCGGGGGAACGTGCGCGAATTTACTTCCTGGAAACTCCACCTGTTCCCTGGTGGTTTCCTTTTCGCCGACTGCGCTCCAGGGATACAGCCAAAGCTTGTCGATAGGATTTAGCGACGGAGTGCAGACCAAGAGCGTGAGTCGTGCGCTGTTGGGCGAGGGCGTATCGTCGGGAAGTTTGGACTCCTCGTTTGGCGCCTCTGGCAAGGTGGTAACTCCCGGTGGTGTACAGGAAGATAGAGCGATGGCGCTGCTCGCGGAATCTGACGGTAAGATTGTGATCGCAGGCTCCAGTCTTCGTTCGGGCACCAGTTACGATGCTGCGCTCGTTCGCTACAATGCCGATGGAACTTTGGACCCCCAATTCGGGGTTTCGGGGAAAGCTTTCCATGCTTTATTTTCCTCGGATGACAGGGCGCTGGCCGTGGCACGTCAGGGCGATGGCAAGTATGTAATCGCGGGTTATGCCTTTTCCGGATCGACTTACGATTTCGTTGTCGCACGAATTAACACCGATGGGTCGCTGGACAGCAGTTTTGGAAGTTCCGGAAAAACTGTAGTGGCTATTGGCTCGAGCCACGATTATGCGTTTGCGCTCGCTATCGACAGTGGGGGAAGGTTGGTGGTTGGCGGTTACTCCTTAAATACCACGACCAATAAAAATAATATGGCGTTCGTTCGCCTAAATTCCGATGGTACAATCGACACTTCTTTCGGAACGTCAGGTAAGACAACAGTCTCGGTCGGATCGGGAAGTAGCTATTGTTACGGCCTTTCTATCCAGTCGGATGGAAAACTAATTGCGGTAGGCAATGCGTCCGTTGCCGATAGCGATGTCGCAGTTGTGAGGTTGAGCACGGATGGGTCATTGGATTCCACCTACGGATCGGGCGGAAAAAAAACGATAGATATCAATTCCAGCAGCGACGTTGGATACGCGGTCCAATTACAATCCGATGGAAAGGCGGTCATCGCCGGAACCGCGAGTTTCGGCGGGGGCTCCGACTTTGCGGCCGTACGCCTAAATACCGATGGTTCGCCGGACACCGGTTTCGATTTCGATGGGAAGACCTACATTCCGATTGGGCCCAGTCTGGATGATGCCAGGGGAGTGGCGTTGCAGTCCAATGGAAGGATTGTTATCGGCGGAATGGCCTATAACGGAATGAATTATGATTTTGCTCTCACCCGGCTTTTCAGCGACGGTGCTGTGGATACAGCCTTTGGTACCTCTGGAAAACTGGTGACACCCATTGGCGCCGGGTCGGATAGGATTTTTGGTTTGGCCATCGATGCATTCGGTCGAATCGTTTCCGCCGGCGATACCTTGGTAGACTCAACGCTTGATTTCGCGGTTCTCAGATACCTGCCTTAGCGCCCTTACCCAGTTGCCGATTGATCGGAATCTGTTTCTTACAGAGTGGACATTCCTCGGGCGCCCAGGTCTCCAGAGCAATATCGAGTAGCGCTTCGAAGCGATCGACCCCGAGGGCGCTGGCGCTCACGCCGCCTCGGTTGCAGAGAGCCAGTGCAGCGACTACCGTTCCTCCGATTCGTCGCACTTCTTCGATTACCTTTTTAAGAGAGCCTCCCGTTGTTACGACATCTTCAACGACGAGCACGCGACGGCCCTGCACGAGTTGGTCATAGCCCCGTCGAATCGCAAAACCCAAATCTGACTTCTCCGCAAATACCGAGGCTATCTGAGCGCCCTCAAGCTGCTGCAAATGGTAGGCGGTCCATTGCGACAAAATCACCGCTCCGATGGTTGGGCCGATGACGGTTTCTACCGACAAACCCAGAGCATTCGTGGCCATCCTGTGGCACAGATCGGAAGTGACTGCGGTGTTGGTGTAGATTGTGTCCTTGTTGACGTACGTGTGCCCGTGCCGGCCGGATGTATAGATGACATGAGTGTCTTGAACGAGCGCTCCGAGTGAATTAAAAATCGCCTGGATATTCGAGTTAGGGGCCATTAGACGCCTCTTTTATTTCAGTCAAGATTTTATCAATCGCCTCGGAAGGCGTCATCCCATCTGGCGGGGAAAGAATCGCGCGTCCGATAACCAGGTAATTTGCGCCGTGTCGAATCGCCTCTGCCGGGGTCATCGTTCGCTTTTGGTCGTTTGTCTGGGTCCAATTGGGTCTTACTCCCGGGGTGATTTTCAAAAGAGGTAGAAGTTCAGGCGATTGGGAGAGAGGCCGTAGCTCGTGTGGCGAGCAGATGATACCATCGGCACCTGCGCCCAGCGCAATCTTAGCAAATTGGACGACTCGTTCATTCGGGGAGTCGCCAAAGATGCGATGGCATTCGCTCGTATCGATGGATGTTAATACGGTCACAACCAGGAGTTTCGACTCTCGCTTTTTAGTTGCAGCCGCGCGGATAGACTCTGAGCCGGCGGATGCGTGGACAGTAAAAAAGTTTATCGGATATCGGGTCAATGCATCGGTGGCAGCCGCTGACGTATTGGGAATATCGGAAAATTTTACATCCGCAAATACTGGGAACTGTTTGGCCTCAAAGGCGGAGAGCACCTTGGGAACGCCGTGCGCGGTCAGGAGTTCAAGGCCGACTTTAAAGCAACCCACTTTATCAGCAAGGGACTCGGCCGTGGAAAGAGCAAAGTCTAGATCCACCGTATCTAACGCAAGAATGATTGGGTTGTGCTTCACAAGAGTAGACGATAGCGATTTGTGGGCGCGTAGGCGACAAAAGAATTATATCCAGGCCATTGGCCGGACGGGGTTGGTTCTATTTCGTCCATTCTGGTGTCGATGCCGA
>CAZRVZ010000219.1:0-19737 GCA_964603655.1 uncultured Pseudobdellovibrionaceae bacterium | reverse complement strand
CACAAGGATACCATCAAGTGAGGGGCTGCGCGTTAAGCGCGTGTTTCATCACGGATAGTCGGGTTTAACGGACCCACTCAAAACAAAAAGGAACGGTTCTCAGAAAACTGCCCGAGAGAGTGGCGCCTCCATAGCTGGAATTTCCATTTCGTCCTCACAACAACTTCTTTTGCAGTTTTTTCTCAAGAGTGCCGATACGAATGTATGTTCTCTCCCTTTTCGAATTACTTCTGGGAACACCCCCTACTCAAGAAACATGTCCGAGAACTTTCCATCGGTCAGTTCCTCTTCCATCAACACGAAGAGGGGCACTCAATGTTCATTTTACTGAGCGGTGTAGTCGATCTGGTCGCTGAATCGGAGGGGTCTGAGCAGATTGTCACGTGCATAGAACCAGGGCAGTTTCTGGGCGAGCAGGCCATCATTCGGGAGGAACCCTTCACCCGTGTCTTTGGGGCCCGGGCGCGAAGCATGGTGAGAATACTCGAGCTCGATAAAAAGACGGTAGACCACCTTCAGCTAGAATCTCCGCCGCTGATGATAGATATTCTTAAAGGCGTTTTTAACGTGGCGTCCGATCGGCTGCACCGTGCGAATCAGATGATTTCGATTTTGAGGTCCAGTAACAACGAGGCGCGTCTCCTCTCACTTATCCTCTATTTTTGCAAGACGCTGGGCCAGACGACGCCACAAGGCATTGAACTGGCGGTGGATAATTCCACCATTCGCTACTACGTCGAAATTAACGACCGGGATATTCACTGTTCGTTTACTAAGTGGGAGGATGCGCTGCTCATTAGTCGCGGCACCGGCGGCATTCTCACGGTCTTTGACGAACCCGCGCTTGCGGCCAGCATGAGCGCACTGGCCGAATCCGCTCAACTGAGTCCCTTTATCTGACGCTCCACTGGGTATCGATAGCGCGCAGCCGTGCGTCGAAATCGATGCCCCCTGGATTTCGACCGCTGAGACCGCTGAGTTCTTGCCAGCTGAGTTTTACATCGTTCTCCTCGACCCAACGTTTCGGCGGAACCTTATTCATGATGAGCCCCGTGCTGTACACTCCCGTCGATACGGGTGTGTGTCCGCCCTCATCGAAGGTGCGCTGAATGGTATACTTTTCAATTTCGCCGAGTGAAAGATAGCCATCCTTAACTCCATCGATAAAACCGTCGGCGTAACCGATGAGAGACTTCCACAGGGCGAAGCCAAAAGCGCTCCCGGCACTCCCGTTGGGCCCATTGGGCTCATCGGGGTCGGTTCCCGGTCCTGTGCTGGAATTCTCCGATTTTTTGCTAGATGCAAACACCATAAGCGTTCGGCCCTTCGAACCCCAATCACCCCAGATGCTTTGCTTTGCCTTAAACGAGTCGACCAGACCCCCAGAATTGCACGCCATGATGAATACAATGATTTCCTGAGCGGGAAGGCTCAAGGAATGGTCTCGGATTTCGTTGTAGGAAACACCGACCGCAAGCCCCGAACTGCTCCCGTGGCCGCTCGAATATTGAACATACATGTCCTTGTCGGTCATGGCTGACTTGATCGTGCTCCATTTATTTAGGATTGCGGCGCGGGTAACAGCGGCTGGACCGATGAGCGTCGTTCCCAGATAATTGCCGCCGATGTCCTTTGTGAAAATATCATGAGTGTGGTTCACGTCGAATTTCACCTCGTTGTGCATCATCGAAGGGTCGCCCGTCATCGCAGCGCCCCAGCCCAAATAGTATTTTTTTCCCAAATATTCGGGGCCGGTGAGTGAGCGCGCCTTCGGCCGTAATGTGGAGAGAAGTCGGTGTGCATTTTCCTGGGCAACCATTCTATCGGAATGGCGGCTATTGCCAAAAATGAGCCACCCGCCCTCTTCGACAAAAAAATCTGTGGAATGGATCACGTCCGCTGTCTCATTGAGTCCAGGTTGTTTGAACACCCGGCGGGTATCGGCGATCCACCAATCAAAATTCCCAATGGTTCTTTGGACGGGTGTGCTGAGTAGGCTCACTCCGTTAAAGAAAACATCTTCGGCATTAAAGCGGTCGCCCAGTTCTCTTACATAAAGGTTCACGTAGCCCTCGGCCCCGGCCGGACCCGACGTAAACCCCACGATGAACGTGCCGTCACTTTTCGCCTGCTGACTCAGTCGCATTGAATCGGGAACATCGTATTCGAATCCCCCAATCACCGTGCCGAAAGCATTCACACCCAGTAGTGCGATTACCGCTAAAACCAATGTTAAAGATTTCATCAGGCCCCCTAAAAGTGTTCAAATTGAAGAATTCAATCAATTCTAGGATCGGCTGAAATAGCCGAAAGCTTGGGGGTTATTATCCTTGCCCTTTAGCGACTGTTAATAGGCGGGATTCCGGTGCCACGCATCAGGGGAGACTGCGTCGTCACGCGTGATGTTGCATTGTAGTATTCGATTCGAATAGCCTCCTCGAAAACTCCGTTGTACGTGGGAGCAAACTCGACATCGATTTGGCACGACGTGCCAATCGGCAGCAACTGGACGCAAGTCCCATGGGTTCCTGGAAATCGCCCACCTGCGTAGGAAAATGCTGACACGGTGAATCGGCCCGTCAAACTCGAGGCCGAAGCCCTGCCGGAATTCACTAGTGTGAATAACTTCGAGCTTTTCCGTCCGAGTTCAATCAATTCCCAGACATAAACACTCGGCCCCGAGATTTGCAGAATGGCTACTCGATCTGTGTTAAACAGATCCGGATCGCCGGATCGTCCACAGCTGCAGAGCAAGCCGACAGACAATATATGGTGGAAAATCCATTTTCCCATAGCCTAATCCTTTAGGTACGGCCTAAGCATGCTCCACAATTCATCCGCAAAGATGGATAAACCGTGAGAATTTCCCTATGATTTATAGATGCTCACTCGAAAAAGGTGCAGGGAGTCTTTTTTTGGCCCCTTTTTTGTTTTGCTGGTCGTGCTAATCAGGTGTACCGGTCCGAGCCTTAAGGTTTCAGAAACTGAGCGGCCTTTAAAGCGCGAGGATGCCAATTTGGCGAAGGAAATCGAGCGCGAAGTGCAGTCGCCATCATTACGACGTCAGGCCCTGAGATTCCATCAATTTGTTCAGGGAGACCTGGGTCCCGAGGCCGAGGAAATGCTCATTCGCAGTTGTGCTGCCAAAACTCAAAATCCGTTTTGTTTCAGTATCTCCAGACGAAAGCTCTGGTCCACCTTTCGCCACCTTCGAACCGAAGAGCCGAAGCCCTTTCCGCCCAAGAGTGTGACTCCATTTCCGATAACTGTTCTCAATGGCAAAATTGTAGATTTATCGGCTGCAAGGCGGGCGGAAAAACAGCCGCTCATCAAAGCCCTGAGCCAACTTACGTTAGACAAGGTCATCGGCATCGCTCACCAGGCGCTGGGTGAAAATAGATGTCCCAATATGGCTGCCATCGCCGCTGCCGCTACGCTTGAAGATTTTTTTCCCGATTTAGATAACGTTAAACTGGTGTCTCAATTGTATGAGCACGCAGCTAGGTGCATGAGGGGCGAACCGACCGACAGGGAGAATTTTCTGGTCCGTGCGGCGCTGCTTCGAGTTTGGCTCAAGGACACCGATGCGGGGATACGCATTCTTTCCCGAGTTCGTCCGGCCGATGCTTTCTCCGGCCGTCCGCTCTACTGGCTCTACCGACTCTATGATGAATCGGGCGATCGCGCGCGAGCTCAAGGTATCTATCGAAAGCTTCGACGCCATTATCCCTTTTCCTTCCATGCGATTGTCGCCGCTTCAGAGAACGGAGACGATGCGGCGGCGAGTCTTCTTTCGAACCCGGCTCCCCAGAAAGCAAAACGCTCATACGGGGCTCCAAATCTGAACCGCATCGTACTTCAAATTGAGATTCTGCACGGGTATCAGCATTACGACTCTGCCGCCGTCCTAGTCGATTGGGCGATCAATTCTTTCAAAGTTTCGATGCCGCTGAGGCTTTATCTCGTCGAATTAGGAGACCACAAGTCCAAGGTCTCCTATCTTCCCGAACTTTTTATTCGTAAGCGCCACCTCGTCGCCCGGTCGACGCTCGAAATGGCATTTCCCAAAGCATTTGCATCAAGCTTTGAAAAATATTCTGAGGGTGTCGATCCCCTGTTATTGATGTCCATCGCCTGCAAAGAGAGCAAATTCGACACACTGGCGATCTCCCCCGCCAATGCCCGCGGTCTCATGCAACTTTCTCCCATCACGGGAACTCGCTTGGGCGCCCGGGCACCTTCGGATCTTTTCGACCCCGACATTAACATTCGGTTGGGTTCCACTTACGTAAAGGAACTCCTAGGTCAGTGGGGCGGGAAGGGATTTCTAGTGCTGGCCAACTACAACGCCGGCGAGGATGCGCTGGCTAGTTGGCTCAGACGCTTCACCATGGAAGACCCTCTTCTCTTTATTGACCTCATCCCCTACCGGGAAACTCGGGATTATATCGGGTTCGTGTTAACCAACTACTATTGGTACCGTCGCCTGTATCGCAATGCCCCAGTCGCAAAGATAGTCGCCCCCGACCTCGCCTACCGCAAATGATTTGAGATTTGGTACCCGGTACCTTTCAGGACCGCGTCATTTCTTAACGCGGTCCTGAAAGGTACCGGGTACCAAATCGCTCATCCACGCAACGAAAGGCGCATGGGCGGTGTCGACGTTCAGGAAAAGAATGCACGGGCATTCATAGGGGTGCTCGCGAACTACAAACGCTTCCAGTTGTTTCCGCCGGCTTGCAAACGTCTTTGCGATCAGTATCACTTCGAGCGAACGATTAAGCTTACCCTTCCAAAGGTAGTGCGATTCCATCGTCGGGATCAGGTTCGTGCAGGCAGCCAATCGTTTTTTCAGAAGCTCCCGGGATAGTCTTCTCGCCGTCGAAAGGTCCGGACAGGTGATATAGGATAGACAAACTTTCCTCATACCACAAACTGTTGAACCACTGCTTTAATGCCATTGATAATGAACTGCACTGCAAGGGCTGTGAGAATGAGTCCCATGATACGTGTCATCAGATTCAGGCCCGTTTTGCCGAGCACTCGATAGAGGAGATGCGCGGATTTTAAAACCAGGTAACTCGCAAGCAATGCCAAAAAAATTGAAACCAAAAGTTCTATGGTTCCCACGACGCCCTTCATCCGGGAAGAGTACAGCACAACGGTGGAGATTGCCCCAGGCCCCGCGAGTAGTGGCGTCCCTAACGGAAACACCGAAATATCTTCCCTGTCCAGGCCCTCATCGGTCTCTTCCTGCTTCACGCGCGTCCGATTCGCGTTGAGCTGCGCAATACCCAACAGCAACAATAAAATGCCCCCGGCAATTTGAAATGCCGGCAGCGTGATTCCAAAAAGATTAAATATCGACAGACCCGTCAATCCGAAAATCGACAGTATGCCCAAGGCGACACAGGCCGCCTTACGACGCGTTCGGACAATCGCGTCCGCCGAAAACCGTTCGGTTAAAGTCAAATATACCGGCACCATCGCGAACGGATCCACGATGACAAAAACAGCAATAAACGTATTCAAAATGGTCAGGGCTATGGCCATCGGCAGCATATTGCCTCATAGAACGCCTGACGTCACGACTTCACACAGCACTTTTGGATTGTTCTCAATGGATAGCGGCAGCTTCAAATGGCCAGGGATGACCCACTGCGCTTAAGAATCTTCAAAAAATTCCGATAATTTACCGGGAAGGTGCATGAATTCTCATGGGGATCAGCTTTGGTTGGTGAGGACGAGTTCGGGGGAAATCCTCGGCCCATTTCGCCAATCTGACCTCCAAAGTGGTCTGACAAACGACCTGTTTACTGTAAGCGATGAGATTGCTCCACCCAACGCCCCCTGGATGCGGGCTAACTTGCTACTGTCTAGTTCGGACGAGGTTACCCGTACGTCAACACGCAACCAGACTCTGAGCCACCCGACCGTTTCGATGAGTGGAAGTGCGGCCCCGCAGCTGTCGATAGCCAGCCAGATTCCCGAACCCAAACTGGCCCCTCCGGTGCTACTCATCACTAGCGACAACTCAAAAAGTGTTTTGCACAAAATCGCGCCATTTCTACTCGGCTCCATACTGGTTCTGGGAATCTGGTCGCTCTTGGTGCAATCAAGGGGTACCTCTCATCGCGTCTCTCCTCTAAAACACGAAGAGGAAAATGCGTCTTCTGAATTCATGAAAACGATCTACGGCCTAGTTCTTCGAGGTGAGTCGTCATCGGCGTTAGAGAAACTGCGCTGGCACCACCAGGCCCCATCCCCTTCCGACTATCCTGAGTATTCAATAGTCATGGCCGCCCTCGAAATAGTTTCCGATCAAAATACGGGCGGCGCCAAACGTGCCCTTACCCAAATAATTTCAGAAGAAACCACCACCCACCTGCGCTCGGCCGCACACCGGTGGCTGGGCTATCTCATGCTCGCCAAGGATGAAGGGGACATGGGTGAAAACCATTTTCTTGAATCGCTTCAACTGGATCCCAAAAACTCCGCCGCTAGGTTTAATCTGGGCAGAGCGTATTTGAAGCAGGAAAGATTTATTCAGGCCCTGGATTATTTCCAGCTCGCCGAGCTGGAACAGCCGGAACTATGGCTCATCCATATTTACAAGGGAAGAGCCCGCAGTGAGCTCGGGCAGTTTCAACAGGCGGAAAATCATTTTCGGCGGGCCGTTGATTTGGAACCCGACCGCTGGATTTCCCATATTTACTACGCGCTTTTTTTGGCCGGTCGTCAGGAGATGGACTCCGCCCAACGCGTCCTTAACCAAATGATACTTCGAGACTCGCAATTCGAGTATCTATCCCCGCCCCCATGGGGCTTTTTTCAGGAAAAGACAAATTACGGTGAGTACCTAAGCGTCTATTCTCACATTTCGGCGAATCTGACGCCCAGTCAGCGCACTCTCGGAAAAACTCTCATTCAGTTCGCCTCCACTTCCACCGCATCGCCGGACGTACTCTCCAGACTCACCGGTTTAGCAAAGCAAGGCGAAACGCTTGCCCAACTCGGCCTACTCAAGGCCGCCCTAACTTTAAACGACCACAACCAGGTGCAGGAGCAACTCGCAAGCCTTCGCGGGGACCTCATCGAGTACGGTGCTAATGCCTACACTCTGCGTGCCCGTGGGCTCGCGCTGGTTTCAAAACCTCAGGAGGCTGAGAAAGAATTCAAGTTAGCACTTTCGATAGACCCCACAAATGCCGCGGCACACTGGGCCTACGCCGAATTTCTGGGAGGCCAAGGCCGCCCTGGCGAAATGGCCCAACTGATCAGAAACCTGCTCAACTTTCACCCCGGTTACATTCCTGCTATAGTCGCAAACCTTAAATAGTTTCAGGCAGATTGAGGTGTTTCAAGTGTTTGCGGTGTTTGAGATGGCCGATTCATGAAGGTTTTAATTCTGGGCCACGGCGGTCGCGAGCACGCCTTGGCGTGGAAAATCCGGTCATCCCCCGAATGCACCGAAGTATTTTGCCACCCGGGCAATCCGGGGATTTTTCAGGATGGCGTTTCACCGCTAGGTCTTGGCCGTCAGGCAACGGCTGAGGGTCTGGCGCGCAGTTGTATTGAGAAACATATTGATCTCGTCGTCATCGGGCCTGAAACACTACTGGCCCAGGGCTTTGCGGATGTGTTGCGACACAAAAACTTGCGTGTCGTCGGACCCGATAGAGCGTCGGCAATGCTTGAAACAAGTAAGGCATTCGCAAAACGGTTCATGAAAGAATTCGGCATTCCGACCGCCGCCTTTTCGGTAGTGAACTCACCCAACGAACTCCGGGCATTTTCAGACGGTCCCTTTCCCAAGGTTCTGAAATATGACGGATTGGCCGCGGGAAAAGGGGTGGTGATCGCCAATTCAAGCGACGACGTCACTCGATTCGAGCGGAGTGTTTTTGAGAATCTGGCCTTTGGGCCAGCGCCCGCGGGGGGCCCCACGGTTGTTGTCGAGGAATTTATTCACGGTACCGAGGTGAGCTACATCGGTCTGTGTGATGGAACCACCTTTATCCCTCTGGAAACGGCCACCGATTTTAAGCGGGTAGGGGATAACGACTCAGGCGCCAATACCGGTGGAATGGGCGCGATCTCACCGTCCCCGATTTTCACACCAGAACTCAAGGAAAAGATTGACGCCCGGATAGTGGGTCCGATTTTGAAGGGACTCAAATCCCGCGGACTTTCGTATCGAGGAGTCCTCTTTATCGGATTGATGATTGACTCCTTGGGGAATCCCCACGTCCTGGAGTTTAATGTGAGATTCGGAGATCCCGAGACCCAGGCGGTACTGCTTAGACTTGAGAGCGATCTGGCCGTCTTGTTGGACTGCACCGCAAGGGGATTACTGTCGCGCATCGAACGCGTGGATTGGACTCCCGACTGTTCCGTCTATGTTGTGGCAACCGCCGAAAACTACCCGGAGCACCCGGTGACCGGAGATTTAATCCATGGAATGGACAGGATTCCTCAGACGGTTCGGCTTTTTGCCGCTGGAATCGATCGAGATTCGTCCGGTGTATGGATAACCGCCGGTGGGAGAGTTCTCGGTATCGGTGCAACGGGGAGCCATCCAAAAATGGCGCGCGATAAGGCGTATGCCGCGCTTAAAACAATCACCTGGCGCGGACAACACTATCGCACGGATATCGCAAGGGAGAGTTGTTGAATGGCTGTCCGAAAAATTCGGGCCATTCTTACCCAGCCGGCGCTAGCTTAACATAAAGGGTACTGCCGTCTTCAAAGGACACGCCGGTAACGGTTCCCTCTTTGATCAGGGCAAAAATCCCCCGGGCCTTGCAATTCATCATTCTCTCGACCATGAACGGGAGAGATAGGCACCGATTCCCTGAAGCTCGCTACAGAAACAGCCCACGCTGGCCGCCGTCGTGCCGCTGGTGGTGCAGGAAGCCGGATTGGCTTTGCTCTCCCAGCGACTGCCGGACTTTTGCTTACAGGCGGCGCCGCCCTTGTCCTCTAAAGAACTATTGCCAATGGTAAGGGTGGAATCCCAGTCGCTCTTACCGGTCTGTGGCTTCGCTTTTACTGACGTTAGGTTACGTTGGTGGCTTCTAATCCCTATGGTTTGAGAATTTTAGTGACTCTGAGCGACTGAGAATTGACCTCGACCTGAACGAGTGGTCGCTCGAGACGGGGAACCCGGTTTTTCATCAAATAGCGACCGACCCGATTTCCCGTACCCTGGAAGCGATCGCCCTTTTGAAATAGACGAACGTGAGTGTAAATTGGAGTCAAGTTCACCCCCTCGGAAGTCTCAATATTGAAGCACCTGTCCGCGGGCATCTCCTGGGCGGCGAGCGCCTCCAGTGCCGTTCGATGCGGCGCGCTTTGAAAAAAAGCCCAGCCGTACGATACGGAAACTTCGACACCACCCGTGAGAGAGAGTCCCCTCGACTGCAGTACGATCGCCTCTACCGTTCGCTCCACGTCGCGCCGACTCGTCTCCACGGAGCTGACCTTGGCAATAATGCGATGAACCACTCCACGCCGGACAATCGGCACGAACGATTCCCACCGGCCGATTTGGAGCTTAATAAAGTAAGCACTCTCGGCCACGACCTGAAGGTAGCATTCGTCAATCTGGGACCGGGCGAGCTGGGAGAGTTCGCGGACCTCACTCGAAAGGCTCTGCATCCGCGATCGAAAAGCGTCGGCGCCGCCGAACTCTCGGGCAAGATCAAGGAGTGGCGGAACCAGGTTCTGGCGAACTCGGTTACGATAATAAAGATTCTGGAAATTGGTCCTGTCCTCGCGATATTGAACGCCATTCGACTGAGCCCATTCGAGGATGTCGGCTCTTGAAAATTCCAGGAACGGTTTCAACCAGCACCCGTTGACCCGTCTCATTCCCGACAGCCCCGTGAGGCTTGAGCCGCGAATGAGCCGCATCAGAAATGTTTCCAGATTGTCATCGGCGTGATGGCCGGTTGCAATCCAACGGCAGTGGTACTCGGCCCGCACCAGCTCCAAAAACCCCCTGCGAACGGTTCTTAATTCGGACTCGGATCGCTGGTCGCCCGTTTGACTGTGGGAAATGCATTCCAAACCCACCCGCCTGCAATGTTCGGAGACGAACGCCTCGTCACCATCAGACTGGGCGCCGCGCAGGCGATGATTCACGTGGGCCGCCACCAGCTGACCGGATTCGCAGGTTCGCCTGAAACACTCGAGGAGCACCATGGAATCCACGCCGCCGGAGACCGCTAGCACAACCCGGTCACCGCCGCGAACTAACCCAAGGCGGGTTAAAATATTTGCAAATGCACTCAGCATCATTTCGGGGTATAGCAAACTCTTCATGAAGAAGCATTATCCACTGTATCTCGGCGGAAAGCCGGTCGTGACCACGCAGTCGCTCGACGTTTGCGATAAATACACTAACGAGGTCTTCGCCTCGGTGGCAATGGCGGATAAAGCTATCATCGATGCATCCATTGGCCAGGCGGTGCAGTCGTTTGAAACGATGAAACGCCTCCCGTCTTTTGCCCGTAAGGAAATCCTGGAACATTGTGTGAAACGGTTCAGGCAGCGATCGGATGAGTTGGCAGATATTTTGTGTCGCGAGGCCGGCAAACCCATCCGGGACAGTCGCGGTGAGGTGGCGCGCCTCATTGACACCTTTCAATGCGCTGCCGAGGAGAGTGTACGCATCGGGGGCGAAGTCATCCCGCTGGATGTGACCCAGCGGACAAAAGGATATTCTGGGCAGTGGAGACGGTTTCCGATTGGCCCCTGTTCCTTTATCTCACCCTTTAATTTCCCACTTAATTTGGCGGCCCATAAAATCGCCCCCGCGATCGCTGCGGGCTGCCCGTTTATATTAAAACCCGCGAGTCTTACGCCCATCGGCGCGCTCCTCTTGGGAGAAATCCTCGCCGAAACCGATTTGCCGCCGGGAGCGTGGTCGATATTACCCTGCTCGCGCGACGGCGCCGACCTGTTTACAACCGATCCGCGTCTCAAGCTTTTGAGTTTTACCGGCTCTCCTGCGGTGGGATGGGACCTCAAAGCCCGCGCCGGAAAGAAGAAGGTTGTTTTGGAATTGGGTGGCAACGCAGCCTGCGTGATAGACAGCGACAGCGATGTCAGAGACGTCGTGGATCGACTCGTCATCGGCGCCTTCTACCAGTCGGGTCAAAGCTGCATCAGCGTTCAACGTGTTCTCATTCACCACGCGATTTATGATGAGGTCCGCGATGCTTTTGTGCGCGCTACATTGAAACTAAAAGCCGGCGATCCGAAACTCGAGGATACCTTCATAGGTCCTATGATTTCCCTCAAAGAGGCCGAGCGTCTTTGCGGCTGGATCCAGACCGCCGTTGAAAATGGCGCGCATTTATTGTGCGGGGGAAAACTTTCGGGATTGGTCCTTGAGCCCACGCTGCTGGAGAATGTCCCTAAAAATCTCGCTATTTGCTCGGACGAGGCCTTTGGTCCTGTCGCCGTCCTGTCACCGTTTGTGGATTTCGATCAGGCGTTGGCCGAGGTAAATGACAGCCCGTTCGGCCTTCAGGCCGGAATCTTCACTCGTGATATCAAAAAAATCTACCAAGCGTGGGAAACGCTCGACGTAGGCGGTGTCGTTATTGGCGATGTACCATCGTGGCGCGCAGACCACATGCCCTACGGCGGAGTTAAGGACAGCGGGCTCGGCCGCGAGGGCATCCGCTACGCCATCGAAGACATGACCGAAATTCGCATGCTCGTCGTCCGCCTGTGATGGCGCGAACTCAAAGACAAAACCAGTATAAAAGCACTGGGAATTGAGACGTCGAGGTACTAGATTCTATCCATGCTCATTCACCCGATCCGTAGCATTTACTACAATCCAAAATCCGTAATGGTATCTGACGTCGTCACTCCCCCGTATGACGCCATTTCCAAGGAGATGGAGGCGGTCTATCGCAATCGCAGTCCGTACAATTTCACCCATCTCATCTTACCCAATCCTGGGGATCCCGATTACAATGTGGCGACGGAGCGCCTGAACCAGTGGAAACGATTAAACGTCCTGATTGAAGACGCCGGCCGTCACTTTTTTCTCTACCGCCAGTCCTTCACCATCGATAGTCGTCACCACACACGGGATACCCTGATGTGCGCGGTCAAGCTCCATGAATTTGGCGATCGAATCATCCGCCCCCACGAAAACACCTATCAAAAATACCGAAATGATCGCTTGATGCTCCTAAAAAAATCCAAACACCAGCTCAGCCACATTTTCGGCATGGTGAAGGACCCCGCCGGCGAGCTCAATGTTCTGTATGAAAAGTACTCCTTTAAAGCTCCGTTTTTAATTGCGAGGACCGATGATGGTATTGAGCATGCGCTTTGGAAGATCGATGCGAGCCAGGCACAGTCAACCCTAGACAAGTTTTTCACGGACAGGCCCATCTACATCGTAGATGGGCACCATCGCTACAGCAGCGCGATTGAATATTCCAAAGAGATAGGCGCTTTCGGTTCGGATTCGCATCCGGCCGGACAGATGTTATTTTGCATTGCCAATGTTTACGATCCGGCACTCGTTGTTTTTCCGACCCACCGTCTCATTAAGGGCGCGCTTGATCCCGGGGTGGTTGAAATGGCGCTCAAGCCATTCGCTCAGTTTCCGCTGACGCCGGAGGAGCTTCAGACCTTTGTAAAATCCAAGCCGACTCAGCCGGAATTTGCGGTCTATTTCCGGGGAAGATTGATGCGTATTACAAACCAATCTGGGGCAGAACGAACGCAGTCCTGGGGCGAAAGCGTATCGCGGCTCGCTGTCGCCTGGAGCGACTGGGAATTACTCACCTCTCTCGATGTCAATGATTCCAATCGATCGGAAAGAATTTTTTACGAGCGGGACATTACAAACGCTTGGAAATCGCGCGATGATTACGGCCTATGCATTTTCCACGCACCGACTCCGGTAGAAAGTGTCTGCGATGTCGCGGATGAGGGCCGATTCATGCCGCAGAAGTCGACCTATTTCTATCCCAAACTGGGCGCTGGACTCGTGGTGCGAAACGTTTCGGGGAACTAGCTAAATAGAAGGCTTGCGCCTTTAATAAAACTTCTTCCCGCCAACCGCCCGCTCCTTGAGGGCTTCACACGGAGCAAAGCGTTCCCCCAGCTTGGCTGCAAATACGTCCAGTTCATTGACTATCGTATCAATGCCTACCGTATCGGCATGGCGCAAAAGGCCGCCTCGAAACGGCGCGAACCCTGTTCCAAAAATCATGCCGATGTCGACCTCGGCAGCGTCTCGGACGATCCCCTCGGCGAGGCATCGGGCCGCCTCATTCACCATGAGATAGATCAGTCGCTTTTGGATCGTCTCCGGAGAATTATCCACTGCCGGTTTCACCGGGCTCATTTTGGCGGTGAGGCCCGCGTCCTCCACCTTTTTTTTGCCTTCCCATTCATAAATGCCCCTGCCGGACTTTTTCCCTAACCGTTTATCGGTCACGATCATCTCCATGAAGGCCGGAGGTTTCATCCGCGAACCGAAAGCACCATAAAGCACCTTCGACACCTTCGCCGCAACATCCAGACCGACTTCATCGAGCAGTTCGCAGGGGCCCATCGGCATCCCGAAGCGCTCCATGGCACCATCGATCTCGAGCGGCCTCACATTTTCCAGAAGCAGGTACACCGCTTCGTTCAGATAAGGTCCCAGAATCCTGTTCACTAAAAAACCGGGAGAGTCCTTGACGATTATTGGCGTCTTCCCCAACTTCTTGGCGAGTTGAAATACCGTCGCTACCGCTTCGTCCGAGCTCTTTTCCCCGCGAATAACCTCAACGAGAGGCATCTTGTCGACGGGATTGAAAAAGTGCATACCCACGACCCGTTGCGGGTGGCGACAAACCTCGGCGATACTCGTTATCGAAAGTGACGATGTATTGGAGCACAGAATGGCATCCGGACGAACGAGTCCATCCAACTCCAGAAATACCTTTTTCTTAATCTCCAGATCCTCGACCACCGCCTCGACTACGAGATCTACCTGACCGAATCCCGTCATCGAAGTCGTTCCCTCGATGAGCGCCATCGCATTATCCACCTCGGTCGGCTTCATCTTTCGCCTATCGGCAAGTTTCTTAAAAACCTGGTAGGCGGCCTGATACCCTTTGGCCACCGCATCCCAATTGATATCGCGCATCCTCACCCTGAACTGCTTTGCGGCGAAGAGTTGCGCAATTCCCCCACCCATCACTCCAGCGCCGACGACGGCCGTCGATTGGATCCCCCGGGTCGGAACGCTAGTTGCCACGCCCTTGTCCTTTTTAACTCGCTCGGTCAGGTAATAAACCTGGATCAAATTCTTGGATTGCGGTGTGACTAGAAGCTCCGAAAACGCTTCGGCCTCGGCCTTGAGGCCCTTCTGCAGATCGCCTCCATAAGTCCTTCGAATAACGTCGAGCGCTTTTTCCGGAGCTGGGTAGTTTCCCTTAGTTTTTTCGAGAAGCTTTTTCCTGGCCTGATCAAAAATCAGCCACTTTCCTCCGGGAATGCGTTCCAGGGCGAGCTTGGACACCGCAGGAGATGTATCGCGTTTTTTTCCGGCTAGCTCCTGGGCCCATTGAAGCGCCTTTTCTTCCAGGATTTCTTTGGGCACTACTCGATCCACCATTCCTAATTTTCTGGCCGACTTCCCGTCGACAGATCTTCCCGACAGAATCAGATCCAGCGATTTTTCAAGTCCAATCAGACGGGGCAATCGCTGGGTGCCGCCCCAACCGGGAATTATCCCGAGCTGAACCTCAGGCAGTCCAATTCGAGTCTCGGGCGCATCGGTCGCCATGCGGTAATCGCACGCGAGCGCAAGTTCGGTCCCACCCCCCATGCAGGCGCCATGAATCGCGGCAATCGACACAATCGGCAGATCCTCCAAAAACGTATGCACCGCCTGGAGCTTCATCAGAACCTCGGGCTTCATCTCACCCGAGGTCATCTTGGAAATCTCGGAAATATCGGCTCCGGCGATAAAGATGCTGGGCTTACGGCTGATGAGCACAAGCGCCTTTAAGCTCTTATCGGCGGAAACCTCCATAAGGATTTCTGAAAGCCTGAGCATAATGGGAGTGGAAAGCTTATTTACCTTCTCACCGGGGAGATCGAGCACCAAGAGTGCCGTTGCCCCCCGGCGCTCCAGTCTCACGGAACTTTTTGCCAATTCGTAAGCATCTTCCTTCAAAAGGCCTCTAAACTGCTCCACATCCCGCCGAAAGCTCTCCATTTCCATTAGGTCCTCTCCAATACAAAGGCGGCGCCCTGCCCACCACCGATACAAAGTGTCGCAAGCCCTCGATGAATATCGCGTCGGTTCATCTCAAGCGCCGCTGTTAACACAAGACGAGCACCCGTTGCGCCGACCGGATGGCCGAGCGCTATCGCCCCGCCATTTACGTTCAAGATCGCGTCGCTTAGTTCTCCGACCTCTGAGCTTCTCCCCAGTTTCTCGCAGCAATAGGATTTCGAGGAAAAGGCTCTCTGATTGGCGATCACCTGCGCCGCAAAAGCCTCGTTGAGCTCTACGAGTTCAATCTCTTTGAGGCTAATCCCCATGTCGTCGAGGACCCGAGCCGTCGAGCTCGTCGGCCCCAGACCCATGCGCCTCGGTTCACACCCGCTAAACGCATAGGCCGAAATCGCACACAAAATCTTTCGCCCTTCCGCACGAGCCTTGGCTTCATTCATCAAGAGCAGAGCCACGGCACCATCGGTAATAGAGCAGGCATTGCCTGCGGTCACGGTACCGTTTTCCCTATCGAAAATGGGTTTGAGCTTTGCCAGCGCCTCAATCGACTGGCCATCACGAGGCCCCACATCAGCCTGAAGACAATTTGAAAAATTGGACTCGTTCATCGTGGGCAGAATTTCATCGTCAAATCTACCCGCCTTTTTCGCATCGACGGCGCGCTGGTGGCTTCGAAGCGCAAAGGCATCCGCCTCTAAACGCGTAATTCCGAAATCGCGCGCGAGAACCTCGGCCGTCTGTCCCATATTCAAACCCGAAAACGGATCGCTCAAGCCCTCCATGATGGACACGACGGGTTTGAGCCAATGAGGCCGAAAGTCCGCAATCTTTTGCGCCTTAGCCAGCGGACTCTTGGCAAAGTTGAGTGTCGAAAACAACTCGGTCATTTCATCGCCGTACAGAAGCGGCATGTTGCTCATGCTCTCGGTTCCACCCACGAGCATCGTCTCAGCAAGGCCCGCGCCAATCTTGATGCAACCTTGGGCTACCGCCTCCATGGCCGACGCGCAATTTCGGTGCACAGTATAGGCTGGCGTGTGAATGGGAAAACCGGCCCGGAGCCCAATCACGCGTGAAATATTGGCCGCGTTAACGGGAGTCCCCGCATTGCCAAACACGATCTCATCTACCGACTCGCGCGACATCTCGGCCCGCGCCATCACCTCGCGCGCCACCGTGACACCCAAATGCACCGCCGAACAATCCTTCATCTGGGTGCCAGCCTTCACAAAGGGTGTGCGCACCCCCGCGACGACAGCCACTCGGTTTCTCTGATCTTTTGCGACCCACGCTTTCATGCTGCTCCCCGGTGTGAACGTCCAGATAAACCCCGGGAGTTTTGCCCGGGCATCGTGAATCATAGTCTTGATGATCTAGCTATACAACCGGCTGCAGTTAAGTACCGAGCCAGACGACCCACACGACCCTCAAACGCATGCTCCTTCCCAAAGCGTTTGGCGCTCCAGTTTCGCGTCCCCGGGTGGCCACGCCGTTTTTTCGAGATGGTAATAGAGGACGACTCGCTGCACGGCCGCCTTAGGCGGGTGGGATTCGTTCCACACGCGACACAGGTAGCGCGCAATATGGGGACGAGCGCCCGCATGCCTATCAATAGAGAGTGTTCCGATCACTCGGCGCCAACGTTCGTCGGGGTAAAATACCGTCGAAAAATTACGGGTCTTCCATAATTTCTCAGCTCCTGGCCGAATCCACACATCGTGCCGAGCGCCATCCGCACTTATTCCCTGAAACTCGAAATAACCATCGTCAATTAAAGGAAAAGGACTGAACATGTCCCATTTCTGATTGAGCGCTAAACCCTCGCCAATGGTCCGCAGCGGGCCAAATAAATTCTCAAGCGGCTGGGTGATTCCGCGCCACTGATAAATATTGAGTACGTTCCAGAGCAGCATGTAACCCACTAAAAACCCGAGAACTCCACGCCGAAAAACAATTAACCCTCGATTTACACGCGGTTTAACTGGGATCTCTTTATCGAGTCTCGCTCCCAACAGGATTACCTGACTCATCACCGCATTCGACAACTTTCCTGAAACCAGGCGAATCCGACTTCCCGGGAAACCGGCAAACGCAAATCGCGCGATTTCAAAGTTGAATCCCATCAGGTAGCGATTCACCCCCATCCACAGGCTGTCCATCCAATCCCAAAACAGAGACGGCAACAGCACAACTAATGCCGCAAAACATACCCAGGGAAAGGTTCCCAGATACAACGTGAGCGCAAAGCCCACATGCAGCGCAAAAAGGTGCGCGACCACCACGAGCCTTATTGAAGCCCAAGGCAGCAGTAGACAAAGCGGGGCCAGTAATTCCACCCACATCACCCAATCGGTGGCCCACTTTAGGTAATGGATGGGAAGCTCCCGCATCCAGACAGCAAACGGAGTGGCGAACTGATCGATATTCAGAGCAAGAAAGACGGCCGATTTATCGACTCTCCAAGGAGTTCCCGTTTTTTCGAAGACACTAAAAAAATAAACGAGCCCAATTTGCAAAATAAGCCCAACACTCGCCGCAGAAACTAACGGGCGCTTCGACCGAGTTTCGCCCCATGGCAAAAACATGGACCAAAACCAGAGTTGGTGAAACAGGTTGTCACCGAGATGAAAGGCGAGCGGATTGCGGTTCTGAATCGATAGGAGAAGCAGCCAGCAGAGAGGCGTGACCGTTCGCGTTGCGAAATTAAAAAGCACGGCGATGCCACAAAAAAAGGCGGCGGAGAAAATCCCCAATTGCCAAACTTCGGAGCCACTCATGAGATTTAGGCTGAATTTGGCAGCAAACGGGTAGAGCTCGATGAGCGCAGACCTGGGAAGCACACCGTCATCTGTGTAGTGAGCCGTTATCGACGTGGCGCGTATCACCCAATCGCCCAAATACACCAAGGCCATGGCAATGCGAAAGGCGCGCAGCGCGCGAAAGTCGATGGCAAAAATAGTGTTCAATGCCGCCATGAATAAACGATCGGAGTGCAATTATTATAATTAATCGCCCACTTCACGACAACCTTAGAAAACTCGTACCTCAAGACTTCAGAGTTATGCGATAATTGTAATCAATCCATGAGCCAAACGATCCTTCAATGCTATTACTGTCGCTCAGTTCTGGCGGCCGATGTACTGAAACGCAATCGGCTCTGCCCGAATTGCGGTTGCGACCTGAATTGCTGCAAAAACTGCAGCCATTTCGAGAACACTCGTTGTCTGGAGCCCAACAGCCCCTGGATAAACAATCGTGAGATTCAAAATAATTGTCCGTATTTTGAGTTTCGAAAGACTCCAGCGCAAACTTTGGAGCCCGAATCCTTAGGAGACGGATCCGAAGTTGAAAAGGCCAAACTGGCTTTTCGAGCGCTGTTTAAGACTCCCTAACCAAAAAGGTACCCTTATGAAATCGAATCGAGGATCCCAGATACTCTTCCTGGTTATCGCGAGCGTGATTGTGATTATGGGCGTTATGTATTTCGCCAAAAGCCTCATGTATTCCCGCGAACAATCGGCTCAGCTTAACGAATCGGTGATTGCGGAATCTTACGCCGTAGAGCTCCTAGAGTTTCTACGATCTCAAACTCCGGAACAACTCAAGGCCAATTTTGCCGTAAACCCGATCGATTCAAATCTTGAACCTTACAAGTTTTGCTCTCACGTCAACCTCTTGAACCGAAGTGACGGCATTGTTCTCAATGAAGACCCTATTGCTCGCATGCCATCTACGATTCTCGACATCGGAACTTCAGCTAAAACAAAGGCAAATCGCTATTATCAGGTTCAGGTCGCCGATATCAAAGGCACGGCCGTGAGCGACACGATTCAGGTGAACAAAGACCTTTGCAAGAATTCCGCCAAGGAAGTTTTCTTAAACGGCAACGCAAAGGTGGGAGCTGAAACAATCGAGCTGCTCCCGGACGAGCGATTTATCCTCACAGTCGGAGTGAGCTGGTTGCAAAAGGACAAAACGGGCGAAAACGTCAAGCAGGTGGTGTTGAGCTCGCTGATCCCCGAACAGAAAACACCGTAGAAATAGAATCGGAGCCTCTTATGAAAAAGCGCGGCATGAGCATGATGGAAATCGTTATTTCAACGGCTATAGGCGCTGTTTTAATCGTGGGCGTGATGGGATCGCTTAAAACCTGTACCTCGAGTCGGGATAAACTCTTGTCGCGAGGAGACGCCGAAGGCGAAATCGGGCAACTCGCCGAATCCCTCCTTCAGGTCGGCCGAGTCGCCCAGGATTGTAAGCTGAGCAACGGTTCACTCGATTGCAGCGTCGATTATAATGTGCCACCCACCGGCCAGCTTACCCGCGTTGCATTTTCTTATACACAAAACACCGGTGGTGGCAGCACCAGTTCCGGCAGTACCAGTTCCGGCAGTACCAGTTCCGGCAGTACCAGTTCCGGCAGTACCAGTTCCGGCAGTACCAGTTCCGGCAGTACCAGTTCCGGC
>CAZRVZ010000218.1:0-23711 GCA_964603655.1 uncultured Pseudobdellovibrionaceae bacterium | reverse complement strand
CGCAGTTGCCGTCCACCGCAGACTCAGCACCGCCAGAAAACTGATCGTAACGAATGAAAAGTTAAGTCCCATGCCCTATGTGCCAATGTCCGTTGAAACATTTATCGATGAACGCCCCGTTGGCAACAGGTCGCTCTTGCCGTGACGGGAGCCCGCAAAGGCAAGGCGTTCGGCCGGTTTTGGACGAGGCTTGCCTTTAGTCGAATCATCGAGTGGGGCCGCGCACTGAAAACGGTAAGGCATTACATTGCGCTTAACGAATTAGAGTGTCGGGGAATCTGTCCGGTATGGACCCTTAACGTTAAATAGCTGGGGAGGGACTCGAACCTCCTACCAAAACGTCAATTTACGACGAGGATTGTGGAATTTCAAGGGGTTGAAGAGATCGTAGCGAAAGACTGTGAAGGAATGAGTGGGGTTTTAGAGTTAACCTCAGATTAGACTTGATAGTTAACCTCAGATTAAGCTACAATAAGAAGTGTGCAGCAGGCGGTCTACAGCTTGGCGGACGTGTTCCGATTGATTGACGAAGGTAAGGTAACATTCACCGCCCCTAGCCGATCAATAAATCAGGTGATGGCCGTTTATGGTAGCGCCAAGAATGAACGAGAGATCAAGGCTTTTATCTTCGAAGGGATCAAGCAGCTCACGGCTAATAACTTCTGCGGAAGCCAAATGCAGTGGGGTGATTTGGTCGTTGATAAGTACGGACTCATCTTCGATGGACGACCGTGGTTCGTTAAGTTCGCGATTGTGGATGGTGACCTGGAAGAGATTTCATTCCATCCACCTGAGAAGGAACTTAAAACCTTGAGTGGGTTAATTATTCCGAAAGGGCAATGACATGAAGAAATACCGATGCGGAAATTGTGGGTCCTTTGAAGTGGCCTCGCTTGAATCCAAGGGGCCTTTTCCCTGGAAGGATTTCCAGGCGGTTTACCTCGTAAAGCCAATAGACCTACTTACCTGCAAGAAGTGCGGAGAGAATATTTTGCGGTACGCAGATGTAGATAGGTTGGATGAGGCCATCGAACAGAGCCTAATTCAGCTCACCCAAACATTGATTGCAGGAATACTCCACCGAGAGGGGTGCACTCAGGAGGTACTCGCGTCACGCCTGGGGGTTACGCCGCAACACCTGTCTAATTTAAAGGGTGGGGCTAAAATCCCCGGCTTTCAGACATTCAATTTTTTAAAGACGTTCTACCTTGATAAGAACGCCTTCGAGAAAGCGGATCCCGGGATCAACATCACTGAGATGAAGGTGGTTAACGGGTGACTCTAAAAGCCCCAGCGCTCTGCAGGGGATTGGTTCACACATCCGGGACCCAAGGGTCAGAGGTGAAACGATGTTACTTGATACAAACATCTGGAAGAGTGGGAAGTGGTGGATCGGAGAAGTCGGGCTTCTCGGTGGCTCTACACAGGGTCATACCAAAATCGCATTGCGCCGGCGCTCTTGGAATTTTACCCAGTCCTGGGCGGAAAGTTGTTTTGCTCTCTCCCGGGCTTCTTCAAATGTCATCGACTCGCTAAAACCGATCGTGCGCCACTCTTCTTTAGGAATGTGCCGTTGGGTTCGTTTGTTGTCGGAATAGTTCTCGTAGAGAATGCACCAGGCGACGGATCCGTCGCGGCGGGTGTAACGTTTAGCGACTTGGTAGCCCATTTCTCCTCCTATCGGAATTTAGGAGGACTTCTGTTACCACCCCTACCAAAATGACGGGATCAACCCCCGACAAGATTGGTGACAACTATTTGTTTATGTTGCTGATTTATCGGCGAGAAACACAAGACAAATAGCTGGGGAGGGACTCGAACCCCCGACCAAAGGATTATGATTCCCTTGCTCTACCGACTGAGCTACCCAGCCATAGTGCTTAAGTTAGCGACCGCGCTCTTTTTTGGCAATAATGGCTTTAACCGGCGTGGCGCCCTGCTCAGCCGGTGTCTGGTGAATACCCCCACGAGTTCCACGTGGTGCGACCACAAGAACTGTCGGCATCAGGGACGCACCACTTCAAACGTGAATCCGGCCGGTTTACTTTGACCCGCTCCGGTGCAGTCAATCGCCTTGGGATCGCTCGTGGTAAGCATCAAGCGATTCGATTCAACTCTTGCCGTGAAAACTGCTGCGTGCGGGTTGGTCTCCTTCCCGCATTCCGACGCGGGTAGATCTGCGGCACACGGGTTCGGAGCACAGACCCGAACGCCCGACTTGATCGAAATACTCGTGTTTGACAGATAGCGATAGCTTTCCGGTTCGGTCTGAGTGCACTGTGGTGTTTTGGAAATATAGGCTCCGGATTCGGCGTTGAAAGACAATGTATAGTCCTTGTCCAACAATTGTTTAACCCCATTACACGTCATTTGGACGAGTCTCCAGTTACCTTTAACCTGGTCGGCCAGAGGGTGTTTGGCTGCGAATACCGGGAGAAGTACCGTTAATAAAATGGCTAACATAGATATCTCCTTGGAGAAGTTTCCTTTTTTGACAGTGAGATTGCGATAACGCGTTCGAGCGTTATTGGCAAGCGTTGGGGATTTTAAAAAGGTTCCTAGTAAAAACCTCGAGACGCTCCTGGATCTGATCGCGGGTTTTCCGAAAGGCGTCCAAGGCTTTGGACTCGCACTCAGATGCCGGGTCGGGAAGGCCCCAGTGCAATCGCTGTTTTCCTATCCCGGTGGGGCACACCTCATCCGCGCACAGGGTAATCACCCAGTCCACATTTTGGAGAAATAGTTTACCCAGTGAATCGATGGATTTAGGTCGGTGTAGGTCAATGTCGATACCTACCTCATTCATAACGGCAATCGCAAGCGCGTGCACCTGTTGTGCCGGGTGGCTCCCGGCGCTTGAAACAACAATTTCGCGGCCGAGCATTTTTTTTGCGAGACCCTCGGCCATCTGGCTGCGGGCGCTGTTTGCGACACAGAGAAAAAGTATGTTCATGGCAATCGAGGCCTATTCCAACACAATTCAGCGAAGAATCTCAAGATAAACTGATTAATTGCGCGATTTTTAACGCACGCAAGTTGGATACTCTCCTAAATGGGGGTTGAACATGCATGTCTTTTTTTTGATTGGGTTGACGTTGAGTCTTTCTGGGTGCGTTGATCCGGCGGCGACCTATTTTGCGGAAATCGAGAAGAATGGGTTTATTCCTTTCAGACACCCCATGAGCGGCGTCGGAACGGGAATGATTGTGCGCGGGAATTCGACGCAATTAATGCCGCTGGCGCCTCCCTCAAAATGTTTTCCCTATTCCACCGACTCAAATCCCAACGATTTGCGATGGGAATCGGATGCTGACTTGGCGAATACCCATTACTCGGCGCGAGTGGATTTTACGGCTCAGCTCAATACGATAGTCACGGCCGGAACACCGAGCGTCACCTTTAAATTTGATATGACGAAGATCCGCAAAGTCGATTTTGATATCAGTGGCGCAACGGCTGAGATGTTCGACCACATCTCACTTCAGGAATACTATCTGGAAGGGCAGTCCTCGGCATGCCGAAATTACCTGATGCAATACCCCTTTGTGCTCAACGCTTTGGTAGCCAAGGAGATGAAATTCGAATTTTTGGATGTGTTCGGCGGACAGATCCAATTGTCGGTGGACAACATCGAGCAAATCGTCGACATCAGCGCCGATGTGAAGTGGCACATCGAAAACGGGTACAAACTTGTCATCACCACCCCAAAATACGTGGGTTACCACCTCGGCCAACTCCGACCCGAGGATGACGGCTTTATCCGCCTCATCGCCACCGAACTGGACCAGAAGGGCGGATTTCTGTTTGTGGAATACCCATAGGATTTCCACCTAACGATTAATACCACTAGCCATTAACCCCAGCGATTCCCCAGGAGACGCAGAGCCAAAAGAAAGATTACCGGCCTCACTTTACCGCCTCACTTTACCAGTACAGATTTACCTGTTAATCGAAACCAATGGACGACTTTTTTACCCAGCCCCTTTTGTGTCACGGCATTGAACGACTCCCCGTGATTGACGTGTTCGAGAATCCCGAGAAGGGGCGTCGCTACGACATCGAATTCACCTGTCCGGAATGGACGGCGGTGTGTCCTCGAAGCGGATTTCCGGATTTTGGAACTATCAGAATCCGCTACCAACCTCGGGGGTCTTGTGTAGAGCTGAAATCGCTCAAGCTTTATATCAATGCGTATCGGGATATCGGGATCTTTCACGAGGCTGCGGTCAACCAGATTTTAAACGACCTGGTCCAGGCCTGCTCGCCCTGGTCTATGGACGTTCAGGGAGACTTTAACATGCGAGGCAATATTAAAACGATCATTTCCGCCGCATACCCAAACGCCTCGCCAGCGAGCACCCCAATGCGGACAAGCCCCGGTGCGCAGTTTACGGCTCCCCAATCGGATCAAACGCCATTCCCTCTTTAAATAAGAGGACGTGGTAACGATCGGTCCGCCAATAACGGGTGCACAAGCCACCCAAAATTCCGGTTTCCGCCTGGGAATAACTATTAACCACTGCGCTTCGTCCCGACTCGCACTCCTCTAACTTTGCGAAATCTTCAATGGAGCGGCGCCACCCGAATGACGGCTCATCGACAAATCCCATCGTGAGCTCCCATTCGCCGGTAATTCCCATTCGGGCGCAGTAAATCACAAACGCACTCTCGGCGGCACGCCCCAGAAAATCTTTAGCCTCGGCGGCCTGCAACCCACAAGTTTTTTCGTCAGTTGTTCTAGCCGTCTCCCGCATCCAGAAGGCAAGCCTGTCCTTGGCAAAATAATGAAACGTCACATAATACGACGCGAGCTGAGGGTGCACGATGGTTTCTCCCAGAATCGCGCCGCGCGCATTGAATTTCTTTTCAAGCCCCTCAAAAAATTCCGTCAGCGGAATATATTTCGGGCTGGTAAAGAGCATAAAACCACCCGCCCGCGGTTCTCGTTCAGCCGGCCCCACCGCCTCGATTATCGGCGACCACCGGTCCTGATTTGAGTACGGCTCGAAACGACAATAGCTGACGAAAGACTTCAGATGGGTCGCCCCCTCAAAAATCGCGACCTGACCCGCTAGCCGGTCTTCACACTGTTTGAGATCGTTGTAGCGATCGGCGTATAGGGAAATATCCCGGTACCGGGTCGAAACAAAATCGATCGGCTTTTCCGCCGTGTAACTCAGTTCGATGCGATACCCATACTTATCCTGGGCCACACAAGCCGCATCGGGTATAGAAATCCCGCTCGCTTGTGAAACTTTATCGGCAAGCCGCCGCGCCAACGCCTGACAATTGCCCTCTGCCTTCGGATAGGATTCGAAAACATGACGAAAAGTTTTGACATCAGCAACACCCAAACCGCCAAGCGCCACCATACAATATACAATGAGTTTTTTCATACCGTTATCTATACCCCAATACCGGACCGGAATTCTATAGCGGCGATTGATTCGGCGAGTCACGATCGCTCAGTGCTCCGAGTCGCGAGCCGGTTCCTGGAGACGCAGATAAACCAACGACCCTATCGGAAATGCGGTATGCCAGATTCCAATACGGACCGAAATAGCTTCTTCATCAACAACAACCTCCGGTTCCGACCACCCCCGGGACGGCACCGGCCGTTTCCGAGACAACGCCGGACACAGGCGCACAGTCAAAAACACCAAAATGCGTCGACAGATCTCCGATAATCTTAAAATGTTTCCCCAAGCGCGACCCCGAGAGCATCAGCGCCGTGTTAGAGCACACCCGCAGGGGAACCCCGGCCTGAAACCGGTGGTGATCGTCTAAAACAAAGGCCTCCGGAGTTTCAGAAATAGTACCGAGATAATAGGCGGACTGCCCGAAGTCCTCGCACCGATCCTCGAGATGCGGAAGCTTAAAACCCCTCGCGGTAATCGAGTAAAACTGCACCATCCCCACCTTCGCGCGCAGCGCCGGGTTCTCCACCCCAAGTTTGGCTTTCGAAAGGAAACGAAAATCGCTAAACCCGACACGATTCATGATCCGGCGAAAATCCTCGGTGTATAGCGCTCCCCCGAGGCATTCACCCAAAAGGACGGGATCGACCCGAACATCTTCGGGGATTCGGCGATCGGCGTACACGTCGGAAAAATAGATCTCCCCGCCCTCCTTTAACACACGGAACACCTCCGAAAACACGCGGTCCTTGGCCGGGGACAGATTCACCACGCAGTTGGATACGATGACGTCGACCGACCCCGACTGGATTCCCACCGACTCGAGATCCTCGATGTACCCCTTTACAAACTCAACATTAGGCTTTGCGAACCCGAATTTTTCGGTGTGGTAATCCACGTGCCTACGGGCAATGCTCAATTGCTCGTCGGTCATGTCGATACCGATGACTTTGCCACTCGGGCCCACGAGTTTTGAGAGCAGGTAACAATCGCGCCCAGTGCCGCAGCCCAGATCCAAAACGGTCCGTCCTTCAAGTTCCGATGGCAATGGCGACCCACACCCGTAAAACCGGTCCGTCACCTCGGGGTGAATCTCTTTAAGGATCGGCAACAGGTGTCGGGGCATCGCCTCGGCGCTACAACAGGCGGTCATCTGAAGATCGGCAGAGCTTCCCAGCACCTTGCCGTAGTAATTTTGCACAATCTCGAGCGTTCGGAATTTATCCATCGGTTATTTTCCTTTATTCGGTTCTTCTCTGTTCAATGTTCCGGTGCAGGAACTCCCCGCACCCGCCGTACAACCAAAGCAATGCTCACCGAAGGCAATCGGACCCTGATTGAAGTGATCGAAGCCGTCGATATCCCAAATAGTTCGTTTGGATCCGGGAAGCGGTAACTCAAGCATCTGGTTGAAGTCGCAATCGTAGAGTCGCCCGTCCCACCCCACTGAAACCAAATCACGGCACATGACGTTTTCGGCCGCCGCCTGATTGAAATGAGTCGCCAGGAGCTGCATATAATTTTCCAGCATGTGACTACGCGAAAGGTCTTCGTAAAACCGTTTTATGGGCATGTTGGTGATGCAATACAGGTGGGTAAACTCGATACCAAAATCCTGTTTGAGCTTTTCCCGGTAGGTGGCCTCTAGCTGTGCCTGTGGCGGTGGCAGCGTCGGCCCCAGCGGGTTAAAAACCAGATCGAGCGTCAAACCCGAGCCCGGTTTTGCATACCCCAGGCGGTTGAGAGTCTTAAGCGCCCTAATGCTCTTTGCAAAAACACCCTTACCCCTTTGTTTGTCGACATTAGCTTCGCTATAGCAGGGAAGCGAGGCTACGATAGTCACCCGGTGCTCGGCCAAGAATTCCGGGATATCCTTTTGGCCGGGCTCCTCAAAAACCGTGAGGTTACAACGGTCTATGACCCCTTTGCCCATCTGGGTCAGACCCACCACGAGTCGTCGAAAATCGGGGCATAGCTCGGGAGCGCCGCCGGTAACATCGACGGTATGAATCGTTTTCGCCCGGCTCAGTAGTTCCAGGAGCCGGTCTACGGTTCGCGCCTCCATGATTTCGGTGCGCGAGGGCCCCGCCTCGACGTGGCAGTGACGACACGCCTGGTTACACAATTTTCCGACGTTGATTTGAACCGTGTGGATGGGACGACGCCCCAAAGACAGTCCCAGTTGACTTACCGTATCCGTAAATGACTGCCCAGGCAGACGCATCGTACCGCCCTCAACACATCACCCCTAAATGAATAGACCGATGTTACTATAAAGGCTTCAAGTTTGGGACACTTTTTCCCGCTGAGCGAGGTACCACTCCATGAAAACATCATTTCATTACCATCCCCGGCCCCCGGACTCCTCATCGAATGTCCGTGAACCGACGTACCTCACCCCCGGACAAATCAAGGACGCCCGCCCGCTCGCCTGGACTGATCCGTCGGACATGCCAAGCGCTCTGGATCGCGCGCGTCAGCGGATGCAGGTCGCCGGTGTTTGGTCGACGAACCAGGTGTTGGGTCGCCGGTATGCCATCGGGTGTGTCGCACTCGAGATCACTCAACGCTGCAATCTCGATTGCACGCTCTGTTACCTTTCCGAGTCCAGCGAATCGGTAAAAGACATCCCGATGGAGGAAATTTTCCGCCGGATCCAACAGATCAAAAATCAATTCGGCGCGGCCACGGATGTACAGATCACGGGGGGCGATCCAACGCTCAGAAAAAGATCCGAGTTGATGGAAATCATCCGGCATGTTCGCGATATCGGGCTCCGCCCGACTCTCATGACCAATGGGATTGCGGCCCGTCGGGACATGATCGAGGAGATGATCGCAAGCGGACTAAACGATATAGCCCTTCACGTCGATCTCACCCAGGAGCGCGAGGGATTTACCACCGAGATGTCAATGAATACCGTCCGAAAGGACTACATCGAACGGGTGCGCGGACTTCCCGTCGCCGTCATTTTTAATACGACGGTCTATGCCGGAAATTTCAGGGAAATTCCCGATCTCGTCCGCTTTTTCAAGGCCAACGCGGACGTCGTGGGCATGGCCTCTTTTCAGCTGCAGGCCGATACCGGCCGGGGCGTGCTTAAGAAACGCGATGAGATCATTTCGCTCGATTCGGTCACCGAGAAAATTCAGGATGGGGCAGGCGTGCCTTTGTCGTTTGAGAGCGTTCGAATCGGACACCCACGCTGTCACCGTTATGGCCTGACGCTTCAATCGGCCGGCCAGAGCTTCGATTTTTTCGACGATGCCGACTTCTTCGGCCTGCTCGCCGAAAAAAGTCGCACACTCGTCCTCGACAGAACCCGACCGACCCGGGCCGCGCTGAGCGCTCTGCAATGGCTCTTCTCGACACGAGAAATTGTGATGCCGGGGCTTAAATTCCTAGCGCGAAAACTCTGGCAAATGAAGTGGGCACTAATCCGGGGGCGGGGAAAGGTGCAAAAGCTTTCCTTCTTCGTCCAGAATTTCATGGATGCGTCCAGCCTCGAGCGCGATCGCATCCACGCCTGCTCATTCATGGTCATGACTCCGCAGGGCCCTATCTCGATGTGCATGCACAACGCCAAGCGGGACGATTTCATTCTTCAGCCACTTCCGGTGGCGGGAGAAAAAACCTGGCACCCGCTGACAGGCAACACAACGGTCACTGCTTAGTGGCTGTTTACCCCTGTTTAGGAGTTCACCGATGAGAGTCTGTCGCCTAGCCGTCACTGTGACTCTGATTTCGTCACTGGCCCTCATTACGGGGTGCGCGACCGTCGAGGTTCCACGGATCGATCCCCAGTTCGAAGCAATTAAACCGGATGAGGCCTGGAAAGCGGTACTCTCGCAATTTGTCGATAAAAGAGGCCGCGTCGATTTTCAGGGTTTAGCCAAGGCCCGCCAAAAACTCGACCTCTATGTAAATTACATCGCCCAAAACGGGCCACGAACCAATCCCGATAAATTCACTGCACCCGAAACCCGGTTGGCCCATTATCTCAATAGCTATAACGCGCTCTCGATGTTTAACGTCCTCGACTCCGGAATCCCTGAGTCCCTTTCCGGATTTAAAAAAGTCCGTTTTTTTTATTTTAAAAAATTCTGGATCGATGGCGATCGGATGTCTCTATACGCCTACGAAAATGACATCATCCGCAGGGTGGGCGAGGAACGTGTCCACTTCGCGCTCAACTGCATGTCGGCCGGCTGCCCCAGACTGCCCCAGACCCCATTTCCACAGGTCGGACTCGACAAGATTTTGCAAAGTCAGGCGCTCGAGTTTTTTAATGAAGAGCGAAACGTCCAGATAGACCCCGTGAAGCAGGTGGTTCGCCTATCCGAAATATTGAAATTCTTCACCGATGATTTTCTGAAAAAGTCCCCGACGCTTATTCATTATGTTAATCAGTACCGCAAGAACAAAATCCCCGATGATTACCAGGTCGATTTCATCCCGTACGATTGGACGGTAAACGCGTCTTAGTCGAACTTGAGACATTTGCGAAAGAAAATCGGTGAAAGTGCCGATAATATAATGGCTTTAACCCCACTCAGGGAAAGGACGCCGCCATGAAACGAAGCAAGGTGGAATGGGCTTTCGTTATTCTGTTTATTCCGACGATTGTGCTGTTCTACGCGATTTATAAATATCCCGAAGTATTCCTGGGTGGCGGCGCCGATACGCGCTTGCTGGGTAAGTCGCTTTCATTTTGGTACATGCTTGTTTACACGGGCGTCGTCTGCGCCATTGCGGGGCGCGCGCTTCTCAAAGATCTCAACGTCTATTCGTTTAAGGCCGTACTCCCCACGGGAATGAGCAGCTATCAACGATCGAAATTCACTAGCATCTTTTGGGTGCAACTCGTGGGGTTCTTTCTCGTGCCGTTCGTTATTCTACCGCTCGCGCGCGGCGCAAGTTTTTGGGACGATCCGATCGCCGCCCCCGTGAAGACGGCACACATCTATCTTTTTCCTGCATTCACCAACTGGGGCATGGCGGCCTATCTATTCGTTGTCATTCCTGTCTTCGTCTACTTTTTCGGCAAGCGCTACTGCTCGTGGATCTGCTCGTGCGGAAATCTGGCCGAAACCGTCGGTATCACCACCTGGGGTAAGAAATGGGTGAAAGAGGGAACCCCGCGCGGGGATAGGGCCAATCGGAACCACTGGATTTCACGCCTCATTATGACCTTTGCGTTCGCGTTCGGCCTGATACTGCTTTTTGATTCGATGAGGGTCATCGCGGCGCCTTCGCTCGTCGACTCCTTACGAAGTCTCCAGGACTTCGGCGTGGATTTCATGTTCGGATCCGTGATCGGGGTGGGGGCCTACCCCTTCTTCGGCACGCGAATTTGGTGTCGTTACGGCTGTCCGCTCGCCAAGTTCATGGAACTCTCCGGAAAATACTCGCGCTCCAAGTTCCAGGTTGCCGCCAATGAAAAATGTACCGGAATTGGGCTGTGCACCAAGGCCTGCCCGATGGGAATCGACGTCGCATCCTTTGCCCACAAGGATAGAAAACCGATTCTGGGAAGCTTTGGGCTTCAGAACTCCGTCTGCATCGGCTGCGGCGGGTGCATCGATGTTTGTCCCACCAAGGCACTCAGTTTTAAAAAGTTACGTCAAATACTGGAGACACCGATGCAAATCGTTCTAAGTGTTATTTTATCTGCCCAGATAGGCTACAGCGACAGCTTCGATATCAAGCACACTGCTTGGAACAATTGGCTCAAACGCTTCACGACCGTTTCCGGGCCGGTAACGACGGTGGCTTACAAGGGTGCAAAGAACGACTCGACACTCGCGCCCTACACGGACCTCGTCCAGGCGTTTCCCAAGGCACAATTTGACGCTCTCGGTGAAAAAGACCGCCTCGCATTTCTCATCAACGCTTACAACGCCCTCACGGTGCAATGGATCTTACAAAACTATCCCGTAAAATCGATCAAGGACACCGGAAGCCTGTTCAGCAGCCCCTGGAAGAAGAAGTTTTTCAAATTATTCGGCGAGGATCAGAACCTTGACGGGATCGAACACGGCATTATCCGGAAAACTTTCAATGAACCCCGCATTCACTTTGCGGTCGTCTGCGCGTCCAAGGGCTGCCCCGCGCTCGCCGGCACGGCCTATGTCGCAGCCAAACTCGAGGAACAACTCGAAGCGGGCACACGGCTATTCTTGAGCGACAAAACACGCAACTACTATGACGCCAAGGAAAATCGGTTTTACCTATCGAAAATTTTCGACTGGTACGGCGACGACTTTAAGAACGGCGACGCCAGAGCAGTGGCGGACGCAGGCGGCGAGGTGAAAAGCGCGGCCGGCACCGTCCAGGCGTTCGTCGCCAAGCGCATGGCTAAAGACGTCACCGAGGAAAAGTTAATGCAGGCGGCATCGATTAAGTACTTGGACTATGATTGGAGTTTGAACGGGGGGGTGAGCGGGTAAGAACCAACTTGGTAGTATTAAGTTAATGTGATGTTGAGCCGATACATAGCGGCGACTTTGAAACGTGTTTATGTTTCACCAATGGGGGCACTTTTATGAACCTATACCGTCACTATGTAAATTTACCAAACTTTATGGCAGTGGTTGTATTTGGACTGGTTAGTAATCAAATCTACCGGGCCGAGCCGGCGCTCGCCTTCGGTATTGAAGAGCAGACCATCGTGTCCCAAGCGTCAACACTGAACGAATGCCTCGAGTTGTGTAAGGACCAGGCAGAGGCCGGAAGGAAGAGATGTATAGTGGCAGCGAATCTATCAATGTTACAATGTTCTACCGATCTCACGAATTGCCTAAACGCCTGCGGATATCCGCAAGTGCTCTGCTATCCCAATTGTAACCTGTTAGCGTTCAACTGTGGGAAAGGCGCAGTAAAATTGTTAGACGTATGCGATAAGGGAGTGGATTTCGCAGCTCAGGCTTGTGTTCGGGGTTGTAATCAAAGGTAGAGGGGTAATCGATATTAACGGTCTCACAACCATACGTAGCCCTGATGTGACGTTAGGTGTGGCAGCACAAAATGGAGTAGCAACAGGATTACTCGCGAGTGCCATCGGGTTTCAATCGGAAAACCATATGGTAAGGAGAATCGGCGCTATCGCCTACCTGGCTCCTCCCGGCAGAGACGAGAATTCGCCCGTCCGCTTGTAAACCCAGCCAAGCTCTATTTGCTGTTGTGGTCGCAAAGATGTGCTTTCCGCCAATTCCAAAACTGGTATCAAAAGCGCCATTCGGCAGGAGGCGCGATATCAAGATAGCGCCGGTTTTTCCAGCGCCAACAAGAATCTTGCCATCTGCTTGAAGCACCAGATCCTCATTCTCAGCGATCCCATCTATCTCAACGGTCCCTGCATCGCCAAATCCGGTATCGATGGTTCCGTCGGGATTCAATCGGCGAATCACGCCGACGCGTGACGCGTGGAGTATCTTTCCATCTGGCTGGGCAATAAGTCTTAGCGCGTCAGGGGGGAGCGTTTCTCTAGGGCTGCGAGCGATAGTAACTACTCCAGCAGTTCCAAAGGCCGTATCAACGGCACCGTTTTGCAACAGTCGATGGATGAAGGCATAACCTCTAAAACGAGAATCTGAAGAATTTGAACTGTAGTCTTGAATTGTTTCTACCAGGATTTTGCCATCGATTTGTAGGACAATGTTACTGGTCCCAATCCCCATTTCATTCAAAAAATAAACCCTTCCATTCGTTCCAAAAGCGAGATCAATGGCGCCATTTGCATTGAGGCGCAGCACTTCCGAACGAGCATCCAACAAGTTACCGTCTCTAAAGCCTACAAGAATCTTTCCGTCGGATTGAACAGAAAGGGCCATTGGAGTAAATCGCGCGTTAGGGTGCACGGTAACAATCCCATCAGCTCCAAATAAAGGATCGGGTGCTCCATCCTTGAGTAAGCGAGATACAATCACACTGACAATGCCTGTGACCGCGCTGCGCTTCTGGGACACTACGAGAATCTTGTCACCATAGCGAACCATTCGGCTTCCTGGACCTACAAAACTAGTGGCCGTCTGGGGCAGATAGCGCACCCCTTGAACTCCGAAGGTTGCATCCAGCGTTCCATCACAATTCATTCGAGTCACACCATTCTTACCCCCCAGATTAATCTGCCCTCCAACCACTTCGTGGGCAGCGTTGAGCAGCAGAATCTTCCCGTCAGGTTGAATCATCGTTTGGCCCTGAGCCAGATGAAAGTTAGCCCCGTATCTAAAGGTTGCCGCCAGGTTGGGAAATGTTATGCCACGACACGGGTGCTGAACACTGGCCTTTAGGAAAACTTTTGACAGTTTTTGCGCTCCCTGAAGTTGGAAACGGAAAGTTGCCACCGATTGAATCGATTTTTCTTGGCTCGCCGAGAACCGAATGCGAATATTACAAGAACTTTGCGGAGGCAACTCCACACCACAGGTATTATCTATAATGCTAAATTCCGCGCTTTCAAAAGACAGCGAAAGCATTTCTAAAGCGGAAGATAGCGTATTAGAAAACGTAACGGTACGTTCTACCACTACGGTGGTGAAAACCATTCCGAAGTCAATGCTGATATTTTTCAGCGGCTCGACCACCAGACTGACTGCCGGATCGATCTCTATCCCCGCGTCCGACGAACTCCCCTCTCCTGTCTCTGAGCCATTGGAGACATCGGTACGTGAACAGGATCCTAGCAATAACGCCAGGATAAATAGGCTCTGTGTAATACGGCCATGTATTGACACACGTTCTGCACGATAAAAAGTCTTCATTGGGTAATAAGATAAACAAGAGTGCAATGCGCAAGCCAGAATCCGTTGAAGCCTGGAAACAATTGCTTACTTTGAGGAATCTCCATACTGTGACTAGTACACAGACACTAATCAGACCTGAGAACTTTGTATTTTTTTTTGACACTTGAGTTGGATGAGCGTGTTAACTGTTGTTTCTATTGTGAGATCAATGACCGGATCTTATACAAGGGAGTATTGGAGAGTGGCAGAGAGGTTCCCCCGAGAAAAATCACCCGGCCGTGTTAATGCAAACTCTGTAGTTCGGACCTAGTCCGTATCTGGCTACCGTCGCCATCTCCAATACAAAGCCCTCGGCGTCAAGTTTGGATACGAGTCCGGTCCAGAGTTTCGCCGGAACGGAAAACAGATTAATAATCTTCCACTTACCGAGGCAATTGCAAAAGAACTGCGTGTTTCCGAATGCTTGTTCGACACTTCGATCATCCTTATCCAGCCTAGCTGCATTCGGCATGTTTATTGCTCGTACTATATCGACACAAGGATAAATGAGGTTAGCGATGAAAAAATGGCGAATTATTTTAACGCAACTGGTATTTCTTTTGTCAATAGCTTCTCCGTCTGCGTTGGGTGCCAGTCTTACGGTGGGAACAAAACGAATTGCCATTATTTTGTATAACTTTCGTAACATTAGAACACAGCCGATTACCCCAGAGCTTATTAGAGATTATTATTTCAAACATAGGTCGTCGCCTTTTGAATACTACCAAATGGTTTCTCTGGGACAGTTGCACCTCGAAGGCGATGTTTTAGGCTGGTATACCATCGATTCAGATTACTCCTGTGACATCTATCGGCACAGTCAAGAGGCTCATCTCGCTGCGGAGCGCGCAGGTGTCAATTTGAATAATTATGATTATGTTTTCTATCTGAGCATTGGATTTGGTCCTAATCCCTCGGATCCGTCAGGGACTCTGGTTTGCAGTACCGCATCAGCATCTATTGGAGGAAATCAGGTCTTTATTCAAGGATTCACTGATAGAATTTATGGTTACGATTTTCGCACCCCGATCCATGAATTTGCCCACAGTCTCGGCGTCCATCATGCTTCTAACTATCGATGTGAGGATTATCTGGGACAACCCATCCCCATCAGCGGGAATTGCCACGTGACAGATGAATACGGCGACCCGTTTACAGTTATGGGAAAGCGACCCTCTATTAATTTTTTGCACAATGTGCATCGAATGCATCTAGGTTGGCTCCGGGAGAACGAGGTTGAAGCGGTAACGCAGAGTGGATCCTATGATCTGTTTCCAGTGGGGAAAAACAGCTCAAGTCCAACGGTATTAAAGATCACCCCGAATAGCGATGAGGCGTATTATTTAGAATACCGACAACCCACTGAGTCCTTCGATCTCTTTGACCCCAAATCTCCAGTCGTCAACGGGGTCTCCATTCGCATGGTTAAGACTCCCGACCCAGACTTTAAAACGTATCTATTAGACTCAACTCCCGAAACTAACAGTTTGGTAGATGCTCCTTTTTTAAAAGGATCTAGCCTAAACGATGTGGCAAACGGAATTAAAATAAAGGTCGTTGATATCCGACCGGACAAAGCCATAGTAAAGATTTCCGTTTCGGACCCCAAGTGCGTCTTAGGCAAACCGATACTCACTCTACAATCATTATCCACTGGCAAAAAGCCTTCCGATGGAAATCAACACTATGTGTTGGCTATTACGAATACTGATAGCTCCAGTTGCCACGCACCGGCTTCGTTCAAGATTCGAGGAAACCTTCCAATGGGGTGGTCCCAGTCAGTGGCATCCATTTTGCCTGTTAAATTATTGCCAGGGGCAACCGTTCAAATTCACTTAATGATTCGGGCCGCCCAATTTGCTAGCCCCGGTATATATGAAGTAAATGAATGGGTAGATCGTTCAAAAGGTCGCAAGGCCCCCGCCGCGACCTACGGTGTCCGAGCTAAATACGTTATCGGCAAATAATCCCTGCTTATCGGGTAGTTACATAACGGGTCCGGTTCGGCCCGGCCATATTTAGAAGAATTCCAAACTCTCTGCCGAACCGAGGGGCTATACCTTTTCGAAGGCTTGGGAAGAGCCCTTTTCGAAGTCATTGCACGCGCTCGCGGCGAATCCATTTCGTGACATTAAGACGCATCTTGCCGCGCTTTGAGAACAGCGATTCCCGCTACGCGGGAATTGCCCCTAATCAAGCCTGAGATCACGGTGTCAAAAAAACACCTTTCGTAATGTAGCGCCGTGTAAACGGGTCGCGGACGGCGGTTTGCGGCTCGCGGGAGGCGGTAGAGCGGAAACGCGGCCGGCGGGATGGCGGCCCGTGGCTCCAAACCGGGCACATAGGTGACATCAGAGGCGGGAGTTTCTGATGAGCTTGTAGGTGGAAGCCGCTAGGTGATCGAGTAGGTCCTTCTCGGCGGCCGTGAATGTCTCAGCCTCAATCTCGGCTATTGCCTGACATTCTCGAATGGAGCCCATGGCAATCTCAAAGAAACGACATCTGTCGGGCATACTGCTCTTGCCAGTGCCTTCACTGATATTGAGAGCAATACCGAGAGCGGCCCTTCTCAGCTGATCCTTGAGATAATGGGGTCTTGGCCTTGGCTTCTCGATAAAACTCAACTGCCAATGGGTAACACAGGAATTCCTGCGCAGCGGGAATTCCTGTTATTGGGTTGAACTAGGGGCGAACATCAATTTATACTTTAAAAACGAAAACTTAACCCACATGGCCACACACAAACAGATCCAGCAGCTTGTCGGACAACTCTTTATCGTAGGCTTTGACGGCTTTTCGGTTCCGATCGCCTTTAAGAAGTTTATTGCGGAAAACAATCTTGGCGGGGTCATTTACTTTAAACGAAACGTGCAAACGCCAGCCCAGTTGGCCGAATTGAGTAACGAAATTCAGTTTAGTTGCCGAACTAAGGGTTCACCGCCACTGTTCATCTCCATCGACCACGAAGGCGGAAAGGTGAATCGCCTGGTTAAACCCTTTACGAAATTTCCGGGGAATGACTATATCGGTGAGTTGGGCTCACCCAAAATTGCATTTCAGTTCGGGATTGTAATTGGCAAAGAGCTGAAGGCCGTTGGGATTAATATGAATTACGCGCCCGTTGTAGATGTTAACTCCAACCCTAACTCACCGATTATCGGACCCCGTGCTTTCTCAAATGATCCTGAGGTCTGTGGGCGCATGGGATCGGCCGTCTGTCGCGGGCTTCAAAAGATGGGTGTGATGGGCGTCGCCAAACATTTTCCCGGTCACGGGGATACCATTGAGGACAGCCATTTTTCTTTGCCCTCGGTGAATAAGACGCTCGACCAACTTGAGGAACTAGAGCTTATTCCCTTCAAGAGAGTGATTAAGAGCCGGATTGAGGCTGTCATGACGGCCCACATCATGAATCCAAATCTAGACCCCGAGTATCCCGCGACACTTTCAAAGGCTACGCTTACCGATCTTCTGCGAAATAAGATGCGATTCAATCGGCTGATCATCAGCGATGATCTTGAAATGAAGGCCATCACCGACAAGTTTGATCCCATAAAATCGGCCGTATTGTCTGTTCGGGCCGGCTGCGATCTACTCATCTATAAGGGTGATGCCGGAATGCCTCTCGCGCAAATGGAGGCGATTATCGTTTCGGTTGAAAAGGGAGAGATCCCGTTTTCCCAACTGGAACAAAGTGTGGGACGGATTCAGGCCGCCAAAAAGATTTATGCTGAGCAGAAAGCCCCCATCGATGTAACTGAGGTGGGGCAGTATATTGGACAGCCCGATCACTTCAAGCTGGCCGATACAATCACTAGAAAAGAAAAGCCCGCTGACGAAGGGGCCGATTCGGATGATTAAGACTAACAGGTGGAGAAGAGTTCGGGCTGATCGAGGGAATTCTCCATGGCATTGCAGACATAATCGAAATCGTTGGGACGCCACTTCAGATCGAGATCATCGGCCTTTACGATGAGGACCTTGCCCAGTTTGTAATTATTAATCCAATCATCGTAGCAGCGGTCCAGTTGCCTGAGATATTCTTCAGGAATATTTTGCTCGTATTCGATTCCGCGTTCGCGGATACGTCCTTTGAGGCATTCAACGGATCTTTTGATGTAAACCACCAGATCCGGCGGGCTTAGAAACTGAGTCATGGTATTAAAAAGCTCGATATAGTTTTCAAAGTCACGGCCGTCCATCTTTCCGGTCTCGTGCAAAGTACGGGCGAATATATAGGCATCTTCGTAAACTGAGCGGTCCTGGATGGCAGACGACTCAGTGTTGAGGATTTTCTGGTGGGCTTGGAATCGCTTGGAGAGAAAATAGACCTGCAGCTGCAGGGACCAACGATTCATGTCCCCGTAAAAATCGGAAAGATAGGGATTCTCCCTATGGACCTCATAGTGGGGCTCCCAGCCGTATCTCTTCGAGAGCAGCTCGGTCAATGTTGTTTTGCCGGAGCCGATATTTCCAGCGATCACGATGAATCTTTTTGCCATGTCTTTGCCTGAGATTAAGTTTTTACTGGTGCGCGGAACAATCGTCAAAAAAAGATTTCAAAATTTTCAATTTTTGCCAGGTTTTAATCGATGCGCGTCATCTCTCGACAGTTCAGGGGGAGGTCTGTTAGAAATTGCCTAACGTTCATGGCGCTCAAAACAGAAAAGATGAAGGTTGACGGATACGAAACCGTCCTGCTTGGCGAAGATTCTTCCGTGGGGCTTCGCGCTATTATTGCCATCCATAGTACTAAGCTTGGCCCTTCGTGTGGAGGGATTCGGCTGCTGCCTTACCGATCGCGCGCCGAGGCTCTAGAGGATGTTTTGCGGCTGGCCAAGGGGATGTCCTATAAATCGAGTGTTGCGGGGTTGGGCTTTGGCGGTGGAAAAAGTGTGATCATTGGGGACCCAAAGAAAACTACGCCGCAGCTCTTTCACCGATTTGGCGAATTGGTCGGAGCGCTAAAAGGGCAGTATCTCGCTGCGAAGGACATGAACGTCACAAATCAGGATTTGCTCGAAGTGAAAGAGACCTGCCCCCACGTTTTAGGTTTGGATGGGGTGCCGGGATCGAGCGGTGATCCCTCCCCGATTACGGCCAGTGGATGTTTTGAGGGGCTTAGGGCGGCCTGGGAATTCGCGACTGGCTCAACGTCGCTTCGCGGTGTTACCGTTGCGATTCAGGGACTGGGCCATGTGGGGTGGGATTATGCGCGTCGAATACGGGAGGCGGAAGGAAAGTTAATCGTATCCGATATCAATGAGGCGGTTCTCACGCGTGCGAAGAACGAAATGGCGGCGACCGTCTGCGATAATGCCGCGATTTACGATGTAGCCTGCGACGTATTTGCCCCCTGCGCACGGGGCGGGATTCTGAATCAGGATACAATTTCAAGGTTGAAGTGCCGGGCCATAGTTGGTTGTGCCAATAATCAGCTTTCGACTCCTGAGGATGGAATGAGACTGTGGAACCGTAAAATTCTCTACGCACCGGATTATGTGGTCAACGCCGGGGGAATTATCAATATCTTTGTCGAGTATGAAGGCTACAATCGCGCCCGCGCCATCGAGCGGGCTGAGGGAATCTATGGGACATTAAAAACTATTCTCATTCGATCTGAACGTGAAAAGACTCCCCCCTTTCTGATCGCTGACACGATCGCTGAAGAGCGCCTGAATGCCTAAGGAACGATCGCACGGTCACCCGTTGGGGCTGCATCGTGTCCTGGATTCAGAACCGCGGCTTCCCCAATCGGCAAAAAAATTGGACGCCAGCCTCCCGCTGTATTCGAACGAAATTCTGGTAGATGTGGAGTGTCTGAATATCGACGCCGCCAGCTTTGTCCAAATGGAAAAGGAAACGGATGGCGACGCTTTAAAAATTGGACAGATCGTTTTAAATAATACTCAGACGATCGGCAAACAGCAGAATCGTGTGACCGGCTCGGGTGGAATGTTGATTGGTCGCGTGGCTGCCATTGGAAGTTGTTACGGCGGTTCGTGTAAGTTTCAAGTGGGGGATCCCGTCGCCACAATGGTCTCCCTCACCTTAACTCCCCTCTATTTGACGGAGATCTTGAATGTGAATCTGAAGTCACACCAGATTCAGGCGAAGGGTCACGCAATTCTTTTTGAATCGGGCATCGGCGCTAAACTTCCGACCGATATTCCGCAGCGGGTGGCCATGGCGGCATTTGATGTCGCAGGGGCGCCCGCGACCGTTAATGCGATGTGTAAAAAAGGGGATTCCGTTTTGGTGATTGGCGCTGGAGGAAAGGCGGGCCTTCTTTCTTGTGTTGCTGCTCGTCAAAAGGTTGGCAAAACGGGACGGGTGTATGCGGTGGAGCCCTTCGCGACCGCTGCGAGGGATCTCAAAAGCTTAAAGGTATGTAATTCTGTGTGGCAAATTGACGCGACAAATCCAGTTGAGGTCGCTGCTAGGGTTGGCAGGGAAACTCGTGATAAAATGATGGATGTAGTTACAAATGTCGCGTCTGTACCGAATACGGAATTGAGCTCAATCCTCAGCTGTCGCGCCAAAGGTAAAGTGTTGCTTTTCAGTATGGCGACGTCCTTTACTCAGGCGACCTTGGGTGCTGAGGGGGTGGCCAGCCAGGCCACTCTACTTCTGGGGAACGGTTACTATCCTGGGCACGTTGCCTTCGTTTTAAGCCTGTTGCGTAGGTTCCCCGATCTTCAAAGAGTTTTTCTGAATCGATACGGACGCTAGAAATCACTAGGAGTGCGTATGGCCTTATCGAGAAACCGAGTCATGGTTTTGGGAGAGACGACCCAATGGGGAAAACAGTACACCGCGATCCTTCAGGCGACACACGCCTTCGATTTTGTATTTGAAGCTTCGGTGGATAAATTTTTAGAATCAACACAGGTGGGGCACCCCCAGATCGTATTTATCGAAAATGTTCCCGGCTCTCGCGGAGCCATTTCGAAGTTACGGAGTGGCAATCGTCGTCTGTTTATTGTTTGGGTTGGTCGGAGTTTTTCCAAGGAGGATTTTTTCTTTGCGATTGAAAATAGGATTTATGGGGTATTCGAGGATCCTAAACCTGACGATCCTCGTCTATTGAAGGGTCTAAAGGGGGCTGTTGCCAACGTTGAGGGGGCGATTCAATTCGAACAGATACTCAGATCGTTGAAGGCCGTTTTGCTCCAGCATGAATCGGACGCCGATCGTCCATTTTTGAACGAGATCAAGACAGCTGTCCAGAAATTGGAACGCACCACTCTGCAAAATGAATTTGGCGGTATTCAGGCCGTTGCGGCGGTTAAAACCGAATCATCGGTTCCTTTTCATGAATCTCAGGCCTTTAGCGATGCGCTCATTACGGTGCATGAATTGGAAAGGACAGGGGTATTGCGCGTGCGCGGCGGCGCTCAGCAGGAGGGAACGATAGAGTTTCTTCAGGGAAAGCTCATTTCGGCGCAGACGGGTGCGGTGCTTGGAGTGAAGGCAATTTATCGGATGTTTCTATGGGATGACGCGAGTTTCGTTTTCACTCGACGAGACGTTAAGAGTGAATCGATTCAGATGGATCTCAATGGTGAGGTGCAGGAGATTTGCGAAAAGGGTGATTCACTCTGCCAGAGATTCCAAAAAATTCGTAAAGAGATTCCCCCCGCTAGTCTGGTGGTCGCGATGGAGCCCAAATGGATGCAGATTTCCACTTCAATGAACCTCGAGCTCTTCTCGACGCTTTCTTCAGTGATTGAGTTTGGTCAGATCGGTCTTGTATTGGACTACAACCCACTTCCTGACGTCGATGTGATGGAAAATCTTATCGTGCTCAAGCGCATGCGCGCGATTAAGGTGGTCGCCAAGCGGGCTCCGCTGGCTCTGTAGGAGGGGCGTCGAAAAACTGGTGTACATATACACCAGTTTTTATATATAATTGGTGTATATGTACACCAGAATTTTTAACTATCATGAGATTCACGATCAGAGTTTTTTTCTGTTTGGGCCCAGGGGTGTGGGAAAAACGCTTTGGCTTGAGTCGGTTGTACGCTCACCTAACCGAATTGATCTTCTGAATTCCCGGCAGAATTTATCACTCCTGTCCGATCCGACCCGATTAGAATCGTATGTGGTTTCTCCTAAAGATTGGGTCATTATAGATGAAGTTCAAAAAATTCCTGCACTTCTGGATGAAGTCCATCGGCTCATCGAAAAAAAACACCTACGATTTATTCTAACGGGATCCAGTGCGAGAAAACTCAAAAGAACGGGAACCAATCTTCTGGCCGGACGAGCGATCACAGAGCGTGTCTTTCCCCTCACTGTCCAGGAGCTCGGAGAGGATTTCTCGTTGCGGCGCTCGCTGGAAATCGGACACCTCCCTATGGCATACCGATCCAAGTCACCCGATCGGTTTTTGGAGTCTTACGTCCAGACGTATCTGCGGGAAGAGGTTCAGCAAGAGGGCATTGTAAGGAATTTGGCAGGGTTTGCGCGCTTCCTCGAAGCCGCCAGCTTTGCTCAGGCACAGCCCTTGAATATTTCCCAGGTGGCCAGCGATGCTGGGGTGGATCGAAAGGTCGTGGAGAGTTATTTTGGCGTTTTAGAGGATCTTTTGCTGGCTGAAAGACTGCCTCACTTTCGAAAGAAGGCCACTCGCAAAACAGATTTTCACCCCAAGTTTTTCTTTTTTGATGTAGGCGTATTTCGAACCTTGCGACCGCAGGGGCCGGAGGATGAGCCGGAAATGGTGGATGGTGCGGCTTTGGAGACGCTAGTCTACCAGGAACTTCGGGCTCAGAATGGCTACAAAAGGGGCGGATACGACTTCTATACCTGGAAGGATTCACGTGACATCGACGTTGATCTCGTCCTTTATGGAAAAAAGGGGCTACTGGCGTTTGAGGTGAAGCGTGCGAGTCGACTCCGCGGTGGAGAGTTGAATGGACTCCAAGCCTTCCGTTCCCGCTTCCCATCATCGCAATGTTTCTTTCTCTACGGTGGCACCGAGATTCGTGTGATCGATTCGATTCGACTGATTCCCTTGAGTGTGTTTTTTGAAAAAACGCTTCTGGAACTGTTTGGAAGGTAGCGTGGGCATAAATCGCCCGATATCTTAAGCGGTCGCTATGTATCCGGCCCTCGGCTTTTCGCTTTTCTCAATTATTCGAAGTGCCCCTAACGCCTTGACTTAACGGATTGCGCCGGGAAAGGATCGGCTCTTGACCAAACCGATCCTATTTCTCGTGTGTCTGCTTCTCATTCCCTGCTGGGTCATTGGCGTTCTCTATGAAGTAGATATTCGGACGGCCTACTCGGTTATCACCCGCATCCCCGAGGGTCTTTCCACCATCTATGGTTCGGCTTTGAGCGGTGAGCTGGGACGTTATTTTTATCCTCCTTTCAGTCTTGTGCTTTTTTCCCCGCTCTCCAAACTTCCTTTTCCGGCCTTTAAGATGATCTGGCTGGCATTGCAAACTGTGTTCTACGGACTGTTTTGGTGGCTTCTCGTAAAACTCTATCCGGCACTCTTTCG
>CAZRVZ010000217.1:0-9314 GCA_964603655.1 uncultured Pseudobdellovibrionaceae bacterium | reverse complement strand
CGCTTGTCTTTTACCTCGGAAGCCAGGTCCTCCCAGCGCGAGGCCATCCAGGCAAATGACGGCGTCCCGGCAGTTCGGTTGATCCAAATCCAGTCGATTTCTGAGGCCTCGAATCCGAACGCGTGGTTCTCGAACGGGTCCATGAGTCCCAAATCGATCGCCTCCCAAAAGGCCTCCGCCGGCGGCAACCTGTAACCGGCGCGATGGCATTTCAGTTGAGCGCGATCGTAATTGGCTTTGGGATAGGCCATCCACCATTCGGTGCCGTTCGCGTCAACCCAGCTCGCCGCTTGACTCAAATTGGACAGTAAAATAAGTGCCAGAAACAGTGATTTCATGAGGCCTCCCATGGTTAGGTTGGAATTAATCTTAGGTCCGAAAAGCCGTCAGTATCAAGACGCGAGTGCGCCATAGCCATTGCCATTGCCATTATAATGCTAGGGGCTAGGGGCTAGGGGCCAATGTCCCAACTAAACGCAGCGAAGACCCGGTCGTTGTACTGCCAGGGGCTGAAATAAGATTGGTCCGAGGCAACGAAGATATCCGTTCCAAGTTCTAGCGTCGTATTGCGAACAAGCCTGGCCCTGACGCCGGTGCGAAACCAGGCGTCCTTGAAATGCAGGTGGTGCTTGGCTCCCCAATAGGGGGTGAAATCCCCCAAGGGGTACTGGCCCTGATATTGAATCAATTGGTCGGTATAGGCTCCCGCTGCTCGTACCGCATTGCGATTGAATTCATTGAGATAGGACAGGCGAATGAATTGGTTTTGCGCGCCGACTTCCCATGCCAGTCGGGAATCATCCTGGGCCAAGACCGTCGAGAAGAACGCGTAATTGCGAAAGTACCTTCCAATTCGCTGGGGCGTCCAGAGCAGCGTATTGCCTGCAGTCCAACGCCGCGGAAATTCGGGCTTTGTCACCGCATACCGTGTGCCGCCCAGCTCCTCATATCTCAAAATTGCGCCGGGTGAGGGGTCGGATTCCGGCGCATTGGAAATCCAGGCCCAATTCTCCAACCCCTCTGTCACCGAATTCAGATCCCAATAGGCCTGAGCCATGAGTTGAGGATTAATCAAAATGTTTTTTGGCTCGACAGACTCGAACCGTACCGGCATTTCGCCGTGCTCTGTCATCACCTTGAAGCGTTGGCCGGCAAACTGGCGACGGCCTGGCGACGACACAGTATCAAAATCGAATGCAGACCCCAATGTGGGTATGAAAATTGGAGAGATGGTAACGCCCCACTGAAAAGGCCTCAGTGCGATCGGATCGCTCCAATAATGGACGCCAATCCAGCCGAGCAGAATCGGCGAAGGAAATACGCGATCGGTGAGATCGGCACCGAGCGCGATCCCTCGATTTTGCCCCTGATAACTTCCGGCTAATCCCCAGGGGTCCAGAGCATTCGGATTGAGTGAAACTTCCCACGGGTGAATTCGCCCTACGGTGATTTCGCCCCATTCCAGATCTCCGAGCGGCGAGCGGATCCACCCACGATCGATATCCAATGAGCGATCGAGATCGCCTTTCGCAAAAGGGGTTGAATTTTGAATGCGGGAATTCAAAATCTCCAACTCGACATGAAAGTCGACGAGCCAAGGGCGGTCCGCCTCGGTATTGGAAACACGCTGGGCGGTGTTAAAAGTAAACTGTGGCTCGCTTTCGTATTGTTGTGGCTTAATCTGGACGTTTCCGCCATGACGATAAGCCACGGCGAAATTTGTCGAGAAGACGAGTCCGAGCAGAACAAAAGCGCACGGCGCTCTATAGATGGAGCAAGTCACTAACATTTGACCATATCCCAATCCCATTGACGTTTCGGCCCCTGTCCGCCTCTTGAGGTTGTTTTATTTGTAACGCGGTCAGAATGCGAATGCCAGCGGGAATTAGAGGGCTATTGATACCGACGAGGGACAACGGTTCCTGGCCATCCCGATAGTAGTTACGCCAATGTTCCAAATCTCTGGGATAATCTTCCAGATGCAGCGCGTCTTTCAGGCTGATTTTAGGGCACCGATAGACCCAGTTGGTCCACCAGAGATGCAGTTTAGAGGCAGTTTGACTGCGCTTGGAGGTGGTCGCCGTGGAATCGACGGCTCTATCCGGCTGCCATTCCGAGGGTCGGCAATGGACGAGAATCTTGCCGATACATTGATCGATTGCAGCGTGGATGCCGGCACCCGAAGCAAATGAAAAGAGCGGCGGCTCCTCGAGTCTCACGCGCGATAGGGCGACGATACCGACGACCCAACTCGGGGTGGAGTTCGGGTAGAAGAGCAGGTGTAGGTCATATTGTTGCAACATAAAAAACGGGACCCTTTCCCGGGTCCAGCTATTGGTTCCGACGATGAGCATTGGATTTTTCGCGCTAAACCGCTTGAGCGTTCGAACAAGACTCAGCCGTTCGAGGCCATCAAGCTGGGCGAATTCGTGAGAGTTACCGCTGCCGATAGCATCGAAGGCGTCCTCGCCTCGCCGCAATGTGCCCATCGAATCGTTTTGAAACGAGCGCGTATGAATAGTCTCGCCGGCCTGAGATCGCTGCCTTAACTCCTCGAGAGCGATCTTTCTCAACCATTCATCGACGGCACCCAGTCGGGAGATCTCGCGATCGCGTCCCGATCCATACACCGTAAGAGCGCGATTTGTGATGTGCGACGTACCGGTGGCGCTGGAAAGCCAGAGGTTACCTTGGGGAGTGCCGTAGCGAGCGCACTTAATCTGGTAAAGCGGTGAAAAGGCAAAGTTCGTTTTTTTGGAAACCTCAGCGGGTGGGATGAAGTTTCCTCGATTACAGCTGCACTGCGGGTGCGGGTAAACGATGCAGTCCAGTCGATTAGTGGTCCCGTCGTTGTGGATTTCGAAAAACGTGTGGCCCTGGTTTTGGGCCATAAGGTCGACGAGGAGTTCCTTTCGCAAATTCAACTGCGATACCGAGCTCATTTCGAACCAAACGCGACGGTCCTGTAACCAGAGCTGGATACAGGTCACACACGGAGACCCGTGAATGGGATCGGGAGCAAGCCCTATCAAAAATCCATCACGGATCTTCAAGACAAACGGTTTCAGGACGCTTTGTCTCTCTTTCGGCTTGGCAAAAAACATACGGGGCCCTTTCGCAGTGTCCGAACGGTCTATTGGGAGGCCGGAGTATAAAGGATCTCCAAAATGCGGAACAAGAGACATTAATCGGCAGCCCCAAAATTGGCGGATAACCCGCTGTTTTTAAATGTGATTTTTAAAAATTAACTGTTAAAAACCGCTCCAGAAACTAGCGCTTTAGTCTTTGACTCAAAGAGTCGAAAAGAGGACTGATGAACTGTCTTCGCCGAAGTACGCTTTATTTTTGGCTATTTTTGCCGATGCTCTGGTTTGTCGCTTTGCAATCCGAGGCAAACGCGAAATCCGGGGATGACCTGACCAAGACCGTTCGTTCCAAACGAAAACCCAGTCTGGCTGCGAGTGGGTGGTTTGCCCGTGGCGAGGAGATTAAGGCTGCTCCAAAAATCAAGAAGGCAAATAACTCATCCCAGCTGAAGGGTGTTACGGCGGCGCCGAAACACCGCTGGAAACGTCCTGCGTCAATGCCAAAGAAGCCGATTAGCAAACCGCCAAAGGTCAAACCCAGAGTTGTTGCCGCTGACGACGATCAGTGGATACCACCACCTATCGTTAATACAAAAGTGACTGCTGTTCCTCGGGTTCAGGCGCCAGCTGTCGCCGCAATTCCGGCACAACCGGCCGCACCGACTGCCGCACTTGCACCGTCACCCACACTCGCACCCGCCCCAGCAAAAAAAGCCAAAGTATTGTCGCAACGAAATGCAATGCTGAGGGCGATTCCGAAAGCGAGGCCCGCCGCACCGGTTGCCGAAAAGGCCGTGATTAAAAAAGCGTTGAAAACTTCATCTCAAGAACGATTGGAGTCTCTGACTCCGGAGGATCTGAGCAAGGTTTCGCCGGTGGACGGGGCATCCGATCTTAATACCGCCGGAACGAATGCACTGAGCGACCCGTTTGCAGGGGTCGATCTAGGCGGTGATTCTTTGATGGGCGGTGATCCCTTCACTACACCGACGCTGGACGCTCTCAGCGTTGTTTCGGATAAACCGAAGAAGGGTAAGTCCAAGTTATCTAAAAATAACTCTGATCCTGAACCCGTGACAGTAACCCAACTCATCGAAAGACGCCCAGCAACATCGGACCTATTTGCGGCGGTGTGCGCGTGTTCGTGTTCGGCGCCACAAGACATTACGTCAGGTGTCGGTCCGAGGTTTCTGTTTCGCGATCCTCGGTGCAAATTCTCGACTTGGGAAATTGGTGGAATGACGGCAAGTGGTTGCAGCGAACTCTCCGGCGTTGCCGTGTGCGAAAGGGGATACTTTCAATTCGGTAGTGTCTGCAAACCGGCCGAGGATCCGGGCACGCTAGACGCCTGCAAATTCAAGGTACGCGCTCCGACTAATTCAGACGAGAATTCTTCGGTCGATTCGCCTGGAGCTTCACCATAGACGCCTCCGATAAATCCGCCGTCGCCGAACCGGCCAATGGCTCCGGAAGGCTGATGTTTTTGATGAAACGATTAAAAATATCGTTCAGCTGCGCTAAAATAATTTCTTTTAATTCACAGTCCGATTCCCGGATGACGGATTCCAGGAATCCTATATCGAACTGTTCGAAATATTTTTGTGAGACCGGGGCATAGCTTAGGTGCCACCATTCGGGGCTCACTCCGCCTTTATCGGTTGCATACGGCCTAAAAAACCCGGCTGTCGATATGTTTTGATCGAGCCATTCGTTAAATTTGGAAAAAATCCCGCCGGGAGACGCTTCTTTAGGAATGAGTTGTACCTGGTAATCCTTGGGAAGCGACTGGCGATCAAACACATCGACCTCCGTCCCCCAATGGTGCCTGCTGGCTCCAGGTAAGGAAGACCATCGCAAGATTGCGACCACCAGCTCGTTGGGCAAAAGTTTCTGAATATCGATTGAATTCCCGTCGGCGTCGAGGACGGGCCGCTTTCCCAGCGCCTTGAGATTCCAAATATTGAGTTGCGAATTATAATCGCGAAACCCGCTGGCGATAGCTAGATCAAATCCCGCTTCCTTTGCGAGACGCTTGAGATCCCGCAAGGGCGATTCTATGTCGCGATGAACGATGGCGTGAGTATTATCGAATTGAATCACGTGGTCCCGGGATCGGCCGGTGAGAATTTCCTTCAGTTTGCTCATGGGAGGATTGTTTTATTATATCAGTTTCTGGACGATATGAAAAAATTGCATGCCCCCGGCGGGGCGTTCATCACCCGCGACCGTTTCGATGACTCTCATCTTGGGCGGGATGCTTTGCAGAATCTCCTCATTCGAAAACGTATGGTAAACACCCATGACATCATCGCAACGGGACGTTGGCATCAGGTGATCGGTACTGGCATTTCCGATTCGGCGGGTAGCGAGGATCAACCTTCCCCCCGGCGAAAGTAACCTGGCGACATGGTCTAACGCCCGAATGCGCTCGGCGGCATCCAGAATTCCTCCCAGTCCGTTTTCCCACCATAAGACCAAATCGAAGGAGTCGCTTAATAATCGAGAAGATCGAATATCATCCAGCATTACCGAGACATTTGCCGGCAGCCGAGGATCGATTGCAAGGCTGTCGACAATTTCCCTGACACAATCGGTAGCCGTGAGGTGTCCTACTATTCGTGAAACGGTGAAGGACACTCTCCCCGAGCCTGCCCCGACTTCGAGGGCACGTTTGCCGACAACAAACTTATCGATGATGCACAGTTCATCGGGAGCAATGACGGCATGTTTGGCCCAAGACGCCGGTCCCCACGCGATCGCGTTATAATCGGCATTCAATTGGGACAACCCTTCCCGATCGCCAATGACTGTCGTGTCGATCGCGTACCCTTGTCCCACCCGAGACGATGCGGGAATGAAAGCATTGAGGGCAGAGCGTACGCGTCTGGTTCGCTGCGCGCGGGCGAAATCGATGGCCAATTCCAGACCCCCTGCCGTTTTAGAAAAACCGAACACAGAGGGATTAAAATAATTCCTTACCGCATCACTCACAACGACTCGGGCGTCATCCTTAGCCAACTCTTCGCCTATATATTGGATTGACACCTTCGCGAGCGATAAAAAAACGCCGGGCTCCTTCACCATCTCCGGAACTACTTGAAACGAAAGTGCAAACGAGTTCGGGTCAAGGTACGCCACGCAAGAAACACCGACGATGTGGCCCTCTACCACCACCTGATAGAACGGCTCAGTCGGTTCGGCAGTCGAGGAAATGCTAATCGTGCAGGCCGAGGAGTTACACGGTTGAATTTTACTGGCTCTGACGAGCCGAAATAATTTCCAGTTGATTGGGTTCATAGTCGTGTTGAAGGCTTATACACCACACAGGCGGGGTGATTATACCTATTCGTGGGAATATGCATGACAAGGCGTGGAAAGAATTCAATTAAATTGCATACTCGGCGGTACCTGAATAAGGTCGTGATGCTAATAACTAAACGGGCGAGGAAATTCGCATTCAACGGGTAGCGATGGCGCGCCGCCCACAATTCGATTTACAACGGTGTTTCCTCGAGGATACTGGTCGCGAGTCATCCCATGGAATTACCGCCTGACGAAATCCCGATCCCCAATCAGTCTGACAGCCATTCTGACAGCGATCGACTTCCGTCTCTAAATTTCCGCCCAGAAACGGACGACCTACGCCACGCCACCTCGATTCTCGAAGCGATTCTCCACGACAGGACAGTTCTAGGGAATCTGCCTGTCCAAGATCGAAAAGCTTTGCTAACGGCAGCCGGTCGAGTATCGCGGCCGGATCGACTCGAATTGATGAAGGTTACGAAGCGGTATCGGCGAAAGGAGCGCCAGAGGCAGAAGGACGCCGACAGAGCGATTCGGGCAAAATCGGCGATCCGCACTGTGCGCGAGTTGCCGGTTTATCAGGCTCCCACGCAATTAGTCGTTGGGGGTGGAGTGGGTGGGAGCGTGACTGACGAACCGGTGAAATTCTTGGAACTGGAACGCCCCCATGACTGCTATATCTGCAAAAACAGCTACACCCACGTTCATTTTTTCTACGATTCCCTGTGCCCAGGCTGTGCCAAAATTAATTACGCAAAGCGCTTTCAAAGCGCCTCGCTTGAGGGTTGTGTGGCACTCATTACGGGCGCCCGCGTGAAGATTGGATTTCAGGCCGCTCTCATGATGCTTCGAGCGGGGGCGACCGTCATCGTTACGACTCGATTTCCCCATGATGCGGCCATTCGGTTTTCCCAGGTCGAGGATTTCAGCTCGTGGAGGGATCGCGTAAAAATCCATGGTCTGGATCTGCGCCACTCGCCAAGTGTTGAGCTTTTTACTCAGTTTGTGAATCGCCATTATGATCGGCTGGATATTTTGATTAACAACGCAGCCCAAACGGTTCGCAGACCAGCAGGTTTTTATGCCCACCTCATGGGTGTCGAATCGCAAAAGGTTTGCGAGTTGCCGGATGGTGTTCAGCCGCTCTTGAGTCATCACACCCGGCTTCGCTCTCTGGTTGCACCGCGCGATTACCTTCCCGAATCCGGAGAATCGTCGCAGTGGTTGAGTGAGTGGCACCAGAAGTCGATTGGCCTCACCCTCAGTGCGGCTCTCTCACAAATTCCTTACGATTACGATGAGCAAACACACCGGGACCTTGACGTTTTTCCGCTAGGGAAAACCGACGCCGACCTCCAGCAGGTAGATTTAAGATCCATGAACAGTTGGCGAATGACCCTGGGCGATGTCCCAACGCCTGAAATGCTCGAGGTACAGCTTATCAACTCGGTTGCCCCTTTCATCCTCTGTAGTAGGCTCAAGCCTTTGATGCTAAGAGAGCGCACCTGGAAAAAACATATCGTGAATGTATCGGCGATGGAGGGCAAATTCGCGCGCTACACCAAGACCGATAAGCACCCCCACACCAACATGGCCAAGGCCGCCCTCAATATGATGACCCTGACCTCGGCGCCGGACTATGCCAGAGACGGCATTTATATGAATGCGGTGGATACCGGCTGGGTGACGGACGAGGATCCTATTCACCACGCTGTCCGTAAACAAAAGGAGCACGATTTTCAACCGCCATTAGATATCGTCGACGGTGCGGCCCGCATTTGCGATCCTTTTTTTAGCGGATACATCACCGGAAACCATGTCTGGGGAAAGTTTCTCAAGGACTACCGGTCGACAGAGTGGTAGGTTTTTTTCAGGAAGCTGCTAAACTTTAACCACAATTTTACCGGCGGCACGACCCGACATACTTTTCCTAAAGGCGTTGGGAAGCTGTTCCAAACGCTATTACAATTGCCCCGAGCGCTGGTACCACTCTTTAGCATTCCGAACAGCGTCGGACAGGGTAGTAACGGCAGACCAACCGAAAGCGGTTTCAAATTTCCGTGGAGAAACGACCCAGCGATCGCAAAAAATATCCTGAGCGCGATCTGTTGACAGTGAAGGCAGTTTACGGCGCCACGACGGCACTCGATTCACCACCTGCGAAACGGTTCGAATCAGGCCTTGGGGAATCGGCACGGTGAATCCGGAAACCTTAAGCGAATCTGCCGCTGCCTGAATTAGATCGCGATCAGAAATGATTTGAGAATGGGCGACGAAATAACGGGGATCCTGTGGCTGAAATACCTGGTCCCGGGCGATAAGAATTGTCTCAATGGCACGCACAAGATCGGAAACGGCGATAAAACTGTAAAACTTATTGCGCTGTCCCGGCTTAACGCGAATCGGGAATCGTGCCATCTTAAATAGCGGTAACGTCGCCGAGTCTCTAGGCCCGATAATCATGGGCGGGCGCAAAAAAGTAACATTTAGGTGATTGAAATCCCTTAGAACCTGCCTTTCCATTTCGAGTTTTGATTTGCCGTACCAGGTCAGTGGCTGATCAACGTCCGTCTCGGTGCGCTCCCCTCCATTCGAGCACGGACCGCCGGCAGCCTGAGAAGAAAGAATTACGACTCGTTTTGGATGGCGCAGCTGTTGCAGCAACTTCATTGTGCCCCGAACATTGGTTTCCCAGTACTGCTCCTGCGAATCACCATACAGAACGCCTGCGGAAAAAACACAATGGTCGATTCCATCCATCGTATCGCGGATGGTTTGGGCAAGGGGATCACGCGCGTTCCAGATCACGGTCCGAACGGACGGTGGAACCGCTTGAAGTCCGTCACCCAGAAGTTGGGCCCTGAGTTTCTCCTCTGAGCGCACGGGCAAAATGATCTCTGCGTAGCGGTTCAAATTGAGCGCGTG
>CAZRVZ010000216.1:0-10835 GCA_964603655.1 uncultured Pseudobdellovibrionaceae bacterium | reverse complement strand
ATCAGACTTTGATAGACTCAATCTATCCGATCGGTTTCCAAACCGAGTGATTGTCCAGGCGGAGCTTTTGGGAAGTGGTCAATATCGTACGGTTCAATTTACACTTACTCCGGACAAACCGTGTGACGGATTTTGGGAGGTTTGGACCTCAACCAACGAAAATGGAGAAACGAACCCGTGGCTCTATATGCTGCCATACCCATGGAATGGCGACGGAATTTGGGAAATGAAAAAGGTGGATACGCAGCTCCAATATACCTTTGAAGTCCGATGCGCCATTAAGATTACCAACGACTCATTAATATCAAGCGCCAGGTTGCGACTAAAGAAGATAGTAACCGATTTTTCGAGCTTGAGATGAGACAGCGGAATGGTTCGCTGACTAGCTTAAGAGTGAAGTTTCGCCGTGCTCGCTAAATTAATAATGTCAGCGGGTCTGGTTCGAAGTTTTAGTCGCTTCCACTTCATGTAATCCCTATAGGTTCTATCGATAGACTTGTGTCCTAGCCAGCTGCTGACCTCGACTACATCGTTTCCGAGTTCCCACATAAGGGGTCCAAAGCCTTTTCTGCCCGCGTATAGGTGGTGATTGCCCATGGTGTATCGTTTGATGGTTTTTGGGAGTGGTTCCTCAAGGGTGCCGGCCCTTATATTGTGGGCCGCGAGTTGTTGTTCAGGGTAAAGGATGGGGATACATTTCCACTGGTCGTCTTCGGCTAGATTAATGAGTTTAGTTTGAAGAATGTTTAAGAGTTCGACTCCCGAGGGCTTATCCGTGTCGAAAAAGGTGTAATTCTGACCGCGGTTTAGGTTTCTGACCTCCTGGGGGCGGAGTCCAAACCAAAGACTCGCGTGGAGCCAATTAAATTGGTGTGGAGAGAGCGAGGACCGTATTTTGAAGAGTAGTTCGGGCGTGAGGCCATCTGATGCTTTGTCTCGTTTGAGATGGGCTCTATAGGTGCGAAGAATCCTCCCAGCAGCAAATCCGGTTGGGGGCATTAGGCGCGAATAGGGGGCTTTGGTTTTGGAGGCATAGAACTCGCCCCACAGGTTCATGATTCGAATTATTTTTTTGGCATAGGCTGGACTAAGGCGATGTTCTTCAAAGTAGTTATAAATGGCTTGGGATCGGCGCCTCCAGTCTTCGGGTGGAATTCGGACGGCCTTAATAAGTTTACGCGCGGCTCTCCATGTGGTCTGAATTCGTTTAGGGTCGGGCAGTGACAGGAGTTCCAGTTCAAAGCCAGCGCAAAGGGCGTCGGGAAGAAAGTGAATTTGGTCGCGAGCCTCTTTATGGATTCTTTTCAAAATGGCCTCTTTTTTTATCATCCACTGAGAGGTGTGTAGCTCACGGTTTAGGCGTTTGGCCTGTTCGCGGGCTTCTTCGATGGTCATGGTGGAGTTAAAAAGGTGTTCGAAGTGTTGCGATGCGGGGATTGTCGGAGCGTGGCATTTTCCATTTTCGTAGTAGGTTTTTTGTAAAATCCATCCAGTCTTTCTTCTGCGAACGAAGTAACCCATGCGGAGATCTCCTTGACCGTGTCTCCGTGTCTGTTTAACGCGGAGCTTCCGTGTCTCCGATCCCGCAAGTTACTGATTTACTTGGTGTTGAAATGACGCATCAAAAATTGATGGCGTCCCCAACGAGATTCGAACTCGTGTATCCACCGTGAAAGGGTGGTGTCCTAGGCCACTAGACGATGGGGACATATAAGTCGGCTATTTTGCACCGATATTTTTGCGTGGCAATGAATTTGTGTGGGTTTGCTAAGGAGTTCTGCCTTGTGTTAGTTACGATGGTCTGGGGGCGTTGTTGGGTTGGCTTTTCTTTACTGTTTCACTTGTCTGGGCGTCAAATAATCCATGTGCTGATCAGTTGACTGGCGAATCGACGGCTAGGACGAGCGATCCATCCACTGGATTTGAGCTGGTACTCGAGCGGTCCGGCGAGGGGTTTGTCGCGAACTTTTCGGGTGGGGATTTACGTGACGGCGGCCGGACAGGCGGCGGCTCTTCGGGTGGCGCGCGCGGGAATGGGGATGCTGGAACGAGTGGCGATGGTCCGGTGGGAGGCGAAAAAGCAGAATCTTTGAACCACTGCATTTCCCGTAACGTGCTTCTATTTGGCACGAGCAGTATAGCCAATCTCGCAGGTGCGTATTCGGCCTCCTGGCCAGTGGCGTGGAACAAAGACTCGCCTTGGTATCAGGCCAGTACCCAGTGGGTGGTCGAGAAGGGGAAAAGGGGAATCGCTCATCCCAGTGATTATGCCAAGGCATGGCGGGAGGATTCTAATTTTCGCCAGAATAACATACTCAATGCCATTTTGATGGGGACGCTTTCCGGTGTCGAGTGTGCGTATGGTCCGGCAAAGGCCAATGCGATCGTGACGGCGGTAGCCTTGATGAGTTCGGTCGCGGGGCAGGTGATGGCAAAGGGTGAGGTGTCTCTCTCCCAAACCGTTTTGGATGTCGCGTTCGTGAGGTTTGCCAGTCTTCCGCGCGTGCGTTTGGGCCGGTTCGTCGACAAACGGTACTTTCAGGGCCATACGCCCGTTCGGCGCCTTTCTGAGGTGTCAGCCTATTACTCATTCGATCAGTACATCGGCGGGTTTGGCTATGGAATTTTAGCCAATCTTACACAATGGGGATGGCCCGATGCTTTTAACCTAAAAATTGACGAGAAAGATCTCGCGCCGCTGGGAGGGGCAATGCAATTAGCTGACGAGCAGCCCAGGACGCGTTAGGCATTTCACCCGCGCGTTACGCATTATTTTTACGTCCCGTGCAAAAATTTCGAGAATCTCAGTAGCAAACGTTGTGGGGTCTAGTCCGAGTTCCGCTAGTCCCGCGGTGGGTACCGGCGTGTTTTCCGTTCGCACATTTATTCCTGTGTGCATGAGAATGGATCCTAAGCTTTTGGTGGCGATGGAGACATTCAGTTTGCGTTCTTTATAATAGATGTCATTTCCCCGGCGCCTGAGATGGCCTATACCCTTTTCCCAGAGTGCGCCGTAGATGGAACTCACAAAGTGGTGTTGCCAGAGGATTCCCTCATCCCACGAATCAATGAACCACTCCCCGATAAAGTGGGTCATTAGCGGCGAATAGATGGGCGCTTTTTTGAAAACATCCTCAAGATCAACCATGTTATCCAAGGTGACCCTCGCCTCGCCGATAAAGGCTACCAGCGCATTACCCTGAATATGGAATTGCCGATAGATCCAGTGTGGATTTAGCTGTGTTCCGTCGTAGTGAATCGGTTGATCAGAAACGAGTGTCGATAAAGAGTCCATCGATGGGCACCTCCTGGCAAAGTAGCGCGCGTTTGAGTCGGGCGCAGGATTCACAAACCCCGCACATGCGTTTAAGGTCCGAGTAGCAGCTCCACAGAAGCCGGTAGGGAAAACCGGGCCCGAGGAGACGCACGATCTCACTTTTGTTTAGATCTAAAGTCAGCGAACTTATTTGAACTTTGTTCCGGGTCGAGTAAGCAAGTGCTTCATTGAGCGCCTGGACATACCCTTTTGAGTTATCCGGGAATGTTTCCGCCTCTTCCTTATTGAAACCCACGTAGAGAGTGCTCAGTCCTTCTGACTCGGCCAAGGCCGCCCCAATTTCTAAAAACACGCCATTTCGGTTGGGCACCCAAACATGGGCCATGGATTCGCGGGTCTTGACGGCGTCATCAAGTTCGTCAGGCGCAGTGAACCGCGGAAGAGGCAGCAGTTTTTGAGTCAGGGCCCCCTTAAAACCATGCATCCAGGGCAGCTCAATCACTTGAAATGAAATCTGAAAATGGCGACATAGCGCCTTTGCTGCCCCTATCTCCTCGGCGGCCGCGCGCTGTCCGTAGTCAAATGTGACGGCAAGGGAAATAGCAATCCCCTGGTCCTTGGCCAGGCTTAGATTGGCGGCAGAGTCGAGTCCACCGGAGAGCAGGCAGAGCGCGCGCATGTATCTGGTAATAGTAGATAGGCAGTGGTTTGAGAAGTGCCACTTTTTTTTGGTTGGTTTTTGTTTGTTTTGTTTTTTTTAGTAACGCCAGACGCGCTACATGCGGTTTGAAAGTTCGTCGATTCGGCGATTGATCTCCTCGAGCTCCCGAACCAGCTGTTTGATACGCTCTGTGATTTCGGAGTTTGCGGGGTGTGTTTCGACTGGGCCGAAATTCAAAATTTCCTTTAAAAAGGATTTGGGGTCGCGGCGATGATTATAACCGCTTACAGATTTGGAAAAATGCGCGAGAAGCTTGCGATTGTCGCTCATGGGCCCTCCGAATAAATGGTGCGACCTTAATTCTTGAGAATCGCTACCTGTGAAGGGAATCGGCATAAGTTCGGTTTACTTTAATAAAATTCCATACTGGGGTTTGGATGCCCTGCGGCTTAAAGTCAGCTATCGGGTTCGTCCAATAGTCAGCAATTTCAGTACGAAGACTCGTCGCAGAAATATCTAAGGCGTCAATCTCCACGGCCCTGATCCAATGTCCGGACGTATGGACTAGTTCCTGGGAATTTGTTGCGGCTATTTCATTGGCCTGGGCGAAGTCCCGTATGTTAAACGCACCGCGATGTATTATCAGTATGTTGGCAAGCTCCAGGATTCGATTGGGTGATTTCCATCTGGAAAACAGAGTTGCGCTGTCGGAACCCAGCACCAGGACCAGATCGGAGTGAAGTGGGGCCAGGGTTTCCAGTGTGTCGACGGTAAAGCTGGGGCCCAAACGTTCTACCTCAAGGGGTGAAACGAGCACGTTGGGGTCGATCGTTTCAGATGCGATTTTGGCCATCGCTAACCGGTGGGCGGGACTGGCGTGGGGGGCGCCCTTGAGGTGGCTGAGCGGGCTCACCTGATTGGGAATAATAAGGACCTGGCTGGGGTTTAAGTGGTCAATGAGCCAGCGAACAACATGTTCGTGTCCCCGGTGGAAAGGGTCGAACGTTCCGCCGTAAACCGCGGTCATGTAGACTCAGGAATTAATTTGCCAATGGCCTGGATGAGTTCGTCGATACCGGCGTGAGAATGGCTCGATATAAAATACCCGTGGTACTTGGCTAGGGCGCGGCGCCGGTTTGAGAGCTGCACTTTGGACAGGCAGTCGGACTTGGTGAATACGAAGACCGTTTGTTTTTCCGCAAGCGTCCCGTCAAATGACTCCAGTTCCCGTTGGACGGTATTGATGGACCGCTCGATCTCTTTTCGGGTGGCCCCACACTCCACGAGATGGAGCAGGATGCGACTGCGCATGGCATGTTTTAAAAAACGGTGCCCTAGGCCGGCCCCTTCGGATGCCCCCTCGATGAGCCCCGGGATATCTGCTACTACGAAGGTCTTTCCAGGCGATGAGACCACGCCCAAGTGTGGAACCAGCGTTGTAAATGGGTAATCGGCGACCTTGGGGCGGGCGTTGGAAATGGCCCTGAGCAGGCTGGACTTTCCGGCGTTCGGTAATCCGACCAGACCGACATCGGCGAGAATTCTGAGCTCAAGCAGAATGGCTCTTACCTCTCCGACTACGCCAGGCGTCGCAATGCGAGGAGCTCGATTGGTGCTGGTGGTAAAGGTTCGATTGCCCCTGCCGCCTTTTCCTCCGCGAGCGATGATGAATGATTGATCGTGGAGTGTCAGATCGACTACCAATTCACCCGAATTTTCGTCGAAAATTCGAGTGCCGACCGGGACGTCGAGAGTCAGCGCATTCCCCTGGCGGCCATCGCAATCGCTCCCCATGCCATGCTCGCCGTTTTTAGCTTCGTACTTTGGGCGGAACTTGAAGTCGTACAGACTGGTCTTGTCGCGCGTGGCACGAAAAATAACGCTTCCGCCCATGCCGCCATTTCCCCCGCTGGGTCCGCCTAGCGGGATGAATTTCTCCCGGCGGAAACTGATACAGCCGTTTCCGCCCGTGCCGGCGATGACCGAAATTCGTGCTTCGTCTATGAATGCCATGACCAGATACTTAGTTTTTTTTGGGGGGTAATGCCAGTGGTATTATGGCCGCGTTAGGTTGTCGGGATGACGCTTACGCGCTTACGGGTCTTGTCGTACCTGTCAAAGCGTACCTTACCCGTTATCAGAGCAAAAAGGGTCCAGTCCCGACCCGTACCCACATTCAGGCCAGGGTGTATCTTTGTGCCCCGCTGGCGAACGATGATATTGCCGGGAATGACCGATTCTCCCCCGAACACCTTGACGCCTAGGCGCTGTCCGTTGCTGTCGCGGCCGTTTCGGGAACTTCCGCCGGCTTTCTTGTGTGCCATTTAATTTAGCTCCATAGATTCGACTACCAGGCGCGTATAGATCTGACGGTGACCATAATGGCGCTTGTAGTTCTTATGACGACGGTATTTTACCGTTCTCAGTTTTTCACCCTTTTCGTCGCCGAGCGACAGGCAAACCACCTTGGCCGGGACCACGGGTGTGCCCACGGTCACAGTGGCATCGTCGGCCAGCATCAGCACGTCGGTGAGATCGAGGCGGGTTCCAGCCTCGGCTTCAAGTCTCTCCACCAGAAACTCAATTCCGGGCTCCACCCGGTATTGTTTCCCACCCGTTCGAACGACTGCGTACATGGAATACTCCTATAACGTATCAATCTTACTAAGGAAGTTAGTGCGATTAGTCAAGTCTTGGGAAGGGGGCGAAGGGGTTTTGGGTGGACAAGGCGGGGGCGCGTCTGATGATAACCCAGTCAAATCAATGGAATTTACCTATGTTGGAACAGTCGGTAGTGGACTTAGTTTTGGGTTGAAGGGCAATTCTCGCCTTGAGGTACAAGCGATGAGCGCGATTGGGTAATTGGCTGATGGAGTACGCGAGATACATAACTCCCGGAATCGTGGTGGCGAGCAAAAGGTATCTACCGGGTCCGTAGCCCATCAAGTCGGTATACTCGGACGGAAACCAATTAGCGACGACACCGCCGAGAACCAAGCTTGCAGCAGCCCATCTTAAACCGGAGTACAGACGGAGTTCCTCAAAGAAACCCGGTCGTCGAAGCCCGCCCCAGTCGGTTTCTGCGTCGCTTAATCGGGTTTCAAAAGTTTTGTAAACCTCGGGCTGCCAAGTCGGTGTCTGAGTCGCCTGAGACGCCAGAGCTGGACGGGGCATCTCAACCGTATCTTTTAATAGGGGATTGTCTTGTCCAGACTTCCCGAGCTCGGGGCGTGGATCATTCAAAGTCACAAAGGTACGAAAGTCGTTTGGATCCCCGCGGAGATCTTCGGCATCATAAGCCCGCAAGAGGGCATCGGCGACGTTCCATGCCTTGGTATTTCCCAGATAGGCATTAGTGTTATCAGAAAATAGTCTTAACATTTTCGGATCACCCGATTTGAGATGGCTCAAAATGACGTGGGCCTTTCGAAAACGGTACCTCTCTTGGGCGCTCCAGCCGGTTTGATCAAGTAGATCACGAGCCGCAGCATCCACCTTATCTAGCGATGCATTCTCAGGCACTCCCAGCACGTGGGAAGGGGAATCACTGGTGAGGCGAGGCGTGAAAAGGGGGCCGATTGAATCCGTTTGTTCTAGAACGAAAGGCGTGACTGGTGGTCGTTTTGGCACATGCAGGGAATGATATGCGCCATCATGTCGCGCCCGCATTTCTGGATTACTTAAAAAAGTATGGGCCGCGCGGATTAAATCCAGCGATGGATTTTCATTTGCGTAGACTAGTTCCCGTTTCTTTAACGCCGTATCTAATTCCTGTTGTGTTGCCTCCGCACTGACACCCAGGCGCTCATAGAAATCCATTTCTAACAGCATGGGAGCCGTGGGCCTGTCCCAAATCGAAAACCCCAGGGTAAGTTTGTCTTTGGCAGCGTTAACGGGTGACTCAGATTGAAGAACAGCCTTAAATCCGAGTTTTCTAAAATCGTCGCTGAGCTCTGTGTTCGCGGCGGGAATCCGGAAGCGAATCTGGGCTTTTCCATTTGGACGAAGTCGCTGGAACATGTGCTCCATCAGCGCTTCTAGCGCCTGCTTTCTCAAGGGGTCCTTTGCCGGGAGGCCGAGCCCCAGGAGTTTGAATTCCGACGTGCTTTTGTTGGCGAACACATAGCCAATGATCTGACGTGAGCTGCCGGAACCACTCTCCACCAACGTAGTGTCACGACCGCGATTCTCACGGAGCAACCGAAAAAAGTCGGTGGAATCAGCAGCGCTATCCAGCTCGTTACGCATGCCCGCAATGGTTTCAGCATCCCTTCGTTCACTACTCAATCGGACCGTGAGAGGCTCTGCGGGCGAGGTGCCACAAAGGATAGTCGTCAGACAAGAAAGAATGAAAAACCTTTGGGGAGTTAGTGCCAGAATCATGGGACCCTCATCACGGTGTCAAAGTTTTTACCGGCACACAAATCCCTAAAATCGGGATCTGAGCGTTGTCGTTATTTTACAGGGGAGCCCTTGGGTTACACACAGAGCAAATTGGCGGGATCTTTTTGGCACGATCTTTCTGGCACGAAAATCGGTATCTATCGCATGCCCGATATCTATTGCACGCCATCATCGAGGAGCCCGAATGAGATGTGCGGCCGGTGCAAACCCACGGGAGGTGATGGTGTTCAGAGTGTTGCGGTGAGCGGCAATATAGGGATCTTCGGGTCCGGTTGGCGACTTCGAGTACTATTTATTAGGACGTGCTACTTTTTAAAATATGAATTAAAAGGATTTAAAGGCATTGCCCCATCAATCATGTGTAATTTTGTTGTTGACAATTGGAATACACTAAAATAAACCCTGATTCATGATTCGCAGGGCATCTCCACAACAACTGACCTTCTTCAAGGTCACCAAACGCGTGAGTTGTCATGGTGGCGAACTGGGACGGGGTGTGAGAAAAACCAGGCGTCCCGTAGTGACCAATCGTCCGATGCACCTGGTGCTTCGGGCGGAGAAAGCCAAAGGGGCGCTATCGTTACTAGCGAGGCCTAATGTCAATTCCGTAAAGCGCATCTTGATTAGGGTCTCTCATCGGCACCACGTCCGCGTAATGGAATGGGCAAACGTTGGCAACCACGTGCATCTACTCATCCAGGCTCAGACCCGGGAAGGGTTCGCCAATTTTTTACGCCGTTTTTCGTGTGAAGTTGCTCTCGCCGTAACGGGCGCCCGAAAGGGTAAAGCTTTCGGCCGATTTTGGACCGGGCTTGCGTTTAGTCGTATCGTGGAGTGGGGACGAGCTCTGACAATTGCTCGCCGCTATATCGCGCTCAACGAATTGGAGGGTCGGGGAATTTCAAGGACGCGGGGCAGGCTCCTCCTGGACTCGCGCGGCCTTGGCTCCGGTGGCAATCTGCGCGCGGCGCCGGCTTGAGTTAATGGTGTCCTGGCCTAATCTAAACGTTAGCTTTACTAATGTGTTGTCTTTCGCGTTCGGTGAACTCACGATGCCTGGTGGCTACCTCATCCATGGCTATACGGGTCTGTTCTTGAAAGATCTTTTCAAATAGCGATTGGTCCTCTTGGCTCATTTCGCCCATGAGGACGCGAAGCACGGCTCTACGATAGCCGACGAAGAGTGCTGCGTCTTTCCTGGCCGTTTTATCGGCGATGTAGTGATCAGGTGTGGTTGCAAATAGGTTTTCAATCAATTCGGCTTCGACTTTCGCCTGGTCGTCTAGCAGCTTTTTATCAGCGGGTGGAATATAATTTACCACGAGCTCCTTCGGGGAGTAACTAAAGTATTGATCTACCCTCCGGCTGAAGTTACTGGCACCAGTTACTAATGAGACTATTAGTAAACTTACCACGGACATCGCGTTTTGAGACGATGCCATAGAGATGACATCGAAGACTCGGAATGTAATCCTAGTTATGAACTGGTTAGTAAATGCAAAAATTACTTGGCTTTGATCTCAGAGATTTTACCCTCGTTTACGACGACGCTGCAGTTGGCCGAGTAATTCTGGGTGCTTTCACCTTCCACATAATTGCACAGGGCGTCTAGAATCAATCGAGTGGCGGTAAACGTGCTTTCCTCGCGAACACGGCCGAAAGGCCTGGTGGCATCATTTCCAAATTCAATGGCTGAGCCTCCAGCTGAATGGGTCGCAAAGCGAGCTATTCGATTGTCCCCGCCGAGTAACACACTGCCCGAAGGACAGGCTTCACTGAATATTTCCAGCTGCTCGGATTGCTGCACGCCTTTATCATCTACGTAACGGACCTGCTGAAAGCAGTGCGAATCGACGTTAAAAGTGAACTTACTGTCTTGGCGCAGTCCCAATTCCACAGCCGATCCAATGGTGACGGTACTGACCCATTGTCTGGACCAATCATCCAGGGTCTTTTTACGGGCGCAGCTGATGGATATTAGGCAGATGGCAAGAATTCCACTCAAAAGCTTTACGTTGTTCATTGTTGACGCTCCTCACGAAAACGCTCAGTAGGGCCTTGGGCATTTCTTTAACCACGGCGATTGCCGCGATTTTTCAGGTGTACACGCGTGCAAGTTTCTCGCCAGTGATAAACTCAAACCGAGCGCTGCGACTGCGAAAAGCGTAAACGCTTCATTTCATTTAGATATCCATAATTATCGCGTCCATTTACGAAAGTTGTCGTCGTGACGCGTCCTGCCATTTCTCGTCAATTACAAATCATTGATGGCCGTTTTTGGTCCTGTCTTGTCCGAGCCGGGCTGGCAGTTGTTCGGCGTAAATGAAAACCGTTCGTACTTTGCCCGTGTGTTCGTATGGCTCCTTTCATAAGTTTTGCGATAGCGAGACGAGCGTTCATCGAGTTAGGCGAGAAGCGGCGACGACGGTGTACTCCTCGTACTCCTAGGAGCCGCGACGAAGCATAACGAAGATAAGCGCTCGATCGTAGCAT
>CAZRVZ010000215.1:0-13529 GCA_964603655.1 uncultured Pseudobdellovibrionaceae bacterium | reverse complement strand
TTACAGATAACCCCATCCACGACGTAGTCCTCAGAACAAGGCGTCAGACCACCTCGCAGGCCGCCGTGGTGGGGACTGGTTCTCTCTGCGGTAAAGTGATCGCCGGGCGCACAGAATTTTAGTATCTTCTCGGAAGTGGAGAAACAACAAGAGTGAAACAGATCCTACTTGGATTTCTGAGTCTTTGTGTTGCGCATAGTGCCGGGGCCGCGCCTCCCAATCCCCCAAAAACCAACCATGCCACCCTGCCACCTCGCGAAGAGGCCCCCGAGACTTGGAAAAATAACCCCGATTTCAATATTGTTTATCGTGTGAAGCGAGATATCTATTCACCGCTCAAGCCGGACACGATTTCGTTTAAGACAGGAGACCTGGTCATCTTCTCCAGAGTCAGTAACGAATTGAGAGGTTGGGGCGGATTCACCCACTATTGTCTCATGAAGGCCAGCGTTGGAAGGAATGAAGATACTCCTGGCAATGGTGAACGCTGCAGTGGGCACCTCCCCTGCGCTGATTTCAATGATGCGCTAGAACCGACTTCGGATGTGTTTGTTGGCAAACAGGCTGAACCGATTGATTCCAATGTGCCCAACGTCAAACCAAACTTTTCCTACGGGCATAATTTTCCAGTAACTGTGTATCCTGCCAAATCGTTCCTAGGAGAACGGCCTCGGCTCATTCTCGGTCCTTTCGACGTGCGAATAGTTACGCCCTCACCGGACTGCCAAGAGGGGGAGTTTACGGTTCGCATCGTGAAAAGAGAGAGACACTCCGAAGAAATGGACGAGGAGTATCGGAAGATTCAGAAAAGGCAGCCGACCTATGCGTTTGCTGGGCCCTCGGATGGGGTGGATTTTTGCATTCCGATAAAGGCCTTCGTTGCGCAAATGAAGCAATACAAACAAATCTCTCCCACCTTAAGCGACATTCCTGCTTGGGAAGACTTTTCCAAGAACTACTATTCAGGCCTCTCCAACTTGGCTAGCTCCCATGAAACGGTCACGCAAATCAGTCCATTTTCAGAAAAGGACAAGAAGAGCGGGCGATCCGGCCCTGCGATCAAGATGAGAAAGATTACTTCGTTGCCGCCCAAAGAACGGGCGGGTCTCCCCAACGACGCCTGGGTGGTGGAGTACGGTGGGCCTCTTTATTACGCTTGTTCCAGCGGTTCCTGTCGGGCGCAGGGGTATCAGATTGCAGTGGGGAGCGATGGGAAGCTCCTTCAGGTGCTCAAGAATCGTCTGTACTATTGGAATGGGGGGGCCGAGCTATTGCTCGATGAACAAGATATCAAACGCCTCGTTGGGATATCCAACGACAAGGACCAGTTGAAGCTGATCCATCGTTGGGCCAAGGGCGAGCAGCCCCAGGCTTTCAATGCGAGTATGAGCAAACTCTCTGAGATGAAATACCCTAAACAGGCAGGCAATTCCTTCGGGACATTCGTTCTCCACCTGTCCAAGGTTCGCGAACAATTGAAAACTAAGAATAAATGGCCGATTTACGACGGCGCTGCCCCTGGCGGTGAAGAATGATCAGAAAGTTTTGCTCCACGCTCATTTTTTTGTCCCCTTCGATTTTTGGGGCCAATCAATACACAATGTTTGGGGTCACGGTGAATTGGGACGCGGAGACTAGTGAGAAAGCTACTGCTATTCAAGCGGCGCTTTCGCAAATGAATAAAGAGGGGAGGGAATATTTTGATCCCGATTGCCGTTGGCGTTCACCTTTGCCCAGTGGAATTTGCGAAAACCATTTTACTGCCAAGACCGCTGAGCTTGACCGATTAGCGCAATCGTTCCGCCAGGAGACGTTGGGTTATTTCGACGTGCTTTATGAAAAGAAGAAAAATCCCAAGAGGGATTTCGGGGGACTTTGGGAAGGCTTCGTGCTCGACTCCCTGAAGGTTAATATTCCTGGGCGTTGGGTGGTGGATGTTGCCGGAGATATTCTCGTGAGGGACTCATCGGTTACGAAGACGTCGATAGTGATTTCCGATCCCGTTTTCGATTCTGTGCCCTACGCCACCGTGAAACTCAAAAGCGGCTATATCAATACCTCGGTGTCCTCCCGTTTGGGTAGCAAGGTAATCACTCCTGAAGATGTGTCCGATAAGGCGTCTTCGGAGGGTGAGATTCTAAAAATTGTAATTTTCGCCTCGGATGATCTCTCGGGAGCTCGGGCACACGCCTGGGCCACGGGGGTTATTGCGGGAGGCGAAAAGGTTCTCAAGCACCTAAGGACGTTGAAACAGTACGAAGGAAAATGGGGCTACTTCTACTTTCACCCCGACGGCACGCCAGTGTGTTCAGGCAATCTCCAGTGCCAACTAGACGGCCCCGATCGAAAAATCCTCGCACAGTTCTAGTTCTTGGCGCCGCCCACCATTCTAAGAGTGAAATTCCTAAAGAGAATGTAGCGCAACATTTCGATCGCGCGAGACGTTTGCGGAAACCGATCTAACTGCGACGATCCCTCGCCGAAATCTATTCTTAATGTGAAAATCATTCCTGCAATAATCTCCTCAAAATGGCGAGAAATGTTCTGTCGAACCAACTAAGTTGTGAAATTACCTGACGAAAAAAAGGAAATTCGGCATCCATCCGACTTGTTTGGGAGACTAGGATTCGCCCTCCGGTCGACTCGTTTCACTCGTCGACTGCGGGCCGGCCTCGGCTCGAACGCTCGGTCGTCACCTCGCTTTGCTCTCGCCTCCGGCTTTCTCGTCCTAGTCTAGGGAGCAAAAACGCTGTCGCGTTTTTGAATATCGCGAACACCATTGTGCACTTCGTTCACAATGGTTGGCCTTCCTGGACTCATATCGAACTTTGCGGGCGCCGAAGGTGAGCTAACTCAGGAATCTTTCCGACCGTTAGGAGCGTATTCCGTTCGGTCCGGCGGAATTCCTCCCCGAACATCGTGAAAACCTTTCCGGGAACCATATTGGCGTTTGTAGGCATGGGGTCACCCGCCAAGACTAGGGAGGGGTCGTGGCCAAACTCGTTTGCCAGCTTTTTCAGGAACTCGACCTCATCACTGGCATCCACAGTTCCTAGGTGAAATACGCCCTCACCGTGCGTTGCGATCACCGCAGCCATCATAGCCGCCAAATCGGATACCGCGGTTCGGTTCTGGATGATTCCTTGAGGGACAATGACCTTCTCACCGCTGGCGATCTTTTTTAGAAACTCCTCCGTTCTTGCGCACCGGTTTGGTGCCCACCCGTGAGTTGCAGAAAAACGAAAGATCGCGAACTTCTTGGAAAGACTTGAAAGGGCCTGCTCGCACCGGGTCTTAAATTTTCCGTACTCACTTTGGGCTGAGGGGAGTTCCGACTCATTGTGGTCGTGCTCCAGCTGGGCATCACAGGCGTTGAACGAGGATGCGTAAGAATAGTGAACGCCATGGCTATTGCCAAAGTCGATCAGCTTCCGATGCATGGCGAAGTCAACTTCGCCTTCTCCCCGCGTCATGTTCACTATCGAGGTAACCTCCTCGCGCTCGAGTAGATCGAGCATTTGATCGTGGTCAGCGTTTGACAAGGACACAGTAGGAAAGCTGATAGAAGGTTTCCTACTGTTGTAGGTGCCGATTATAGATGCTCTTTGGGCGCGGCCAGGCAAAGCTAGCGCCAAATAGTGTGCAATCCATCCGGAGCATCCGATAATGGCAATCTTCATCTAACCTAGGTTGGATTTCTTATGGGGTTCCGGTTTCCAATTAGCGGACGGTTCTAGCCCATGGACCGCGTAATCACGCAAGACGTAGTTGATTAGGCTTTGGTAGGGAATATCCGTCTTATTCGCCAGTCGTTTGAAATATTCGATGACATGAGGGTCTAGCCGAATGGTGACTGCCTCCTTCAGGCGTTTCAGATATTTTGGTTCTGCACGTTTTAGCTTCCGAAAGTCGTATTGTTTTCTCATAGTTCACCTCCGAAAATCGATTTCATTTCAGTCTTGCTGGCCTTTCTCGCAGAGATGATGCGGATCTCTGTTCCCTTGGCGTTCTCACAATGAACAACTAGGAGCCCTCGTCCACGGTCACTAAAGCCTACAGCCACGTATCGCTCCTCCGTAACGGAGTGGTCAGGATCATGAAATACTTCCAGGGGAAAGTTCAAGAACACAGTTTTTGCCTCCTCAAAGGAGACCCTGTGTTTGCGGATGTTTTCTTTGTTCTTGGCTTCATCCCAGACGAACCGCAAATTCATATGTACATTGTACTTATTATAATGCGAATTGTCAAAGGGGCGGCCCACCAGAACGCCTACGGCGCTGTAGGTTAATCTTAAGGTTGAGTGTTAATCGTTAGTGAATTTTCGGGGGGCGTGTAACCAGCGAGAGTTGGTCAATTGGTTGGGAGACTAGGATTCGCCCTCCGGTCGACTCGTTTCACTCGTCGCCTGCGGGCCGGCCTCGGCTCGAACGCTCGGTCGTCACCTCGCTTTGCTCTCGCCTCCGGCTTTCTCATCCTAGTCTAGGGAGCAAAAACGCTGTCGCGTTTTTGAATATCGCGATCACCATTGTGCACTTCGTTCCAATGGTTGGGAGACTAGGATTCGAACCTAGATTCGCAGGGTCAGAGCCTACTGTCCTACCATTAGACGATCTCCCAATTGACTTCACAGACTTTACTAGCTTACCAGACTTCACTCGCTTCACTCAGTGACCATCCATCACAAATTGCCAAACAATCGCGCAGTCGGCAAGCCGTCCACGGCAGAATGGCAAACACAGCAGACACAACCCGGCCGCGTCACGGGCTCTACCAGGGCAGCTTTTTGCCCAGGTGAAAAAAACCACCGGTGGGACCAGAATCCGGCAATGTGGCCAACTGAACCATTGTTTTCGCCCCGTCTTCAATTCCCAGCAGAGCTGATTCACCGCCCATGTCGGTCTTTACCCAGCCGGGATGGGCCGAATTCACCTTAATTTGGGTCGTCCTCAAATCGGCCGCAAGGCTCAGCGTAAACATGTTTAGGGCAGCCTTCGATACTCGGTAGGCCGCGCTCCCGGTCGCCCAGTCGTCGGCCCACTGCTTTGGGTTTGCAAAGTATTCGAGCGAACCCAGGATACTGCTCACATTCACAATGCGGCCTGAACTTGAACGTCGAATAAGCGGAAGAAACTCACCCGTAACGGCGACGGCACCCAAAACATTCGTATTCAAAGTTTCACGCCACGCCGTCATGTCCGGAGACGATGCGGCTATCTTCTGATCTAAAAGCACGCCAGCATTGTTTATGAGCACATCGAGGCACGGACACAATTTTTCAAACTGTTTTCGGGCCCGCTCAATAGACTCGAGATCGCAAACATCGATTTGCAAAGCATCGGCGTTGATGTCAGAAGCCCTAAGCTTTTCAGCCGCCGCATTCGCCTTTTCCGGAGCTCGGGAGGCGACAAAAACACGATGCCCTAGCTGACCCAGCTGGCGCGCAGCCTCAAATCCTAATCCCTTATTAGCTCCTGTGATGAGTACGACCAATAGCTACGTCCCCATTTCAAAATAGGAATGCGGCGGTCATCTGGGGCAGAAATATCATTTTGCCGGCAAGCAGACCGAATTTGGGCTCGAAATGAAACCAGGCGTTTGAGGCCAAAGAGACGGCAATTCCCGAGCGAAACAGAAGCATCAAATTCAGATCGGTTTTGGTATCGGCCTTCTCTCCGACGCCGAGACGGCGAACTTTTACCATCGGCCCAAACGACATCCCGATATACGGGTAGATTTCCCGGGAATTTAAGACCTCAAAAAGAAAATAGGCCGTCGGGAGCAACTGAATGCCCGTCTGACTGTCGGTTTCGCTGGGTCGCCAAATGTTAACAGCCGCGTCAAATCCATAAAATACCGGCATATCCACATTAAACTGCGAAGCACCATTAATATTAAATGACCACCCCGTCTTATCATCCAAGAAGGCAAGGCCGGGACCCATGGCAATGATGGTCGGGAAATCTCTCGAAAAAATCGCAGAAGTCGAACGCTCGCGAACCGGGGCTACCGGCTCGATCGAATCTTGCTTAGCAACCTGCGTGTGCGTTGGAGCGGCATCGAGAATCCGGGCAATTAGGGCAATAAGGAGTACCAGCACCAGCGTGATACAAGCTCGTACTGAGCATTTGTCACTGGCAGTTCCGAAATGGTCCGTCATGCGTGTGCGTTGGAGCGGCATCGGTTCCCTTTCTGAAAAAGGCGGGTTGGTTTTACTCCCAGTCGGCCAGTAGTGTCAAAAACTCCTTTTTTTGATAGTCTGAGTGACGTCAAACGACCAAAGTTATGGCACTTTTTTTTGGGTGAGTGGGGGCACGTTTTGGAAATCAAATCCGTCAGGGGCATGAATGACCTATTCGGCACCGAGCTGGAAAAATGGTTGCCCTTAGAAAAACAGATTCGAGCAACAATGGCCGATTTCGGTTTTTCGGAAATTCGAACCCCAACCTTGGAAAAAATAGAGGTCTTTTCCCGAACGGTGGGTGACACGAGCGATATCGTGGAAAAACAAATGTACACCATTCACCTTCCTGACGAGGTGCTTGTCCTTAGGCCCGAGGGAACGGCGTCCTTCATCAGAGCGGTTATTGAACACCAGCTGCATCAGGCCGCTGGAGCGCAGCACTATTATTATTATCAGCCGATGTTTCGCCACGAACGCCCTCAGAAGGGTCGGTTGAGGCAGTTCCATCAGTTCGGCGCCGAAATTATACAGGACCCCTCACCCCGCGCGGATGCCGAGCTCATCGCGTTTGTGGATACGCTCTTTCGTCGGTTAGGTCTGTCCGATTTTCGAACCCGGATCAATAGCGTTGGCTGCAAAGCGTGCCGTCCCGCCTACCGGGAGTTGCTGACTCAGTTTCTAAAGGGGGTCACTGGTGATCTTTGCGAACAGTGCCAAATTCGCCTGGAGCGAGCCCCGATGCGGGTACTGGATTGTAAGAATGAATCGTGTCGGACCATCGCTGCTCGTGCGCCCAAGATTGCGGACAGCCTTTGCAGCGAATGCATTGAGCACCACGGCGGCGTAAAGAGCGCTCTCAGGCTTTTAGAGATCCCCTTTGAAAACGATCCCTCGATTGTCCGGGGATTGGATTACTATGTTCGGTCGGCATTTGAGTTCACCGCGTCCCAACCGGGAGCACTCGGGGCGCAGGATGCGCTGGGCGGTGGCGGTCGCTACGACGGTCTCGCGGCACATTTTGGAAAGACCGACATATCCGGTGTCGGTTTCGCCTCGGGAATGGAACGGGTAATACTGGCTCTCGAGGCGGCCAGAAAACTTCCTGTGCCAACGAAAAAACAAATGGTATTTTTGGCGCCATTAGGGATGAAGGCCTTCGAATTCCTGTACAGATTGTCTTTCACCTTGAAGCGCGACGGGATCCCGGCGGAAATGAGTTACGATTCGGAAAAAGGTCTTAAAAATTTGCTAAAACTTGCGGATAAGCGCGATGCAACCTTCACCGTCGTCGTGGGCGACGATGAGCTCTTGAAATCGGTTGCACTTATCAAAACAATGAAAACCGGAGAACAGGCCGAGGTTCCACTCGAAGGGCTTCCGGCCTATCTTAAGAATAAGGTGATACGTGAAACTTAAGCGGACCCACAAATGTACGGACATCAACGATAAAACAGTCGGAAATCGGGTCACGGTTTCAGGTTGGGTGGATCGCTGGCGCGATCACGGCGGCGTGATTTTTATAGATTTAAGAGATCGATCCGGAATATTGCAGATTGTTTTTGATCCGAGCTCAACCTCGATTCCGGATGCCAGTTCGCTGCGACAGGAATTCGTCGTATCGGTCATGGGCACCGTCCGACGCCGACCCGCTGGAATGGAGAATCGTAATATAACGACCGGAAATATAGAGGTTCTTGTCTCCGAGCTCGAGCTCTTGAGTCGCGCCCTAACTCCGCCCTACTCCCTTCACGACGATTCCCCCACTCAAGGAGAAACGGATGAAAGCCTGAGACTGACTCACCGCTATCTCGAGCTCCGGCGTCCCGAATTACAAAAAAACCTCCGTATTCGTCATGAGTTTCTCAAGGTAACCCGAGATTTTTATTTTGAAAATGGTTTTTGGGAAATTGAAACCCCGATTTTATACAAGAGCACCCCAGAAGGTGCCCGAGATTATCTCGTTCCGAGTCGCGTCCACCCGGGACACTTCTACGCACTACCCCAGTCTCCCCAAACGCTGAAACAACTCTGCATGATCGGGGGACTCGATCGCTATGTGCAAATAGCTCGCTGCTTCCGGGACGAAGATCTGCGCGCCGACCGACAGCCCGAATTCACTCAGATAGACGTCGAGATGTCGTTCGTGGATCAGGAAGACATCCTGTCGCTACATGAAGGCCTGATGACAAGAATATTGAAGGCCGTTCACGGGGTGGAGGTGACAACACCATTCCAGCGCATTCACTACGATGAGGCGATGCGCGATTTCGGATCAGATAAGCCAGACACCCGAATCTCGCTAAAGCTTGTGGACCTCACAGCGCAAGCCTCTCAAAGCAGCTTTCAGGTTTACCGCGAGGCCGTGGAAAAGGGCGGCATTCTCAAGGCGCTCTGTTTCGAGGAGAAGGAGCCTATTTCCCGAAGCGAGCTCGACGGTTTAATCAAAAAGGTCGCTCCTTTTGGCGCCAAGGGCATCTCCTGGATACGACTGAAATCCCCCGGCGACTGGCAATCTCCACAGGCCAAGTTTTTTGACGACACCGTCAAGCGGGCAATAGAGGCAAAACTACCCTATAAAAGCGGCGCGATGGCATTTCTCGTTTGTGGACCGGACACCATCGTAAACAACGCCCTGTCGGCACTTCGACTGGAATATGGAAAACGCCTCGGCTATCAGAACGACCACCCCTACGAGTTTCTTTGGGTAACGGACTTTCCGTTGTTGGAGTTTAACTCTGGAGACGAACGGTTTTATGCCGCCCATCACCCGTTTAGCCGCCCGCATCCAGAGGATCTGGAGATATTCTTAAACTCAAATATTCCGGAGGAACTTAAGAAGGTTCGTGCCTGCGCGTACGATCTGATTCTCAACGGAATTGAGATTGGCGGTGGAAGTCTGAGGATTTACGACTCCAAATCTCAGGCGCGCATGTTCGACGTCCTGGGTATTTCCCGAGAAGAGGCCGAAGCACGCTTCGGATTCTTTATAAAGGCACTTCAATACGGTACCCCCCCGCACGGTGGTATCGCGTTCGGAGTCGACCGTATTGCGATGATACTGACCGGTTGTGATGCCATCCGAGATGTTATCGCCTTTCCAAAAACTCAGAAGGCCAGCTGCCTAATGAGTGGGGCGCCCTCGACCATCGATAGCAGGCAGCTGGACGAGCTATTCATTAGGGTCGCGCCCCCTAAATGAGCGCACCGGCGGACACAGTCTTCGACGTCGCGATAATCGGCGGCGGAATCAACGGCGCAGGTGTGGCCCGCGACTGCGCCATGCGCCGCCTTTCGGTGGCACTGATCGAAAAAAACGATCTTTGTGCCGGAAGTACGGGCGCCTGTTCGGGAATGATCCACGGCGGACCGCGCTACCTGGAGACTGAACGCGAGACAACCCGCAAATCGTGCGAAGACAGCGCCGCCATTCAGCGAATCGCGCCCAACCTTTTGTTTCGGATTCCCATTTTGATTCCTGCGCTGGATTCCGATCCGAAAATTTACATCGAGATGGTAGAGGCATTTTGTAAGGCGTACGATCGGTTTTCCGCCATCAAAGGAGGAAAACCACATGTCAGGCTGTCGGCGCAGGATGTCCGCCGAATCGATCCAGGGTTCGCGCCCGATATTCGAGGCGCGGTCACAATGGATGAATGGGGAACCGACCCCTTTCGGCTGGTGGTTCTCAATGCAAAAAGCGCGGTCATGGCCGGAGCACAGTATTTTCCCCGGACCCGGGTGGAAAAGGTGGTTATCCAGAATGGCGTCGCCATTGGGTTGCAGATACTGCCGGACGGGGGCGAACGCCGACTTCTGCGCGCCAGAGCGATCGTAAACCTTGCCGGACCCTGGGCTCCATTCATCGATCCAAAAACCATGCCGTCGATCTCAATGCGCCCGTCGAAAGGGGTCCATCTGGTTTTGGATCGCCGTATCGTCAATGTTTCGATGGTGTGTAAGGCCGTCGATGGCCGGGAAAGCGTTTTCATTTTACCGCATGAACACACAACGCTTATCGGAACGACAGACGACGACTTTTACGGACACCCCGATCAGGTGACGATTACTCAGGACGACGTCGGCTATCTCATGCAGGCGGTCACGCGCTATTTTCCAAACCTTTCCGAATACCGAATTATGCGGGCCTTTGTCGGAATCAGACCGACAGTCCATGGCTGGGGAATGGACGAAAGTTCTCTCAGCCGCGAACATGCAATATACGACCACGCCACCGACGGTGCCGACGGACTTTTCACGATGATTGGGGGAAAGCTGGCAGCGTATCGCCTCATGGCCGAGGAGATGACCGACCGCCTGTGTACTAAACTCAAAAAGCGCGCCGAGTGCCGCACTCATCTAGAGCTACTTCCCGGCTGCACCGCAGATCTGCCGTGGATCGATGAGGCCAGACGCACAGGCCTCGATCCACTCACGGTAAAACGTCTCATGTATCGGCACGGAACCAAGGCCGCAACCATTTTGGATATGGCCTGCCACGACAAGGAAATGGCCCAGACGCTTTGTGAGTGCGATCAGGTGATCGCCGCCGAGGTTGCCTACTGCGTGAAAGAGGAGTGGGCGACCCGTCTCAGCGATATACGAAGACGCACCCGTCTAGGAATGGGCCCTTGCCAGTCGTGCCGCTGCGCCGACCGCACGGCAATGTTTATGGGTAAATTGCTGCATTGGAATAACGACGAGACTCATCACCAAGCGGCCCACCTCTCGGATCGACGTTTTGGGGGAAATCTACCGGTTCTTTTTGGTGAGCAGGCGAAGCAAGAGGAATATGCCCGGTACCTGCGCCTAATGAACTCGCCTCGATCTTCCGGGGTTTCAAAGTGATTAACCAAGACAGTTCGGAGTGGCTCGTGATTGGTTCCGGACTGGCGGGCTATGCGGCAGCCGTCTCGCTAAAAGACCGCAAAAAATCGGTGGCCGTGCTGAGCCTGGGCCCTGGCGCCAGCGCCCTTTCGTCCGGTGCGTGGAGTTTCGGCAGGGCCGTTCGCGACGCCTCGTTTGAATCCTCGTTCAGCTTGACCCCGTGGAAAGATATCTTGGCGGAATCCGTTTCCGACTTAACACCCGCCTTGGCCCGCCAGAGTTCCGAACGGATATCCCAAGCACTCGCCCCCCACATCGAGATCGCGTGGTCGTGGGACCGTCCTTATTGCCTGCCAACCTCGTTGGGTGAGTGGCGCTATTGCTATGGCGCGCAAGCTGTTCAAGCGAATGCAACCGCGGCTAACCTTTCCGGAAAAAAAGTTGGATTGGTCGGATCAAAACGGTGGCGCTGGCAACAAATCGAGGTATTAAATGGCCTCTCAACCTCGTTTCCAGAAACAAATCGGCCCGAAATAAAATGGAACTCACTCGAACTCCCTTTTCCAGAAAACGGGATCGACTGGCCGCTTCCGCGGATCTTCGCATTATTGAATCATGATGAGAAAAAACGCGATCTTTTTTTAAGCCTGTTGAGCGACTGTGCGGAACGGGCAAAAGCTGATTTCATTTTGTTACCACCACTATTTTCTGAAAAGGTCCGAATGGCTGCGCAGTCACGATTGCAAATTCCATTTGGAGAATGTTTGGCGACGCTGGAACCCTCGGCTGGTTATCGCCTACACCAAGCCATTGAAGCCTCACTGTTAGAGCGTCAAATTCCACATATCCGGGCAAAGAAAATCACCCTTAATTGCCAGAACGGCCGGATCGACAGAGTCCTGGTCAGCAGCGAGGCAGGGCCGCAAAACTTTGAACCAAAAGCGGTAGTTCTTGCGACGGGAAAATTGTTTGGAGGTGGAATTCGACTGGGTTACGAAGCCGTTTCCGAGTCGTTAATCAACCTCCCTCTTTTTACGGGGCGCACGTCAGAATCCATCGCACTGCGCTCCCAACTGGATTGGGCGCAGAAAACTTATTCCGAGCCGCAAAGCTGGGCAAAACTGGGGCTATGGATCGATAAAGGAGGAGTCCCCCGGGATGGGTCTGGCACCACGCCTATTCAAAATGTCCGGGCCTGCGGCTCAATTCTGGGTGGTGTCGATTGGGCGCTCGAGGGACTCGGACTGGGGGCCGCGGCGTTGACCGGGGTCCTTTGCGTGCAAAATGCCTAGGTTTTTAGCAAGAGTTGCGCTGGCGGTTACCTTTCTGTTTCACCTTTTATCGCGATTTGTCGTTTTTTGGCGCCAGCGGAACAACTCCGAAGTTTTTCTCGGCCATTTTCGCCACGACGGGATCCTCCCCATTGGGACTCTCGAACGAGAACAGATGGCATCCTATCAAAAGTGCCAGGCTTGTTCCCTGTGCACCTTTACGTGCACAGCCGTGTTAGACGGTAGCGCGCCCGCGGGATTCGAGCCAAAATACCTCATGCTCGGGCCGGGACGCTCCCCCCACGAGGCCGGAATATTATTAACTGAATGGATCCCCTGCGCACAATGCGAGGCCTGCACAACGTTATGCCCCAACGACGTTCCCATTCACGCGATGGCCGAAAGAATCATCGAGCGCGGCAAGTTTTTTAAGTTTCAACAGGATTAGGGGTTTACCAGCGCTGCAAATAGCGTGTTGCAAGCTTTGTCTACTTGGGGTTTTCGATAGTCGAAAGAAATTCGTGGGTTCTGTTTTGCCGGCAGTCTATTGCGCCGCAGTTCCAGAATCACCCGGCATCGGGAGGGAGCAGTAGTTATCGTTCTGCCGATCTCCCAAGAGGGACTGAGAACTCGCGCTAAACAACTTGATTCCCAGCATCTCTTTGTCCATTAGCTCATTACCAGAAATCGATCCGGCTAAGATCTCCTGATCGTTCTGGATAACAACCTCTGAAACCAACGTGCGCTGGGAGTCCAGGCCGCCGTTGGCGATACCAATAGTGACTCTATCTCCCGGGGAGGTCACGCGATAGGGCACGACATATACATCGTAAAGCCCGCCCGCATTAGGGATCGTATAGACGTCAAACTGGCCGAGAGGGCCGTCACAATAACTCAAACCGTAGTTGCTCGAGGTCGTACGCTTGCGTGAACACCCGGACAAAGTTATGACCGCCACCAATACGACCAAAGCAACACCCACTAGTCTTCGCATTGTACAACTCCCAACAAATCCACTGTTCATAATGGTTCTCCAGCACACCATCTCAAGCTGGCTCAATCAGGTGATTGTGCAAGTCGCACGCCAATACCCTGCCGGGCGGGGTTCTCTTCTGTTTTCAAGCGTATCGCAAAGAATACGCCGCCGCCCCATATGTCTACTTTCACGACACTTTTGGCGTATTCCCCTGAAGCCACGAGAATACGGCTTTAAGTCGCTGGTTTTACCAGGCTAATCGCGTTCGGTAGGAGGG
>CAZRVZ010000214.1:0-7376 GCA_964603655.1 uncultured Pseudobdellovibrionaceae bacterium | reverse complement strand
GGGAACCGGGCTGAAACATCCAGGCCACTGGAATCCGTTTGGTAACAGGTTTTGGGCGCCGGTATTTGATAAGGGTGATGCCCCACTGTGGGATTACCGAATGATTAAGACAAATCTCGAAATCCCCGAACGCGGGAAATCGGCCTACGTCAAAGCATCTACGAACACCGGCGTTCCGTTTTCTGTAAGTTGTAATTAGTGTTTTGTCGGGCCATTGGATCGTGATGGCCGACAGAATCTGATAACGCGTGGCGCTCAAGCAATCCCCTCAAAACCCGATAAGCCCAGTGGGATCTCATTTTGGATTGAGTCCCGGTCTAATCAAGGAGGACGCCATGAAATCCATTTTACTAGTCGCGCTATTTTTCTCGGGGTTTAGCACCGCAGCCATTCGTCCCTTCTCGCTGCTCTGGATGAACCATCCGACCCCAAACACGATGTATAAAAGCGTCGATTATCCTAATTCGATATTCGTCATTGAAAGCTTTTTCAATAGTTGTCCGCCCTGTAATCTGAATGCACCCCAGGTTGAATTGTTGGCCGAGCAATATGAGCACGAGCCTCGCGTTCGATTTCTGGATATCGGCATCGACCGGAAAAAGAGTGATTACCAGTCCTGGATTTCCAAACACCACCCGAACCACCCTGTCCTCATGGATGGAGACACCTTGCTCAATCTTCAGCTTGGTACTCAGGCTTACCCGTCGAGCTACGTAGTGGATTGCAAGGGCAATGTCGTGGCTCAAACTCTAGGGACATGGGATGACAAGGCCATCGCCACGCTCCGGTTTGCAATAAACGACCAGCTGACTCACGATTGCGAATAGATTCATTCCAAATTCCTCACGAATTTGGTAACTGCTGATGGGGTGTATTTAAACTCCGCCAATCTTTCAAGGTGCCCGGCTGAAATCGTTCGGGCAATCCGAGACCACCACGTGGCCTTTGAGGAAAACCCGACCCAAGGACTCAAAGCTGCCTGGAGCCAACTCTGGAATTCCCAAGTGAGTTTAGCTAGATTTCTGGGCGCCGACCCCAACGAGCTTTTTTTGAGGGCAAACGTAACGGCCGCGTTCAACACCTTTCTCTTGGGTGTTTCACTCCCTCAAGGTTCGGAGATTCTGGTGGGCGAGCATGAGTACGGTAGCATTTTGAATATTTGCCGTCTCAAGTCGGAGCGAGAGAATCTGAGTCTGCGCATTCTCCCCATGCCTTCGAGTATTACGGCCTTTAGAAAACTGACGCGGGCATCTTTGACCGAATCGATTACGAGCCAGGTGTCCGCGCGCACCGGTCTTCTGTTGCTCAGTCACGTCGTGGGCGGAACAGGGCTGGTGTTGCCTATTCAGGAAATCGCGCTTGCATTAGAAAACAGGTTAGATAACCGGCAGGTCGTTTTTGCAGTCGATGCATCCTATGCGGTGGGCGCGCTTGCCATAGATATGAGCAGTCTAGGAGCAATCGATTTTTACGGTTCGAGCCTTTACAAGTACCTTCGGGGGCCCAAGGGAACCGCCTTTGCGCGTATTCACCCACGGGTCCGGGATCGGTTTTCGCTTCAAGAGGCCGGATGGAATACTTTCGATTCACAGTCGTCGCCTTGCCAATTTGGAGGAGGCGACGAATTTGCCACATCGATGATGTTGAAGGGTTGTCACGACTTCGCGCCGTTTTTTGCAATAAAAGATCTCGTTGCCTGGTGGGAGAATGGGGGGCCGGTTACTATTCGAAATCAAATTCGCGATTTGAATCGGCATGCGGTCTCCGTAATCGAACGCGACCTGGGGTGGCCGGCACTCAGGTCCCAAGACGACACACTCAATGGCCCGATGACCGCTTTTTTGGTCCCTGAGAAACTGGCGTCGCTTGACCTTGTGGGTGACCTGTGGCGATTACACGGAATTCAGGTCCATGAAATGAAAATCGCATCCTCAAAGTATATCGTCGTATCGCCTCACTGCGACAACTCCGAGGCGGAAATCGACTGCCTTACGAAAACGCTCCTGCTCATTCAGGCTCGTGAATCGGCAGGCCCGTGAAACGCTGCCCGTTGATTCAAGCGATTTTAGTTTTGGGACGGGCGTTCCAGAGAAACATCATGAGGACGGCGCCTATGACTGAGAATCCGATCATGCTCGGCCCCCACGCGCTCCAGCCGAGATGTTCCAGCATGTAACCCATGCCGATACCGACGACGGATCCACCGAGGTACTGCATTCCATCGAAAATTCCGGCGGCTGTGGCAGCGGCCTTTTTCCCGCCGAAATCCATGGATGCCGTGCCGGACAACATGGAGTGCACGACGGAAATCGCGAATGAATTGAAGACGAAGGCGACGATCACCCAATTCATGCTGGGCGCTTTCCAAACCACGTAAAGGCAAACTATTTGGGTGAGATACCCCAAACAGGCCATCGGAGCTCGACGTCCCTTGAAAACCCAGTCCGAGAGCGTACCGGCGGCAAATGCCCCCGCGATTCCCGCGAGTACCACCGTAAAGGCCCCCTTTTGGAAGATCGACGACTCCAAGGTAAGGTGCTGTACCTCAATCATGTATCGGGGAAACCACTGCTCGAATCCATGGCGTACTATGCCCGTGCAAAATTCGGCAAACGCGATGGTTAGCGTAATCGGATTGGTGAGAACCTTTTTCAAAACGTAGGCGACCGTGATCTTGCCGACGTCTCCACTGGATGCGTCCTGCACGTCCAGTTCCGGCAGGTCGCAATCTTCCGGGTTGTTTTGCACGTAACGATAAGTGAGGTAGGCCATGACGGCGACCAAAGCCGACGGTATGAAAAACACCCATTGCCACGGCAACAGGGTGACGACGATGCCGCCCACCAGAAAAATAAGCGCGCGCCCGCTTTGGATCATCGAGCCGAAAATCGCCGAAAATACGCCGCGCTCTTTAATGTGGAACCAGCTGGCATTTACCTTAATCAGCGCGAGTGCGCTGAAGGACTGAAAATAGGCATTTAATCCCCAAACGGTCGCGAAATAGCCGAGAAGAAACGTCCCCGTTCCCAAAAAGCCAAAATAGGCTCCCAGTCCGAAGAGAAAATTAAACACCACCGTTCCAGTGGCGCCGATCAGCATTGCGCGCCGACCGCCTATCTTATCGGCAATGGGACCGTTAAAAATCGCCGAGAACCCGTAAATCGTGAGCGCCGTCGTGATAATCGCGCCGATCTGGATTTTGTCCCAACCGTAATTTTGTGAAAGCGCTTTGTTGGCGAATGATAGATTGTACCGCCCCATATACATGGCGGAGTAGGTAAAACCCAACGTCAGCCAGTTGACAGCCCGTCGGCGCCTAAAGGCCGGAGAATGATCCGGCGCACCGTCTGCTCTTCTCGCCTTATCAAATAGTCGACCGAATATTTTAAGTAACACCGAGTAGTTCGTCGAAGCGTTCAAGTATGCCACCTTTGGCTCCCCTCATTAGCTCGCCCATAAATTGTATCGACCAGTTCGGCGTGTAGTGCCGCTTTCGTAAAAACATCCTCGTGTCACGGAGCGGTCGTTCTCCCCTTAGGGAGAGTGCCAGCGGCAGCGCCAGATCGAGCGAAAAAACGTCTCCAACCACCACGTCCGGACGCTCCTCGAGCAGTATCGACCGATAGATCGGGCGATCGACGGACACGCGATACCCTTCGCTCTGGAGACAATCGTCGGAATCGCCCAGTACAAATTTCTGAGCATTACCCCGGATAGAAAGAGGAGAATCAGGACCGTCTAGATACTCCGCAACCTCCGATGAGGCCAGGATGTTTCGAATGCGCTCGGTACCCGAGTTGGAAACAACCACGACCTGATGCCCCCGACTCAGCAAAGTTTTTAAAACCTCGCCGGCCCCCACATCCATCGGCTTCACCAGAGCTTTGGCGGTTTCCGACACCATGGTCTGATAGGAGTGGTTTGCCAGTCGGGTAAATGACTCAAACTCAACCTTTTTCAAAGCCGATCGGAATTTGGCCGGCAGCGTCTGGCCCGCATTCGAGCGGTCGTCCAGACAAGCGCCAAGCCCGTTCACATAGATAAACCCGTCCTCGTTGGCGAATGCCGAGATGCGCGAACCCGATCGCCATCCGTGGAGATGAGGGTTTTCCCGTAATTGCTCCTGACAAATCGTCAGGCATTGGTGTGTTTCGTCTTGGCCGCACAGTTCGACTAGGTAGGAGTCAAAAAGATGGCGAACCCGGAGAGCTTCATCGGTTAGATCCGTGACCACTCCGTCAAAATCTGTCAGAAATTTCAAGCCACCCACTCCCCGCCCGAGTGCACAAGAATTATCGGACTCATTTGAACTATTCAACAAAAATGTCTACGGTGACGCCCAATGAGTGGACGCACCGCGGCCGTAAGTGATAAGTGGGTTCAGCGTTGGGGCGCAGGATTGATCCCGCTTTCAATCGGCCTTCTCGCGTGGTGGGTTCTCGGTGACATCACTCAGCCGCTTTTAGGTCCGGTGGATATCGATTCGAATGAACACCTGGGATTTTTTTCTGGAGAATTTTTCGCTTTTTCCCGGTGCCACATGCCGAGTACCAAACCGATCTCGCGGGTTATCCGTACGGGGCTCTGAGTGCCCTGCAGGGATGGTTTTTCGAGCGGGAAATTTTCACCGGTGTAATGCAGGCTTTTTGGGGGAACGGCCCCTGGGCGCGCCTTTACCTTTTATTGAGTTGGGTCGTAACCGGGACAGGCGCCTACTATCTTTTACGTTCGGTGATGGGAAACACGACCGCTGCGATTGCTTCCAGCGTGTTACTGCTGGGCAACTTTTATGCAAACCACCGATTCCCTACTGCAATCAGCACGGCCGCCATTCATTGGGTGGTCCTGAGCGTCCTTTGTGACTATCGTCTACTGAAAGACGCCATCGACTTGAAGCGGATAGAGCCCTTTTTGTTGATTTGCCGGATACTTCTTTTCGCTTTGTCGCTGGGACATGAAGTGGGCTATGTCGCCGGCATTGCGTTTTCGTCATTTGTTCTGACGGCACTCGTCGGGGTTTGGCATCTGGGAATTAGGCCCGCAATAGGAATGATTCGAATAGCTTGACATATGGAGCGTTCGTTGCCTTTTCCATCATCTCAAATAGTTGTCGGCTAAATTAGCCAAATTTAGCCACGTGTGATTGGTGAGCCATGCGTCAGGGACCGCATGGCTCCATCGCCACAATTGCGTACTCTTTAGAGTACATAAATGACCTTGCTTTTTGTGTACCTTATAGAGTACAATACTCTTAATGAATGGCGCCCCCAGAAAGAAGATTCATGCAGAATTCTTTCAAACGGAGTTGGGTATTGCCCCAGTCAGGGTACTACTTAAAAGGCTAGGCCGGCCTGTAAAGACTCAGGTCGGTGAGGATCTCCGTTTTGTTGAACTGAATTGGAGAGTTGATCGTCCGCATGTCGATTGACTTCGGAGCGGCAAGGGCGAGTTTGAGAAGTCTCTCTATGAGGTTAGGCACACCGTGGTGAGCCTTGAATACCGAACTCTTTTTTTCATCTACGACGATCGCATGGTACTGGTTCATTTTTTTCGGAAAACGACGAAGAAGACCCCTTCAAATGATCTTGATGTGGGTTGGAATCGCATGAAAGCTTGGGTCCGGGAACAGCATATTGTTGAAGCTCGACTCAAGAAAAAAGGGAGATAGTGTTATGAAAAATAAATATGCAGGTGCCGCCTTTGACACCTTCCTCAAAGAGGAAGGAATTGAGGCCGAAGTCGCAGCCAGGGCTGCTAAGAAAACATTTTCGCATCAGCTAGAAGCGAGAATGAAGCGTACCCATCAAAAGAAAATCCACCTTCGAACCGCCTTGGGGAGCCCGACGACAACCGAACGCCTTTTCAACGACCATACGGGCATTTCGCTTGAAACGATGGCAAGGGCCGCAAGTATCGTGGGGTGCGAACTGAGAATTCACCTAGTCGCCTCGGCGCCGAGAGCGCGGAGAGCGCGGAGAAAGATATGAACGTAGTTACGGAAATGAAATAGTCAGGGACGTTCGCCTACGAGCGATGTTCGGTATTGTCCGATTTCATTTGCGGTGAGCCCTCTAGAGGTTATTTCCCTTCCAAAAAAAGAGGGCTGTTCTTAGAAAAGGCGTGGCCGTAAACCGAGGGTTCCACAAAAATATGGAGCGGGTCACGCAAAGCTACTCGAACCAATGACTTTAACTGTGGATGAAATCTGTCACATTCCCAGGTGTTGTTTTATCTCATTATCAGCGCGGATTTGTCCCACCCGATAATCTACGATTTTGCGACGAATTTGGGTGGGATAATAGGAAAGCCTGACTCGAGTTCCAAAAGAATCTGAAACCTCTATTCCCGTAATTATGAATCCTTGGCGCAACTTAGGGATAATTACGGCGTTATTAGTTGTTCGATGAAGGCTCCAAATGGACTGAAACCCCATTTCTGTTGCGATTGCTATCGTTTCTTTTACCAGGCACGAATAGAGACCCTTCTTTCTGTGTTCTGGAATTATCCCGGAGTTCTGCATGTAGAGGGAGTCAGTCGGTTCCTGTCGGCTATAGCTCCACCCTACAAATTCACTTTGAAAAAAAACAGCAAGTCGCAACTTAAAAAGCCCTTTGCTTCCTTCCTCGAGCCGGTCTAATTTATTCTTATCCGCGCCATTAAGTAACGATTGGTAAAAGAAGACCTGGGTTTCATCATCATAATACTTCTTGGCATATTTCAGGAAGCTTGGATTGAAGTCAGCCTCGTCCACAGACTTGATGAAATAGCCGGCTCTCACTTCCTTGTTTATCGGCAGAGTATTTATCATGCTAGAATCCTTACCTTCACCCTGTTTGTTTAAGCTAGTCCGGTCAATTGCAAAATAGAGTATGAAATAGACGGGCTAAGTCAAACTTTGCTAAGTACCTAATTTTCTTGCACGTAAGTCCAGTCGCGTTTTGCCAGTTGATTATATGCATAATATATGTATAATATACCAATGAGTCCGACACTCTTTAGATTGGGCAACATTCGAGTGGTGATTCACACCAAGGAGCATAAACCGGCACATGTTCACATCCTCGGTCCGGATGCCGAAGCGAAGATCGAACTAAAGACCTAGAGGGTGGTTCATTGCGATGGATTCAGCGAAAAGGCACTCAATCGTGTGATTGAGTTTCTTCGCGCAAACGAGAAGGAACTTATGGAGGCATGGAATGAAATCCACGAATAGGAAAAGAGTTAACTACGGTAAGGTGGATATTTCGGAAGAGGCCTTGAAAGGGGCGAAGATCCGCGTAACCACATTCGTTGACCTCGATGTGGTTAAAGCGTTGAAGCAGGAAGCAGAGGAAAATGGTGCAAAATATCAAACCCTCATGAACCAAAAGCTACGC
>CAZRVZ010000213.1:0-4922 GCA_964603655.1 uncultured Pseudobdellovibrionaceae bacterium | reverse complement strand
CAATAGCGTGGTTGCCATCGGTGACGAGAATGCTGCCGATCTTCAATTCTTGCATTATCTTCACGGCCTCCAGGACCGGCGTCTCGGGGGAGCACTTCACAATGTTAACCCTCTTCGGGAAACACTCCGAAACGCTCCTATTCAAAACTTCTTTTAGTTGTAGTTTCATACTTTTATATCCAAGCGTTACTATCAACCCTTTGTGCCAACGTCCGCCGAGAAATCCATTTCCGTTGAGGATCGCACCCGGGGGACAGTCGCGTGCATGGGTGGGTTTCTAACGCCTGGCCCTCTCAACGAGATGTTCGAACAATTCCTGGTGTAATACCAAATACTCTCCACCTAAAAAAGTAAGCGCCTTTTGGTCGACCAGTGCCTTTAAATGTTCTTCCGCAGTTCCTTCTGCAAGCTGCAAGACCGATTCGATTTCTTTTGGGATAATCGGAAGTTTTGTACCCTCGTGAGCCTTGTTATAGTTGAAGAAGTACCGCACGTATCGAGTAATCCGCTCCTTCAAGTCCGGTGTCTGGAGAATCCGAATGAACTCATTGGCTTTCTCAAGGCGCGCTGTCACGGTTGCAAGAAGCCGCATTTTAAACTCGGGAAATTTTGCCTCAACCAGTGGGAGCTCAGACGGTTCAAACTCGATAACCTCGGTGGGCTCTAAAACCCTCGCCGTAAGCGAGTGTTTGTAAGGCTGGTCAGAGATTAGGGCCTTCTCCCCAAGGACATCACCAGTTCCCACGGTTCCCACGAGCTTTTGTGTGTCATGCGTACGGTGATAGAGCTGAACTCTCCCCGTCTTGATGAGATAAACGGTCGCCCCGGCGTCGTCCTGCGTAAAAAGGCAACCACCCTGCGGGTATGTTTTCACCCATTTTCGAAGATCGTTGCTTCTCACTGGAGGCTCCTCTCCAGTTTTAGGATAATGTTCAAAAGTTCAAGAATTATAGGCTAGGCGTTTGTCCCGGCTAACGGGTTGAAAGCCATGGTTAAAAGCATTTAAATTTCATAGTTCGGCACTACCTGATAACGAAGACGATCGCCTTTGAAAGGCTACCGGGAGAAACAACCCTCTATATGCCACAATTCTATATGGAGAGTCTCCCGGGCGTGGGCCGAAACAAACGACTGCAGGCAAAGAAAGAGCGGGCCCTCTCAGAGGCGACGATTGCGAGAATAAAAAATCCTCGTTACGGCTTCAACAAACCTCTGGCGAAGTCATCGCTGGGGTGATAGCAAAACGTGGTGGAAAAACTTACGTCAAGACTAGACCAGACGCCATTTTACCAATCAACATCGAAGTAAAGGGAAAGTAATTTTCACGGCAACCAATCAGAGGGCGATCGACCAATCGCCCGGCGAGCGACGACTGTCGTTCCCAAGGTGCCGAATGGAAAAAATGATGCCGGAAGGGGTTGCGCCACCCAAGTGTTTGGCGCGGTCCGATAATATTCGAAAACCCTGTCGGGATAGCCGTCACCATTCGTGTCCTTGTTGCACACCACCAACATCCCTTTTCCATCAACGTACATATGCTTACACCCTGCATGAATCTTCATAGGCGCTTCGGCCTGGTTCACAAATTCTTCTCTCCATACCGCCCCATCCATGAATCCGAATGTGACATACGCATTATCGCCCGATGGGTAAACGGCGGAAAATGGGCCCGGCCAACCCGACTGAGTCTGCCCGTTGTCGCTAATATCTATCGCCAGCTCGTAGTTTCCGGGTACCGATTGTATTGGCTGGTGCGTCCATGGTGGAGTTCCAGCGCGCGTATGCAGAGAGCGAAGAAACAAATTGGGGAGGGAAATGCAGAGGGAAGAGAAATGCATCCCGCTGGGGGAGTGTATCGGCTTTCCTGAAGTCATTGTATCGCAAGTGAGATTCCCGGAAACCGCCAACTCTGCCCGACTCCCATTCACGTCCGGCCCTGGGCCCCACTTACCCGTAACGGGATTTCTTTCGTACCAGTATCGATCAGATGACGCCCCCCTTCCGACGAGGACATGCACGAACGGGTTTCCGATCGGGCCGTATCGACTCACCGAAATATGTACATCTCCATAGGGGTTCTGCGGGACAGGTTCCACTAACGTATCGATTATTTCGGGAGCTTCCCAACTATTTCCCGTGCGGCGACGGTACATGAAATTAACCTGATCGCTCGCAGGTCCGGTCACCACGTACAACAAATGGAGCCGATCGTTATTTTCGATAGCAAGGCTTATGCTTTCTGGAACGATGACCTGGGGATCCACCAAAAAGCACTCCTTCGTCCAGTTTTCAAAACCCTTGCGCGTGATGAAAAGCACTCCGTTTACACAGGGTCCGGTATGATCGCTCGCATACACAGCGTAGCCGACGCCCGTCGAATCCAGCACGACGGGAATGTGATGCTCACCTTGATTGGCGGTTACGTAGTACGTTGATTCCCTCTGCCAGACGCCAGCGGAATCTTTCCAAAAGGCCATGAGCTTGAAGTCGGTTCCGGTATTTATGCCCTTTTGGGAATCAAAAATCAGCGCGCCGCCGGCCCCGGCCGGCGCGGGCATCATCGCCAAGCACAATCGGTATTTTTTTCGCTGAAACTGCGCCGTTGAGCATTGTGCCGTCCCCGTGTCGATATAGCCGGCAAGCTGGGAATCATACCGACGGATCAGGGTCTTCGCCGGAGCAAATTGGCGCGTCAAGGACACATTCATGGGACTTCCCCTAGCGGCAGAATATTCGTCGGGAGACAGCGTCACCTCAGCCGCATAACTGACGTCCACCAGCAACGGATTTGGCGACGGCGTGGAAAGACCATCCTTAAACCGAAAGTAGGAATGCCACACACCCAGTTCACCCAGATAAAAGGAATACCGCTTATTCATTTCTCCAATGCGCCGACTGGTATGCTGCGTGGCGGCCAGCTGCATCACGAGCGACATCATGCCGAGCATCGAGACGATCCCCACGGCGATGAGAAGCGACGCAAATCCGTGGCGATCATGGACTCGTGGGGTTTTCATGGATTCTCTAGTAATACGATCGGAATGCAGAGTGAAAAAACTGAATGTCGTTTTAATAACGTCGCGATGATCTATCCGATGACTGTGACGATGAATGTTGCTGGCGCAATGCGCCGGGCGACTCAGTCGGCCATCACAGCCTAACTCACCCGTTGAACCAGAAATCTCCGGCCCTTGATCTTGCCAGCCTGAAGGCGGGCTAGCGCCATCCCGAATACTTTGCTATCGACCGCGACGAAGGAGACTCGGTCCAAAATCTCAATCTTACCGACCTGAGTTCCCTTCAACCCGACATCCCCCGTGAGCGCGCCCAGGATGTCCCCCGCCCGAAGCTTATGCTTACGTCCAGCGCTGATTGAAATCGTCTCGCGAACCACCGGAGCAACCACCGGAGCAACCGCTGGAGCAACCCCCGGAGAAATCCCAGGGACGTCCGATGGAGTTTCCACTTTTTGCGCTGCGCGTTGGGTGGCGCTCGGATTAATTGCGCTTAGATTCCTGACGGGGAGCTCCAGGCGAATGGCCTCAGCAATCCGACGAACCTTTGCCTCTTCGTAAGGTGTGACGAGCGAGATAGCGATTCCCGTACACCCTGCCCTTCCGGTGCGGCCAATGCGGTGAACGTACTGCTCTGGATCACGCGGCAAATCGAAATTCACCACGGCATCCAGACCCACTATGTCGATTCCCCTTGCCGCGACGTCGGTCGCGACGAGCACGCGGGTCGAGTGGTTTCGAAACTTGGCCATCACCCGCTCGCGCACGGGCTGTTCGAGATCGCCGTGCAACCTGTCCGCGGAAAAACCAGCCCGGCACAACTCCCTGACCGTGTCATCCACCCGGTATTTTTGATTGCAAAAAACCAAAACTGACTCAAACGATCGGTTTTTTAGAATCGCGATGAGTGCGCCTGGTTTTTCATCCTCTCGGGCCCTGTAAAGAAGTTGCTCGATTTCCGGAAGATCGGTGGCCGGAGTCTCAACGATAACTCGCTCGGGAGATCTCTGATATCTGCGGCTTAACGCCTCAATGGTCGTGGGAAAGGTGGCGGAAAAAAAAAGTGTCTGCCGAGTAGAGGGGGTCTTCGCCAAAATTGCCTCGATGGAATCGCGAAATCCCATATCCAACATCCGATCCGCTTCATCCAATACGACCGAACGGATCGCGGATAAATCGATACTTCCCCGTTTCAGGTGATCTAAGAGACGACCGGGAGTACCGACCAAGAGATGCGCCCCATGTTCCATCGCGCGCTTATCGTGATACACGGGATGCCCGCCAGACAAAACCACCACACGCAGATCCTTGCGGTACCGTCCCAGGCGCCGCACCTCGCGTGCCACCTGCTGGCACAGCTCACGCGTCGGGACGACGACGAGCGCCTGTATGTTTCTGGTGTGCGTCTCAATCTTCTCCAAAATCGCAATGGCAAAGGCGGCGGTCTTGCCGCTTCCAGTCCGGGACTGACCGATGATGTCGCGACCCTGAAGCAGCAAAGGGATACTTTGAGCCTGAATCGGCGTCATGACGGCATATTTCAGGTCGGTGAGAACCTGCTGCAGGGCGGGGCTGATACAAAGTTTTGAAAACGAATCGTCCATAGCTGGAGACGCCATATAACACACATTGGATGGGTAGGTGGCCCCTATTTCCGCTTGCTAATAAAGGTAACAGCGCGAATTCGCGCCCTATTGGTGCGTGGCATTGTAAGACCCAATCTAATAACGCTACGGGTTGTGAAGTTTCGTCACGATTCTGCCTGCCTGCCTGGAGGTATGGAGGCGCCGCTCTTTCTAAAACGGGGTCGAAGCCGTTAGGCTTGCCCCAAACTTGTTTCCGCAATTAAGCGGACAAGATTGCGAGGTCATCCTTTTGGGAGCCTCAAAGAAAGTAGCAGCGCCGATG
>CAZRVZ010000212.1:0-10534 GCA_964603655.1 uncultured Pseudobdellovibrionaceae bacterium | reverse complement strand
GCCCTTGATCGATTAGAGTTTGCAACGCTACGGAATTCATCGATAGTTCCACCTGAGTGAGGTCACTTCCCCGTACAGTTTTGGTTCTGGGCGGCATCAGCTTTCTCACCGATGTCAGCTCGGAAATGATCTACCCGCTGCTACCCGCCTACCTCGTGCTCCTGGGAGGTGGCCCGGCGGCGCTCGGAATCATGGAGGGAGTAAGCGACCTCGCAAGCAACCTGTTTAAGGTCACAAGCGGGCGAATTTCGGACCGACTGGGGCGAAAGAAACCGTTTGTCGTTTGGGGGTACTCCCTGTCGGGGATCTTTCGATCGCTGATTGGGTTTTCAACACACTGGTCTTTCGTCGTTTTGATGCGCGGGCTGGACCGAGTGGGAAAGGGATTAAGAACGGCACCGCGCGACGCGTGGCTCGCCCAGAGCGTTCCCGACTCCCGGCGCGGGGCTGCCTTTGGTTATCACCGCGCCATGGATCACGCAGGCGCCATGGTCGGGCCGCTCATCACCGCGCTCGCCACTGGCTTTTTCGGACTTAGTCACCAGAGCACTATTCGACTGGCTATCATTCCGGCATTTCTCACAATCTGCCTGCTCGCGTTCTTGAAAGAAAATCCCGCCAAAAGTGAAGTGAGCCTGTCGCCAAAAAAACCGGCTCCCGGCAAACCGGGACTCAACCGGTATTTCAAAGCCGTGAGTATTTTTGCGCTCGCCAACTCATCAGATATTTTTTTGCTCTACCATCTGACCCATTTTTTTTCGACGTTTCAACTAACCTTAATCTGGGCCTTCCATTCAGCCATTCGCATGGTCTCCAATTATCTCATTGGCCAAAGCCTGGATCGCCTGCAACCGGTTTGGGTACTCGCTGCTGGGTGGCTGCTCTTTGCGATCGCCTATGGCTGCTTCGCCTTTTTTGATTCCCCCGCTGCTTTGCTAATAACCTTTTTGGGGTACGCGCTGATATTTGGTCTCATCGAGCCCGCCGAGCGCCTGATCGTCTCCCGACTCACCTCACCTGATTCTTACGGGCGGGGCTTTGGTGAGTTTCACCTCATCATCGGTCTGGGCTGCCTGATATCTAGCCTCGTCACCGGTTTTTGGTGGCAACGGGTGGGTCACCAGGCTCCGCTCGCTGCCAGCGCCGGCATCGCACTGGTCGCTAGTTTTTACCTCGTTGTCATCCATAACGATTTGAAATTGCACAATTAGTATGGATTGACTCTAGGTATTATTTCTGCAAAAACTGACTCCGTTCCTATCTTATCGTGTAACAGGAAAATCGCTTCGTTCTTATTTTAAAATGTATTGGTTATTAGCAATCATCGCCGCCGCTGGGGCAGCAGTCGGGCCATTACCCTGCTCGTCTGCGCTCTTCTCGGGAAACCGGCTCAGCGACCCCGCGCACCTCCCGATTCGGCTGAAAATCCAACGCGTGGAAAGTGACTCGCCATTTACGGCTCCGACGACCCTAGAGCTTGCTGGACTTCACCCGGTCGATCTCGCCCTATCGACGGCGCTCATACCCATCTCGGCCCAAAATATTTTAAATGCCTACGCGCGCGGGTGGAAGCTCTACCACCACTTCGATGTCGAGGGCTCACTCCCTGAATGGCAAAGCCCGGCCTTTCGCGGCATCATCAATTTTGCGCGAACAAACCAGATTCTAAAGGAAAGCGGTTTTCTCAAAGAGCTGAGAAAACTCACCCATAACAAAGCGGGCATACCCATTTATGACATTCGCTTCAATCACGACATCAGGCGAGCGGTGCAGTCCTGTGGCACGGCACAGCGCGCGATGCAAAATACGATGACCAAAGAGGTTATTCACGACCCCACTGGAAAAACCCTTCTGTGGAAAAAGACGTGGCTCTCCCCGGAAATTCAAAACGCGTTTATCGAAATCATTGAAAAGGGTTTGGGTTATTCCATCGAAATTTATACGAATGAGCATCACCCGTTCCACGCCCTGTCTCTGGAGAACAATCATCTGGTCGCGGGCACTTTCGGAATCGGCGAGAATGGAACCTATACGGGTATCAGCGTTTTCTTAAACCGCCTCCCCCATCCCGACAAACCCAACCGAGTAGCGTTTGATGGCGCCGGGAAGCTTGCCTTTTTTACCGAAATTGACGCGCTAGACGCCGCCGGCGCGGTATGGCTCGATGCGGTCACTGTAAATGCGCTACCTCGCGAGATGGGCGCCTACTTCGTTCACCGCGATGAATTCGACGAACTCCGCGCGGCGGGCGGCCAACCCTCCAGGTTTATTGCCCCACCTGGCAACTATTCGATTCACTACAATCGTTGGGGCAAATAGGGCGGAAACGGCGGCGCTGGTACAAGGTGGACGTTAGAAAATTAGCGGTGGGGTTTTTAACGGTTTGCTACTCGCTTTCAGGGCAGAAACTCACTAAAATGGTCGGCATATCGGAGGGGCAAATGAATCCGCTAGGACTCGTCGGCATCGAATTCGTGGAGTTTACTTCGCTAGACCCTAAGCCATTGGCCGATCTTTTTGAGGAGCTGGGTTTCACCCGTAGTCACCGGCACGACACGCTCCAGATCGATGCCTTCACTCAAAATGAGATTCTCTTTTTTTTGAATTCCGACCCCAATACCTTTGGCACGTCATTCGCAAAAATACATGGCCCGAGCATCTGCTCGATGGGGTGGGCCATGGAGTCGCCCGAAACGGCACAGACCCGGGCAATCCAGGCAGGTGGCACGGCGACAACCCGCCAGGATTTTAAAACACCCGCCATTGGTGGTATCGGCGGTAGTCTACTTTATTTCGTAAAGAGGTCTCCCAAGCTCTTATCCGAACTGGGCTTTTCTGCGATACCCCATGCGGTCAGTCGCAAGGAAAAGGGATTCGTCCGTATCGACCACCTCACCCACAACGTTTACCTCGGTACCATGAAGGACTGGGCTGCGTTCTACAAAAACATTTTCGAGTTTACCGAGATTCGTTATTTCGACATCAAGGGACAAAAGACGGGCCTGCAATCCTTTGCGCTCAGATCCCCCTGCGGCACATTTTGCATTCCCATCAATGAAGCGACCGAGAAAAAATCCCAGATAAATGAATTCTTGGATAGATACAAGGGTCCCGGCATTCAGCACCTAGCCCTTCTGACGAGTGACATTCTGGCGTCGCTCGATAGCCTCAAGGGGGGAAGTGTTCGGATGCTCGAGATTATTGAATCGTACTACGATAACGTATTTCAACGGGTTCCAAACGTGACCGAGGACCGCGCCCGCATTCGCGATCACCAGGTGCTCATCGATGGAGATGAAAAGGGATACCTCTTGCAGATTTTCACGAAAGATCTCATCGGTCCCATCTTTTTTGAGATCATTCAGCGCAAAAATCACCACTCCTTCGGCGAGGGAAACTTTCAGGCGCTATTTGACTCCATCGAGCGCGATCAAGTGCGGCGCGGAGTTTTGTAGAGACTAACCCACGCGTGATTTCAGTTTTTCACGCACGAACGTAAGGTCATCAGCGGACGCAATTAGTCGCCCACTCAAAAACTGAGCCATCGCTTTATACACTTTAGCGCCGATGAGCGGCTGGTCTTCTAGCAGTTTTTTGAGGCGATCGTAACCAACCATAAGCAGTTCGCAAGTTTCGGTCGTTATTGCCGTCGCCGTTCGAGCGTCACCGGTTAAAAGCGAGATTTCGCCAAAATGGGTGCCCACGCCTAGGGTATTTACCTGGGTCTCACCACCCCCTTTTGGTTGGTGCTGGATAACAACACTCCCGAACTTGATTATGTAGATTGCACTCGCCCTATCCCCCTGCCTGAATAATATCGTTTCAGCGGCGTGTTTTTGTACGCTGGCAAGGCGCGCGATCCACGCCGCCTGATCAGGCGACAGCGTTCGAAAGAGGTAGAGATTGGATACGAGATCGTTTTGCACGGGGCACCCCTGTCCTTAATGCTTCCAGATTACTGGACGAGTGTTGGGCAATCATGACAAGGAACGTGAAGAGGTGGTGTGCCAAAAATGAAGATTACTAGGAAGACGCCTGGGCTTTGTCGGCATGGCGGTCAGGGGACGCACCAGATTCAAAGGCAGCTGCCGGTTGAGAATCGGTCGCAGCGTTACCCAGAAGTCGACGGGTGATCCGATCCATCCCCACAAATCCCAGCCAGATTGTTAGGCTCACCCAGAGCTCCTGGAATACGGCCCTGCGCCAGAAATCAACTGCTAGCAAATGACCCATAAACCAATGATAGCGATCGTTTAAAACATAATCCGAAAAAAAAGGAAAAGGACTGACGAGGCTCCAGTCGCTGAGCGGCCACAGAATCGGCACGCCCGCCGGTACGCCGTCAGAGTGTACACACCCGCTGTCTAGAAACACATGACTCATGACGAGTGCGCCGGAGTAGACATAGGCACGAAGGCAGTCAAAGCGCGATTTGTCGACCAGGCCCAGCATCCACCGGCCGACAATTATCCATAGAGTGAGCGCCAAAAAATTATGCCCGACATTTCGGTGAATGAACCTGCCGTATTCGGGCATCAGAATAACCCCGATGACGTCGAGATCTGGCAAATTGCCGATGACCGCGCATGAGAGCGCCAGCCCCCCAATCTGCCTTCGCGTCAGTCCCTCTACCGAGGGCTTTCGTGACATGACGCACGCGGCTGGTAGTAGCGCATGAACGAGGGTACTGGGCATTCTAACGACTCCGGTTTACGGTGGTGGGTGTCTTAATAGGTCGGCTGATTGCTCGAATAACTTGAATTCACACTTGGGGCAAACTACGATTCCTCAGTCAGTTAGGGAAAAACTTGGCGTAAAAGAAGGGGATATACTCGAATACGAAATTGACGGGGCTGCCGTTCGTCTTCGAAAAGTTGAAAGAATCGATACTGAATGGGGCAAAGCGTTAGGGAGCACGTTGTCCGAATGGACCGGAGATTCTGATGACGATCTGTGAGCCCTTTGACGTGGTGGAGGTGCCATTCCCTTTTAGTGACACAGCGAGAGCCAAAATGCGAAAGGCGCTCGTTCTCTCAAGCGTAAAGTTTAATGAGCGAAACGGCAGCTCAATTCTCATGATGATTACCAGCGTTGAGAAAAGTCACTGGTTCCTCGATACTCCGATCGATGACTTAGAAGCGGCGGGACTGAAAAAGGCGTGTGTTGCCCGATTTAAATTATTTACTTTGGATAACGCGCTTGTTGTTCGCGTCGTCGGAAAACTTTCGCAAGGGGATGAAAAACGCGTTCGGGACGGTCTTGCAAATGCAATCGTAATGGAGCACGCCTGATGGAAAAATTAATTATCACCTGTGCGATCACAGGAGCCGAGATTTCGAAAAGTAAACAGCCGCAGTTGCCGGTCACGCCGGCTGAGCAGGCGGTGGCATCCGTCCAGGCGGTCAAGTGCGGGGCAAGCGTTATTCACCTGCATGTGCGTGATGATGCCGGAAATCCCAGCCAGGAGCTGGAGCACTTTGACCGATCGGTCAAGGCGATTCGCGCGGCCATCCAAGCCAGCGGTCTGGAGCAGCCTGTGTTGCAATTTTCAACGGGAGGTGCGGTGGGTGAAAAGATGTTTTTGCGGATACGGCCGTTGTCGCTCCGGCCCGAAATGGCATCCTTTAATCTGGGAACCATGAACTTTGGCAATGACATTTTTGTGAATAGTCGACCGGATATGCGCGAGCTTGCAAAAGCATTTAGGAGTGAGGGGGTGGTGCCCGAATTCGAAATCTATGATCTGTCCCATATCGACGAGCTCCACGCTCTCATTGCCGAAGGACTCGTGGCTGCTCCCTATCACGTACAGTTCGTGCTGGGGGTTCCAGGCGGCGCGCTCCCGTTTCGCGATGGTACCAGTCGCCGTCTGGAATTTTTGGCGAGCGAACTCCCCCAAAATCACACCTGGGGCGTTGCCGGTATCGGACGCTTCGAGCGGACGGCAGGCGAGATGGCGATAGGGTTGGGTGGACATGTACGCGTGGGGCTCGAGGACAATCTCTATATTCGAAAAGGGGTTTTGGCCGGGAGCAATGCGGAATTGGTTAGCGACATAGTAACCATTGCAAAATCCTTAGGCCGTGAGGTGGCGACGATTGCCGAGTCGAGAAAAATTCTAGGGATTGGCAAGCCCTAGTTTTTCCCAGTTCTGCCTCGGGTGCGAGGCGAGCGCAGCCATAGTTAGAAATAGCGGCATGAAGTAATAGTTCTCATGGGCCTTGGGGCTCATTAAAAAAAACACGAGATACAAAAAACTGGCGGCCGAAAGCCCGCTGGAGAGCGAGGATAATCCACTAGCTTGCCCGATTTTAGAACCAATCCTCCAAACGATTGCGAGTCCCATGGCGAGCGAAATGAAAGGCGTTACACCCCCCAGTTGCGGTCCCCCTGCGGCATGAATCACGGCTGGAATCGACCACGAGTCCGGTCGTGGCGGTGTATTTAAGTGAGTGAGGATGGTTCCGGCAATAAGTCCTGAAGGGTCGGCTATCAGAAACGGCAACAGGATTGCGAGTCCGGCGAGCGCCGATGCCAGGCACACGCGCAGGGAAATCGTGCGCGTGGCATAGAGTGCCAGAAGAAATATGAAGCCGAACTGCTTGACCGTAAGTGCGATTCCCAAGGCGAAAATCAGAAGGCGCGGATAATTTTTTACCTTTGAGTAAAGCGCAAGTCCGAAGGCACCGATCAGAGTTGGTTCCGTCCACGCGCGCCACATGTAAAGGAGCGATTTCGGGTAAAAAAGAAAAAGTAAGCCAATGACGGTGGCCCAACGCGGCCCTGTTTTTGGAACGAGCACCTTGAGCGCCAAGGCACCGATCAAGATGCCGATGACTAAGGACCAGCGAAAGTCCCCGAACCAATGCCCAAGCCAGATAGCAATCACGTGGGCCGGTGGGTAGGGCAAACTCCTCACCCAGCTGTCGGCCAGTGGAATCTTGGCGTAATGAATGAGCGAATAGGGGCTCAGCCCTTTACCCAAAAGGGCGATGGCATTCTCCTGCAGATACCAGAGGTCAAACTGAGGAAACGGTACCCGGATATAGGCGGTGGCCAGAATGAAATAGCCAGCCACGCTCACAGGCCATTGCCACCAAAACGGTCGAATGAGAACGCAAAAGCACGAGGCAAGAAGAACGGATGCAACTGTTCTCTTGTAATCCCCGATGGGTGAATGGAGATAGGCCGGCAGGGCGACCTGTCCAATCATCAGGGTTGCCCATACAGAGCCCAACCTTGTCGAGACGGGTCGCTGGAAATAAATCGCCAGTCCCGAAAAAAGCGCGGTAAGAGAAAAAAGCAACAGGGCCGTGGAGCGGTATTCATAAACCCCCCAGTTAAGTGCTGTCATACAGGTGGTGGCGGCAAGCATCTGAAACATGAAGTCCATTATAAAGAGTGACGCGATCGGAGTATAATTAAAAATCGTGAAGAGGGCTCTGACACTCAGTTTGGTGTTTTACGCATCGCTCATTCTAGAGCGGTTCCTAGTGCACTACCCTAGGTCCTCGCTCAATCTGGATTCACTCTATTACTCACTGGCTGCGATCCGTTTCGCGGAGGGAAATTTTGGTGAGACTTTTTCGGGGCCGTGGCAGCCACTGCTGGGTTGGTGGGCGGGGGTTCTGGTTTTTCTGGGGATTAAACCGATAACGGCAATCGCCATCACCGCGGCATTTGGTGGTGCGCTGGCAGTCGGCATCATGGCGGGCGTCGCCTATAGAATTGCCGGGATTTGGGGGGCGCTACTCACGGGATTGGGGCTTTCATCGGACCCGCAACTTTTGGTCGAGGCGGCCGCGGTTCGTTCGGATGCTCTCTTTACCGGTCTATCCGCCTTGGGGTTTGGTTGGTTTGCAGGCGGCATGATTTCCAAGCCTGTCGGTCGTCTTTATTTAAAAATCGCGATTCTCGGAATGGTTCTCGTTTTACTCAGGGTGGCGGCATTGCCTCTCGTTGTTTTGATGGGAGTGCTACTTGCATTTGTCGGTGCCGGAGATCGAAAAACGCGACTCTCGGGAACCGTTCTTTACTTCTTGGCAGTAACCGCGGTGGGATCCCTTCTTTGCCTCGTCTATTACCGGCAATTCAATCTTTTCATCCCGTCACTTAATTTTGCCCTGAACCAGTTTTATCGGGTGACCGAATGGATGCATATCGACCCCGAGGGCTTTTGCCGATTGTTCGACGGTAGAAATACCATATTGGGAGATTTGCAGTTTCTGGACCCCACAGTTTTGACGCTGCCGCGTGCGCCCGAGGTGGACTCGGCGCGGCTTTCCGCTTACTGGCGTAGCAATGTACTAGGAACTTTCCGACTGGGATGGAGCGTCGTTCCATCTGTGGTTTGGGTGGGGGTGCTCTTTGGAATATGGCGGCTCGTTCGGGAAAAAAAATATGCGCTGCTGTTCCTGGGGACGCTTTGGATTTTATTCTCGAGTGGTGCTCAAGCCTTCAGTACCGCCCAGCTCCGATTTTGCCTGCCGATGGTGCCGCTGCTTTATCTTCTCGGTGGGATAGGTGTAGCGCCGGTTTTGAAAAAAAACACGCGTTGGGCGACGGTTGGAATTGTCATTTTAAATCTATGGGCCGGCCGAATACACATGAATCCGGGTTTCTTACTCTCGGGTACGTTCTTAAATGAGCCGGAACTCATTGGTGATTACGTTCTGAAAAACTACGGTCCGGGTCATCGAGTGATGTCGACCGGGAATTACCCCAGCATTATTTCTGCTAAGGCGCGTTGGCGAACTGTGCCTTGTGTGGATCCAGAGCCTTTTCGGCGCTATGTGAAAGACAAGCGTATCGAATTTGTAATTTTGCCACGACCGATGGAAAAGGCGATCGGCGGATCGCTCACTGGGCACTTTCGTGGCGATGGCCGAATCTTCGATCTGGAGCATGAAACGGAGTTTGAGGTGCTCTATCGAAAAAGACCGGACGGTTGAGACCGGACGGTAAAAAACGATTGAAAAACTACTCCTTGGCTTTTTTGCGTAGGCGTTTGGCCGCGTTCTCGAGCTCACCTGCCAGATTGACGAGGGCTTTACGGGCCGATTTTGAAACGGATTTGGAGGCCGAGTCGAGCGACTCCTTTCCGCGATCGGCGCTCGTCTGAACTTCCTCAGTAATTACAGCCTCTATCGCCTGAATCTTCTTGCGAAGGAGTTCGAATTCCTCCGACAGCGTCTGTTTCACGCGACTGTTTAAAAACGGGGTCTCGCTTTTTGCGTTAACCGAAGGTTTTTCCGTGTTGGAAGCTAGGGCGGTCATGCAAAGAAAAACGGATGCCATTAGGATTTTCATGATCTTAGTACTCTAGCGCTGCGCGACGAACGTCAAGTTGAGGATTGAAAACCTAAATTAACTTTGGCTCTTCGGGTGATTAAGTGGCCTCTTTCAGGCGGTTCGATCACAAACTTCGCTTCGGCTTCGCGATTCCGGAATACTTTAAAAATTCGACCCGGTTCTTTTGTTAGGACCCGATAATGGCGTAACCAGGCCGCACGGCTCGGCGCACGGCTCGGCCGTGCCCGACACGTGGTGGCCTTAGCGCATGAGGTCGAAAGCGATTGTGAAATTTAGTCCGCCCAGGCGCTGATTGGGGCGATGGCGCTATTTCCTAAATCAAAGTTATGTTGTGTTTATACTATTGCCCTTATGATTTATGAGAATTGTGCTATTGACAATCCAAAGACACCTCAATAGAACTAGGGACGACATGAATCGTAGGATTTCCCCGCAACAGCTGACCTTCTTTAAGGACTCCAAACGCTCGACCTGTCATGGCGGCGACCTGGGACGGGGATTGAGAAAGTCCAGGCGACCCGTGGTTACCAATCGCCCGATGCATCTGGTGCTTCGGGCGGAAAAGGCTCGGGGGCCCCTTTCGTTACTAGCGAGATCTCATGCCGCCTCCGTAAGGCGGATCCTGATGGCGGTCTCCCGCAGACACCGTGTACGGGTACTTGAGTCGGCAAACGTAGGCAATCACCTGCACTTGCTCATCCAGGCCCAGACTCGGGAAGGGTTTGCTAACTTTTTGAGGCGTTTTTCGTGTGAGGTCGCTCTTGCCGTGACGGGGGCTCGCAAAGGCAGGGCGTTCGGCCGGTTTTGGACGGGGCTTGCCTTTAGTCGAATCGTCGAATGGGGCCGTGCGCTGGAAACCGTGAGGCATTACATTGCGCTGAACGAATTGGAGGGTCGGGGAATTCCCAAATCGCGGGGACGAATTCTTCTGGCCTCGCGCGGATCGCCGGGATCGATGAGGATGCGCGGATAGCTAGTATTGGTGAAATCGTCCCACGGTGGTGCAGGTGGTAATCTAGCCAACGGCCAGCTACTATCGATGATCTCTTGGAGCCAGACCACCTTGTAACCGAAAGAAAAATTCATGCTTATCGGGTTGTCACATAACGGGTTCTCAAAGCGCGGCAAGATGCGTCTTAATGTCACGAAATGGATTCGCCGCGAGCGCGTGCAATGACTTCGAGAAGGGCTCTTCCCAAGCCTTCGAAAAGGTATAGCCCCT
>CAZRVZ010000211.1:0-7447 GCA_964603655.1 uncultured Pseudobdellovibrionaceae bacterium | reverse complement strand
GGCAAGTGCCGTAAGTCCCGTTACGCGTTCCGATGCGGTTCCAATGGGATAGTAGAAAACAGTCGATCCTAAAAAGTTGGGCGATGCATCACATCGCTCAATGCGTTTAGCAGCAATACCAAAACTCGATATTGTAGCAATGATAAACAAAAGCACTTTCATTATGACACCCTCCTTGAAGACAAGACCAATTGCCCTATTCTTTATTTATGAGGCTTGTGGGCAGTTCTGACAAATAAGCATTAGCTATGGCTGCCATAACGAATACTAATGCGAGGAAATCGGCGAAAGCGAGAACACTTGGAATCAAAAAAGAATCAAGATCTGGAATGGGTCAATAGACTTTGGAATCTTACATGCTTTGTTCTCGCTCCTTTTCCAGAAATTTTCTGGGGAGTGTGCAAAAATACCCTTCCTTGGACTGAAGTAGCAATTGCTGTCACTGTCATCTGCATTCTAAAAAATTTCGGAGCTGACTTTGCGGTCTTAGAGCGGCTGAATGTCACCATTTTCTACCCAAGGCACCCAATCATCTACTGGCCATATGTGACAACACTCGTCTTATCCCCGTTTTGGTTCTGGGGTGCTATCCAAGTTTATCAAAGACGGCAGTTTAAGGAACGGATGGCGGAGGTATTTCAAGGGGCTGGGCTTACCTCCCCCATGGGAAAGCTTCCGGGATTTGTTTTCGATCACCCAATCGATGAATTTACTCGAAAAATGAGACTCACCCGAAGGACCCTTTCCAAAGCAAACTTCCAGGGGGCGCGGCACAACCTCGAATCTGGGCTCAATATTTATATCGATGAATTCCGTGAAAACCGAGAGAGCGGGACAATCGACGTTATTTATTCAGGGTATCCTATGCCAGAAACAGTCTCTATTGAAAATATTTCTGAAATCAGAAAGTGTCACTTCGTCGTTGGAAGAACGCGCTCCGAACAGATTGTGGTCGACTTGAGAAAAGTACCCCACCTCCTGGTCGCTGGCCAAACCGGCGGTGGAAAATCCACCTTTCTACGCCAATTCATCACGACGCTTTATCTCAATAATCCAGAGATTGAATTTACCCTTATCGATCTGAAAGGGGGTCTTGAGTTTCAGCTATTTGAAAAGCTAACGCGTGCAACCGTGGCACCGACCATTGAGACCGCGATGGCCCTCTTGGAAGACTTGGGGGAGAAGCTTGAAAACCGGATGGCACGACTTAAAGAAAATAGCTGCAAGGATCTTGAAACCTACCTTGCCATCCCCAAAGAGGATAGAACACAGCCAACTGGGCCGAAGAAGATGGCGGTAGATGATCTCAAGCGCCACATCGTCGTGGTGGATGAGGCGGCGGAGATGTTTCTCACGGGATCCCATGCAGGTGCGAAGGACACGCAGAAGGCGCGCGATATTTTGAGTCGGATTGCGAGGCAGGGGCGTAGTGTCGGCGTCCATCTTATTGTCGCGACCCAACGCCCTGATGTGCGCTCGCTCGATCCACAGGTTAAGGCAAACCTCACCGGCATTCTTTGCTTTCAAATGGCTAACGTCCCCTCCAGCATGACCGTTCTCGGAAATGGGAGGGCTACCGAACTCCCATCGTGGCCGGGTAGAGGGATCTGGAAATGTGGTTCTGAGATGATGGAAGTTCAAACCCCATTCCTGGATGTAAAGGAGGCGGTGACACTTCTCAATCCGACGCCCGCTCCGGAGGACTCCGCCACCAACAGCAATCCACCATCCCCCAATTAATTTGTCTCAATTTTAATTTAGGAAATTCATGAAAACAAACGTCCAATTATCATCTGAAGAGGATCTGCCGCTTCTCCACTTTCTCTGGCAATGGAAGGTGTCCACAACGGCCGCCCTGTGTGCAAGGTTCTACCCCAAGAGGTCGCTGCGCCAAGGGTATGAACGGCTTGTAAAACTTGAACGTGGAGATCTCATTCAGGCGCATATTTTGGGTAATGGCATTGGGTTTGCCTGGGGACTCACCAAACGTGGCTTTGATACGGTCCGATCTCAATTGCCCGAACTTCGAGCCGATGGGTACCAGTCGGAGAGTAAAGAACACGATCTTTTAGTATCTGCCATCCATTTGGGCGAGTGGCTAAAGGAGATTCCCACTGGCACCGAGATTTTCTCAGAGCAAGAGCTTCGTTGTTTTGATCTCAGTGTCTATCCGTGGTGGGTCCCTCAGACCGAAATACACCGCCCCGACGGCTATTGGTATATCCCGAGCGGTGATGACCATAACACTATCGCACTGGAAGTGGAACTCACCCAAAAGCGCACCGCCGACTACGATAAGACAGCCATCTTCTATGATCGGCAACGTGGAATTTCAAAGGCCATTTGGGTCATCAAACGACCATCGCTAGCAATACACATCCACAGCCGGATGAATGAATCTACAAAGCACGGGGACAAACACAACTTCATAGCTCTCGTGGATTTTCTAAAAAAAGGTTGGCAAGCCGAAATTCAACTTGGTCCAGACCGAAGCAAAACCGTGTCATGCCTGCTATCGGACTGCCTTCGGATTCCTGTCGTACCAGTACGAGGGCAGCCTGTTTTGGATATTCGAAAAAGTCCCCATAAATCAAAGTCCTACCGCTTTCTCAATTTTGGCGAAAACTGTGACTGGAAGGACATAGTTCCCAATTCTGCCCCTCCCACTGTCTCCTCATCCCAATTCTCAAACCCAACATAATAAGGAGCCACACTCCCATGACATTAATAAAAACTAAAAGGAATATGATGAACCCATACCACGGTCTAAGTTTACTGATAGCAATTACGATCGCAGCAACAATCTTACCGGCCTGTGGTGATTTCCGCGACGAACTCGTTCCTCCAACCCCGGAAGCACCAACATCGCAACCGGTTCCTCAACCAGTACCCGGCTCAAAACCGCACGGTGAAACCGAAGAACAAAGGGATAAAAGGCTCTGTGATGCGGAAAGAAAGTGGGCCCTTGAAAGCAGCCTTATCGACCTAAATCAGTTTCGCCTCTATGAGAACAGAAATTTTTCTCCCGTGTTTAATACTCCAGGGGTTCGTCAGTCGGGTATTGATGGTTGGCTAAAATGTGACAAGGCGCTGGAGATAAATGGTTTCATTCCGCGAAAACCAGTCGATGCCCAACCGATAGCGGTGGCCACTGCACCGCCCTCTTCCGGCCAGGCGTTCGGCCACTATGGTCTTAAACAGCAAGTTGCTTTCTTAACCGCTGCGACCCCAGAAACTCCACCGGCCACGCAAGCCGCTCGTGAAGACGAGGAGACAAACAAGATGTGCGAAGAGGAAAGAGATTACGTTCTGAAAGCCAGGCTTACTGATGCGAATCTAGTTCGCATGTTTAAAAAGAGAAACTTTGCTCCCGTCTATGAAATCTCTGGCGAGAGAGAATCCGGCATTGAATCCTGGCAACCCTGCCTCACTTCCTTAAGAATCAACGGCTTTATCTGGTACTAAACATTTCCCACGACTTGCTATCAAAGTGATGCAGGTCTTTAAACCCCAAAAGCGCATACGCGCTTGCTTCCAATAAGAGGTACTCAATGATCAAACTAAAACTAACCGGCACTCTTTGTGCCATTTTCATGGCGGCTGAAGCTGCCTTCGGTGGCTCAGCCCCCGTCATGAAGTCTCGCTGTAACGAAGACAGTCTGGAACCTGGTTCCGCACGAGAGCGAATTGAATGGTCCGCTAAGTGTGGGCACATCACTGGCACCGAGCGTGAATATTCGCTGTTCGATGCCGGGCAACTTCGCACTCGTCCCCTTTATCCGTTGTATGGGAAAGAGGATATGAGTGAAATCTGGAAAGGATCCGTTGATCGAAATGCTCCCTGCAGTGTTCCGGGAGGAATGACCGTCATCGCCTTCTGCACATCCTCTTGCTACACTCCTGAGCAATTGCTGCTCTTTCCGGAAGGCTTCCTCAAAATCAAGGAGGCCAAAGGGGCTGTCATGTCCCACGTCATGGTCCTTCGGGATAACTCGACATCGGATAATCTGAAGTTCGTAGCATTTCCCGTGGAAAGCTACACCGAAGAGGTCCGTCCGAACTGGCAAGATGTCCTGAAGTTCAAAACAAAAAGCGGTGGAGAGCTTCGCGTGACCACAAATCATCCCATCGTCGATATGATAGGAGCAGTAAAAACCGCCGACAAATTCAAAGTCGGTGAGTCTTTGGTGCATTACCAGCACGGACTAGATCCCATCATCGGCATTGAGAAAGAACGGTACTTCGGAAAGGTTTACAACCTTGCTCCCGATACTCGAAGTCTCGTCTCTAACATCGTTGTGGCCCAGGGCTACCTCAACGGATCCTCGTATTTTCAGAATGAAGGCGAGGCGTTCCAAAATCGATCCCTTCTAAGGCGCACCATTCCGGTTGACCTCCTGCAATAACCCAGAGCTCGGGCGTGGGTGCTCGCCACTCACGTCCCGAGTTTTCTTCTCAAAAAAGGAATTTGCTATGAGACCCTTTCAAAAAATTGTCTATTACACGGCCGTTATCATATCCGGGATCTATCTTTTTTCACTCCTTAAAAAAACTCATTCGTATAAGGAGAAAGAAAACGAGGTAGAAGCAATCGAACCAACTGCCATTTATGAACTACCAAACTCCATTGAGGTAAAGCCCGAAACCAAGAGGGCCCCGCAAAATAAAAATGGTTCCATCCAAATGCGGCTTTCCCACTTTGAAAAATTGAAAGGCAAAGTTCTTTTAAGCCCGCAGGAATCTATAGAACGTGAGCGCATTCTCTCGGATTGGCGCACCCTCGATTGGATTTCGTCTTCTTTGATCAATCCACTGTCGGATATGGATTTAAAGAGCAGACTCCTCATGGTCGATTTTCTTGAAGGTGCGATTACTTGGGAAGAGAACCCTATTCGAGATGAGGCCGTAGCCTTCATTAAAAGTGTTATTTTTTCGGGAAGCTACCGAAGGGCAGATAAGGAGATAAGGCTTCAGCTTATCGGTGACAAAATTGAGCTATTCACCATTTTATCTCAAGAATTCCCAGAGGAAGCGTCTGAGCTGTCCGCGAAAGTGAGCGGGACAAAACTCGAATCGATTCTGAAATACGCTGCGAAACGGCTTCCCATCAACGAACTAAAATCCGAGGAGTGATGATGAAAAAGTTATTTATCTTAATCCTGCCCCTAGTTCTTTGCCGATGTTCCACAATGGTAAAGAGCATAAGTCTCGGCGCTGGCATTGGCGTGGCATCGGGATTCACGACGTCCCGATTTGCCGAGTACAACACCAAGGGTACGGTTGTTCTGACCGTATCAGGATTATTAATCGGTGGAGCACTCGCAGCATTGCTCCACAAGGATCCTCCCCCAGAGCTTTCCCAAATCCCTCTTCTTAATGGGAAACCGCCGTCACTCAAGGATGCCGACACCGACATGATTTTTGTTCCGGATTTGGTCCGGGACGGAAAATACGTCGAGGGTCACAGGATTTGGACGATTCGCTCGCCAGCCTATTGGCAGCTTGAACCTGCAAAACCAGAAAAAGGTGAGGAAGACTCAAGCAAAGGCACAGAACAAAAACCTGAGAAGGTGAAAAACAGTGAGAAATAAAATCGATACAAAAAGACGCTCTCCCACAAAATGCAGGGTTGCGCTTACTGACTCCGCCAGGAGTAAGATCGATGGCTGGAAACAGCAAATGGAGGCGAGGTGTGCGGGAATAAGACTTTCAGATACCGACATCGTAACTTGGTTCCTTTCTCGCATCCCGAGTACACTCACGGCTAAACAGACAACCGAGATCAAATCTGTCTTTTTTAATGAGGTGAAGGAACTGGAGTGGAAACTCAAGCAGGCAAAAGCCGCAAAGAGTAAAACTGCTTCTCAGGAAAATAATCCAGGCCCTGAGGAACACGACGAACAATTAGACCAGGCAGTTCCCGATTTGGAGCCCGCATTCGCAGTGGTGGCCAATGGAACGTGAAACAACTTCCATCGAACGGTTGGTGGCACTGGATGAAATGGCTTCGATCTTAAGCGTTTCCAGGCGGACATTATATTACTGGGTCACCAGACAAGAGGTCCCCTTCACAAAGATCGGAAAGCACATACGGTTTGCCCCCGCCGAGGTGCTTGGATTCTTTAGGGAAAAAACGCGAGAAACTGTTCCTTGTAGCCTAGCTAACTTATTGGTAGAAAAGGACTTTCGGTCTTTGACAATCCGGAAGAGGGGCCTTGCTGAGCCTATAGGAGTCAGCAATGGCAGTCATTAAACTAAAAAGCGGGTCATTTCAGGCAAAGATCGTGGGTCCAGACGGAAGAACCGTTTCAAAGACCTTCTTAAATCGGCGGGATGCGTCACAGCAACTCGCGCAATGGAAGATCGAGAAACGGCAGAATCGTCTAATACCTAACGTGAAGCTTCCAACGCTCGATGAATACTTCGTCCGCTGGTTTGGCGATATCTCACAGGAAACACGCGACGAGGATCAATCTGGATGGAGAAAAGTTCAACTTCAGATTTATCGCGATTATATCCGTCCTGTTCTAGGCGCGGTTTCTTTGGATGAAATAAAACCCGAAATGGTTAAGCGGGCTATCAACCGCGTAGGCCAACTAGGGCGATCGCCGACTACGCAGCGGCATGTATTTGTGTTGCTACGAAGGCTTCTTGGAGATGCCATCGAGATCTACCAATATCTCACGTTCAATCCCGCACTCAGAAAATTCAACCCTGATATTGCAGTCTATGAGGCAAAGCGCCTAAGTCTCAATCAGATCAAAAGCCTTCTCCTTCATGTGGAGGGAAAAAAATATGGGCTTGCGATTTGGATACAGTTGTATCTGGGACTTAGGTGCGGAGAGCTTCAAGCGTTGAAGTGGGAGGATGTGGACCTTGAGGGTCATCGAATCGTAATCCGGCGAACTTTTGTTAAGCACGTCGGACATATCCGAAATTATCCGAAAGGTAGGAAGCATCACAGTCACAGCATTCCGTTCGAACTTTGGGAGCGTCTCGTTGTGGCGCGCCCATTGGCTAAGGGCGAGTTTGTGGCGCCTTCTCCAGAAGGCTCACAGTATTTGCTCCCACACCGTTGGTATCTAAAAGCGCTGAAGGGATACTGCAAAGCGCTAGGAATCACCGTTGTTGGTACTCATGGTCTGCGCCATTCGACATCGGTGATTTACATGAAAGCGGGAGCGAGCCGCGATGACATGCGAGAGTTATTTGCCCACTCTTCACTAACGGTCACCGACCGCTACGTTGGAGGGGAGTCTAGTAACTTGGAGCGAGTCAGTAATGTGATCCAATTATTTCCGAAGGAGAATTTGGAAGGTGGAGAAAGCAAAATCGTCCACGAAATCGTCCACGCCGAATTTTCCCAAGAAATAAAACCCTGTAACTAGTTGATTTTATAAATGGGCCCAGTTGGGATCGAACCAACAACCCCCAGATTAGAAATCTG
>CAZRVZ010000210.1:0-17608 GCA_964603655.1 uncultured Pseudobdellovibrionaceae bacterium | reverse complement strand
ACTCTCCTGACGGACCTCTTTGAATGTTTTTATTTCGAACGCAATCCCTTGAGCACGCCCGCAAGCCTCTTCAAGAAGACGCCTGACCTTACCCTCTGTATTTGCAGATTTGGTTACCAAATCCAGATCGATCGTTTGGCGAGGAGTCTGAATGTACAGCCAGAGTAGGTTGCCACCCTTGAATATGAATTCATCTTCTCCCCTAGCAAGACAGTCAAGAAAGACGAAAAAAACATAGCGCAAATATGCCTGGGATCCGTGGAGCCCATTTTTTCGCGTCCACTCCCTTGCGCGCTGGGAAAAGGTCTTTTCGGTTGCTTTAGGAATCGGCTAGCTCCTGTTGAATCGAACGCAAAACCTTTGTATTCAAAATCTTGTCATATTTGGCAATAGCTTCAAAATCGCGCGTGTTGCCCTTGAGATAGCGCTTCAGGGCCTTGAAAAAGAGTGCCCCCCGATCAATTCGATATGCATCACAGAGGGAGCGTTCCAAATCGTAGATTCGAATCTTTATTCCGTGATAATTGAGCGTTTGAATCCCAGTAAGACGGTGAGGAACAACCTCACGTACCACCAGCATCTTATTGCGCACCTGGGTACCTTTGGGGAGATCGACCGAGACCTTATCGGTTCGTTCATCGGACAGGGTGTGAATATGGAGCGCGGTGATGCCCGAAATAACTGCCTTGGGATAAAATTTCGCAACCACGTGTACCATGGCAACATAGGGATCGATGCCAGGGGTGCAGTAGAAACCAGCGCCCAGGGGAATAAGACTATCCTGTTTGACCAGACGCGCAATCGTCATGCGGTTCCCAAGCCTCTTAATAAGCTCTGGAGCCGAGAAAATGTTCTTCTTTGCTTTGATAAAACCACCCATTAGCCAGTCTTGTTACATTTATACTACTTTTTAGTAAAAGTAGTCAATATATAACATCAGCAAAATCGAACGTGGGAACATTTTGGGAACATCCCAACCCAAAACCACTCCGATCAACCACAAGCAACCAGACCACGAACCCCGCCGATACCGTCGATAACGTTGTTTTTTTGCCTTGGTCTTCGATCCTGCGTAAACCGCCGTACCGAATTTCTAATCTGGGGGTTGCGAGTTCGATCCTCGCTGGGCCCATCTATACAATCTCCGATCTTCCGCGCAGCATTATTTCTTGCTTTAAAAAGTTAAGTGACTCAAGAGTTTAAAATTGTAGGAGAAACGTGTTGGAGTAGTGTTTGTGTGATTTTTAGCTGCCGATCAAGTGAGACTTTATTTTTTGAAAGTTAGACTTTCGGCGACCAGTAGGTTCGAGGGGCCCCGGTGTAGCAGAAGGCAAATTGGGGAGACCAGCCAAGACGGGAGGGGATGGGGGCATCGCCGTTTTTTGAGTAGAGATGGCCGCAGGTCTGGCGAAGGATTCTGGGTTGGATGGGATGGCCGGTGGCCGAGGTGGTGGCGAGTTTGATGCGGTCACGGACCTCGTCACTGCAAAGGGGGCGGTTGTAGTTGTGGTGGTAGGGCAAGAGGAGCGGCTTATAGGGGTAATTTTTTTAGTTTTATCAAACTTTTTTGAATAGAAGAAAAAAAAGTTCTTCACTGAAAAAAGAGGCGCAATAATCAGACTTTTTCAGCAGAATCTAATTAATTCAACGTCTACGGCTCATGCGAAATCAGACGGGCGCCGCGAGTTCGCGTCATGTACGCCCAGGCCCATTCCAGCAATACAACAATCCGATTGCGGAAGCCGATCAGGTAATAGACATGAACCAACGTCCAGGCCCACCAAGCGATAGAGCCTCGGAGGTGAATAGTGCCTATTTCAGCCACCGCTCTGTGACGCCCAATGGTCGCAAGACTACCCTTGTCTCGGTAACTGAATTCCTGAGAGGTCTTCCCAAGAATTCGCTCCGCCACATAGCGTCCCTCTTGCATCGCAACGGGTGCCACGCCCGGTAGTGGTTGTCCAAATTTATCCAAAGTATGCGCAACGTCGCCAATGACAAATATTTCGGGGTGCTCCGGCAGTGTTAACGTCGGCGTCACCCTCACACGACCGCTCCGATCGCAATCAGCACCCAACCACTCTGCGACGGGAGTTGCACTCACACCCGCGGCCCAGATGACGGTTCTGGAACAAATGATCGTGTCGCCCAACGCCACACCTCGAACATCGATGCCGGTCACGCGCTCACCGAGGCGAATTTCGACGCCCATTTGCGTGAGGGCTCGGTGTGCCTCGTGCGAAGAGTCGTTGGAAAAAGTAGGTAGAAGTCTCGGGCCCGCTTCAATCAGAATGATTCGCGACTTGATCATCTCGGCTACTCTAAAATCTTTCACCACCGTCTGGTGAGCGAGCTCGACTATGGCACCGGCCAATTCAACGCCGGTTGGACCACCCCCGATGATGATAAATGTCAGCTCATCTGGCGCCCCATCATCACTGAGTTCGGCACGCTCAAACGCAGTCAGAATGCGCTTTCGAATAGCCCGCGCATCTTCCAAAGTTTTCAGGCTAGGCGCAAATGCCTCCCAAGGATTCCCAAAATAATGGCTGCGAGCACCCGTCGCCAAAATGAGATGGTCATAGGGTTCGGGACGACTTTTCGTTAACACCTGACGAGCCCCCACGTCCACTCCCGTTACCTCCAGCATCTTCACGCGAATATTTTGATAGCGATGAAGCACATGCCTCACCGGAACGGCGATATCGGCCGGTGACAACATGGCGGTCGCCACCTGGTACAGGAGCGGCTGAAAGAGATGGTGATTTGCGGAATCAAGAACAACGACATCGAAATCCGACCCGCCCAGCCCCTTCGCGGCGGTCAGCCCCCCAAACCCAGCTCCAACAATAACGACTCTACACTTCGGCATGGAATAACACCTCAGGTCACGTCGGAAGCCATTGTATCATTAGAAGGGATGCGTAATCATTGGTTCACAGACTTAGTGATCAAACTCCCATTAACTCGTCAGTAACCATGCCTCAAAAGTCATCGCATGGTATATGGCGCCATCGCGCACCTCATGCAGGGAGACAGAGCTCCGGTGCATGCCGTTGATAGACTTAAAGACCCTGACGCCCGCATAATTGCGGAAGGATTCCCGGTTTTCATACGGGCTCGCCGACGTTGTAATGGGGCACCTCAGGGGTCAACCTAGGGGGTCACTCAAATGCATCACAATATTAGCTAGTTGAAGTGGTGATTAGGGTGTATTTGGTTTTCATTTTTCCGCGCTCATGAATTCCATAGATTCTTCCGATACAAGAGTGTTTCCAATATATAACCTATGAAATCCTCGCAAAAGACTGTTATCGCGTGGCTCGCGCTGACGGTCATGACGTTACTGCTGTTTCATTCCGCTCAGCGTCCCGTACCGTCGGCGCGCATTCCGTTTAATAAGTTTATCGAACAGGTGAAAAGCGAACAGGTTGAATCTGTGACGTTTAAGGCGCACGGACGGATCGAGGGGAAGTATATCAATGCGTTCGAGAGCGGAAAGACCTTTGAAACGGTCGGGGACACGTCGAGCGAGTACTATGTAAAACTAATCAACGAGAAGGGGTTGGTTCCGAATTATGATGTCGAGGAGGGTAATGGGCTTTTGATGCAATTTCTCGTTGGTTGGGGTCCCATGCTCGTGTTTCTCGTGCTTTTGCTGTTTTTTCTGCGCCAGATTCAGCTCAGCGGTGGGAAGGCCATGCAGTTCGGGCGGTCCAGGGCGAAACTGTTGACCGAGGGTCACACGAAGGTGACCTTCAATGACGTCGCAGGCTGCGATGAGGCCAAGGAAGAGTTAAAAGAGATTGTCGAATTTCTGAGAGACCCTAAGAAGTTCACCCGCCTTGGGGCCCGGATTCCCAAGGGCGTGCTTTTGGTTGGAAGCCCGGGTACTGGCAAGACTTTACTGGCAAAGGCGGTTGCGGGCGAAGCGGTTGTTCCTTTTTTTTCTATCAGCGGTTCGGATTTCGTGGAAATGTTCGTCGGAGTCGGTGCTTCGCGCGTGCGTGATCTTTTCGAGCAGGGCAAAAAACATGCCCCCTGTATTGTCTTCATCGATGAAATTGATGCCGTCGGGCGCCAGCGTGGGGCTGGACTTGGCGGGGGGCACGATGAGCGCGAGCAGACTCTCAATCAGCTCCTCGTCGAGATGGATGGCTTTGATTCGAAGGAGGGCGTTATCCTGGTGGCAGCGACCAATCGGGCAGATGTACTGGACCCGGCCCTTCTTCGGCCAGGTCGGTTCGATCGCACAGTGGTGGTGTCCAAACCGGATGTGCGCGGCCGCGAGGGAATTTTAAAGGTACACGTGCGAAAAATTCCACTGGGTCAGGACGTGGAACTCTCAGTGGTGGCCCGGGGTACTCCTGGTTTCAGCGGAGCCGATCTGCAAAACCTCGTGAACGAAGCAGCTCTTCTTGCCGCTAGAAAAAATCTTTCTGTCGTGTCAATGAACGAGTTTGAGCTCGCCAAGGATAAAGTATTGATGGGAACCGAACGGCGATCGATGGTGATCGGGCCGGAGGAAAAGAAGGCCGTGGCCTATCACGAGTCGGGCCACACGATCGTGGGTAAGTTTATGGCTAAACTCGATCCCATTCACAAGGTGTCGATCATCCCGCGCGGTATGGCGCTCGGGATTACGCAAACATTGCCGACCGAGGATCGCCTCACTCTCTCCAAGGAAAAAGCGGAAAACATGATCGCATTTCTCATGGGGGGCTGCATCGCCGAAAGCCTGATTCTGGGCCAACAAACGACTGGCGCGGGAAACGACATCGAGCGAGCAACCGAGCTTGCGCGAAAAATGGTGTGCGAGTGGGGTATGAGCGAAGCGATCGGACCGGTGGCGATTGCCAAAAAAGAGGAGAATATTTTTCTGGGCCGTGAGTTTCACAACGGCCGTGAAGTGAGCCAAAAAACGGCCGAGCTTGTCGATAGCGAGATCCACCGCATCATCACGACCAACTACAATCGCGCGGTGCAGATTCTCAAGGCCAATACCGAGACCCTGCATCGCATGGCCGCCGCGCTCCTGGAACGTGAGAGCCTAGATGGGCCGGAGGTGGACATGGTCATCGCGGGAAAACCTCTCCCGCCATTTGAAAATCCAATCGAAACTTCTGAGCCCGCATCCGGGTCGTCATCCGGTCTAAACAAAGACGAGGCGCCTGTTGTGCGTCCCTTCCCAAAGACCAATACCGGTGTTGCCTAAAATTGGTCCTGCCCCTTTACGGCATCACCTTTGCATTTAAGACTACTCACCATGTCCCCGCGTGCTCAAAACAGTCCGTATTCCTGGCGCATACAGCTCTCTCTGTTTGTCAGCTGTCTAGGTCTTGAGCTACTCGGCCAATGCCCGCCCAATCTGGGGCGTTTTGCGCACATTGAGCCGATTTCGTTTAGAGAGTATCCGGCTAATTTCGTGTTGGCGGCAGACCCTCTGGGACGCTTCGTGGTCGTCGTGCAAAGCGGTGTGAGCGACAAGGCGCATCTGGTGAACTTAAAGACCCGCCAGTTGCACGCGATTACAAACAGCACTGTCCCTGAAGTTACTGAGCCCGAACTCGTCGCTCAAAACGTCCGTGCCGTGCCGTTTGTTGCAGCGGCAGTAGTGAGTCCGAGTCGCCGTCCTCAGGTAATTCTTTCAGACGACGAGGGTTATGTTCGGCGCATACCCCTATCGAGTACCGAAAAGGGTACCGAACCGGCGGGTGAGGGGCATCTGTTTTCGCGTCAGCCATTTCCGCCGCAGGTTCTCACCCCGTCTCCAGGAGGACAGGGGGTGGTGGTGGCGGCGGGGAATCAGCTCATGCTGCTTGAGAGTCAAACCGGAAGGTCACTGAGAAGTTTTCGATTTCCGCTGTTCGATATAAATGGGAACGAGGCTTCCAACGGGGGCGCAGTTCAATCGGTTGTCTATCGGTCTAACGAGATTATTTCTGGCGCAGGTGACGGGAGTCTCATCCTGTGGCGCACGGATGATATAGATAAAAACCGGGAACACAGATTGGCCGGTGGTTATCGCTTTCGGCTGCCAGGTCCCGTGACAGCCCTTTCCGCGGGGAGATCCACAAATTCGCCGATCCTCACCGGTCACCTGGATGGAACGGTCACCCGAGTCGAGCCGCGCGACCGAATCTTCAAAGAATTGGCGAAGGGGGCTGGCTCCGCGATAAGTCATATCGATTTCAGTCTGGATAATCTACGAGCAGTGACGGCTGCGGAATCGGGAGAGGGCCGAATCTGGAATATACAATCGGGTTCCAATCCGATCGTGATTCGGGGCGAGGATTTCGGTCCGATGGTAAAGGCCTATTTTTTAGATTACGGTGACAGACTCTTGACGGCTCATTGCGACGGTAATCTGCACGTATGGGACGTGGCGGAGAACAAAAATACAGGTCGAAGGAACGCGGTTCATCGCCAGATTATTCTGGGCACCGGCGCCAGGATCGATGATGTCATCATCCTCAGCGGGGGTAGGGTGGTGGTCGTTACCCATGACGGCCACGTAGGTGTGACGACTACGCGCGAGATCAATCGATGAGGGTTTAGAGCGCACAGAATCCACCTGGACTCATCGCGTTAAAGCGGTAACAGGTGAAGCGTTGTCTCGTTACTGCACTCGAAGTCCACTGGTTACTGCGCAGTGTACCATCAGTTTTTCTCCAACTATGCCGATAGGTATTAAGTCCAGTCTTGTGTCAATTTCGAGCCTAATATCGATTCTCCCGTCTTAGCGACGGCCCATCGATCCTAGAGGCGATGTGTATTCTTAGCTAGCAGGGAAGCGGGCATGGGTCAGTTTCTGCAAAATCTGCGCGAGATTATTCGCTGGTACGATCTGGTGGATATAATCATCGTGAGTTTTATCATTTACCGGGTGCTGCTCCTTATCCGAGGAACACGCGCCGTGCAGATGCTCACCGGTTTTGGCATCATGCTCATTCTCTATTACGCCTCGGAGCGGCTCGGCTTTCATACGCTGCACACGATCCTGGTGCAGTTTTTCAATAATTTCATTCTCATTCTGATCATCGTGTTTCAGGAGGAGATTCGAAAGGCGCTGGCACAGGTCGGGCGTAACCCGTTCTTTACGTCGGCCAATACTATCGAGGAGGTGGCTATCATCGAGGAGCTCTGTCAGTCGGCGGCGCTCCTCGCCAGGGGCCGGGTCGGGGCGCTCATCGTGATTGAACGCGAGACGGGACTCAAAAACTATATCGAGGCCGGTACTTCGCTCGACGCCAAAGTTACGAGCGATCTCCTTCTTTCCATCTTTCATCCGGATTCCCCGATTCACGACGGGGCCATCATCATCCGCAACGCCAGGGTGTCGTCGGCAGGATGCCTCTTGCCCATTTCGCGAGATCCAGCGATTCAAAAGGAATTCGGCACCCGCCACCGAGCTGCCATCGGTCTCACCCACGAAACCGACGCAGTGGTAATTGTAGTTTCAGAGGAGCGCGGGGAAATTTCGCTCGCGCATAACGGCGCGGTAGTGCGGGATCTGGATCAGGCAAAACTGAAATCGCAACTGCTCAATGTATTGGGATTGAGAAAATACGAGGCGCGCCATCAGGAGGAACTCACACGAAAACGTGAGAGGGAGGGTAGCCATGCTCCATAACCTGAGAGTCAGCGAAAGTTTGGCGCTCAAGGTGGTGGGGCTACTGCTCGCGCTAATCCTGTGGGTTACCATCCTGGGTTTCAAGCGCGAGGAGATGAAGTTTGCCGTCCGTTTGGAGCCGCTACTACCGCCCGGTATGATCATCACCAATAAAGTACCCTCGAGCATTCTCTTCACCTTCACCGGGCCTCGCGTTTTGTTAAAAGACCTGCAACGAAAAATTCAACCCATTCGCCCCGATCTGCGCCGTTCGCGCGATACGACGATTGGCTTTTCCATCAGTGAGGATCTGCTCGGGGAACTGCCGTCTGGAATTCGGGTGAGCAGTTATTATCCACCCAATATTCTCATCCGTCTCGAGGAGCTCGTGGAGATGAGTATCCGGGTGCGCCCCACGCTGGTGGGCTCGGTTCCAGACGGATTTACTTTGAGTAAGGTGGTGGTGATTCCCGATTCGGTGAGGGTGCTGGGACCTAAAAGTCTTCTCGAATCTCAGGGCTCGCTTGGCACGGCGCCCATCGAGCTCGCGGGGCTCACCGGTAGCCTGACGACCGATGTTGAGGTAGAGATAGATACCGAAAGTGGAGCACAATTGACCCGGGAAAGAGTGGTTCAGGTGGTGTTAACCTTAAAACATCCTGGAAAGAGGTAGCATGGGAAAATTATTTGGAACGGATGGAATTCGGGGTATCGCCAATCAGCCACCCATGACTTCCGAGCTGGCGATGGCAATCGGACGGGCGACGGCCTATCTGTTTTGCGAAAAGGATGGTCGCGGATTTTCCAAGGGTACAAAGGTCGTCATCGGCAAGGACACACGGCTGTCGGGCTATATGCTCGAGAACGCACTGGCCGCGGGCTTTTGTTCGATGGGGGTCAAGGTGTTTCTCGTGGGGCCGCTCCCCACTCCCGGAATCGCCTTCATCACGCGAAGCATGCGGGCTGATGCCGGCGTCGTGATTAGCGCCAGCCACAACCCGTACCAATATAATGGCATCAAACTATTTGATCGCCATGGTTTTAAACTGCCCGACAGCAAGGAAACGGAGATCGAAGAAATTTTAAATTCCGATGTTTTGGAAAAATATCGACCCACTATGGAATTGGTTGGCAGGGCGACCCGCATCGATGATGCCATGGGTAGGTACATTGTTTATATCAAGGATTCATTTCCAGAGGAATTAACTCTGGATGGAATTCGAATCGTACTGGATTGCGCCAATGGTGCGGCCTACAAACTGGCGCCTATCGTGTTTGAAGAACTCGGCGCCGAGGTGTTCACGATTCACAACACCCCTAATGGCAGAAATATCAATGACACCTGTGGGGCCGTGTATCCGCAGTCGATGTGCAAGGCGGTCCACGATCACCGCGCTGAAATCGGTATCGCGCTCGACGGTGACGGCGATCGAGTTACACTCAGCGATGAAAACGGAGAGCTCGTCGATGGCGATCAGATCATGGCCATCTGCGCACTCCATATGCTCGAGACGAATCAGCTAAAAGAGAAAACTCTCGTGATCACCCCGATGAGTAATATGGGACTGGAGATTGCCATCAAGCGAGCCGGAGGGACGGTGATACGTGCCCAGGTGGGCGACCGCTACATCGTAGAGACCATGAAGAAACACAAGCTGAATTTGGGAGGAGAGCAATCCGGACATATAGTATTTCTCGATCACAACACGACCGGTGACGGAATGATCGCCGCGCTCAAGGTGCTGGCCATCATGAAAAAGAAACAACGCCCGTTATCGGAACTCAAACGCCAGATGGTTCAATACCCGCAGGTCCTGGAAAACGTTTTTGTGCGCTCTAAAGATGATTTCGAGCAGTATCCTAAAATCATGCAGGCCATTAAACGCATCGAAACCGCACTGGGTGAATCCGGTCGCGTGGTCGTGCGGTACTCCGGAACGGAACCGCTGGCGCGCGTAATGGTCGAGGGCGAGGATTTTCAGGTCATCAGCCGTTACGTCGAGGAGATCGCCCATACGATTCGCGCTCAGCTCGGCTAGGCCGCGGGCCGTATCCTGGAACTTAAGTGCACCATGGAACCCTTACTCACCCGTGAAGAGATGCGCAATCGAGAAAGGCGCGCACTCGAAAGCGGAGTTCCCGAAATTCTACTCATGGAGCATGCAGCGCTTGCGCTGGTGTGCGCCCTGGAGGAACGCTTTAGTGGACTCGTGGGACAGTCCCAGGGGCTGATTCTTGCCGGCGTCGGAAATAACGGTGGAGATGTTTTGGCTGCGGCGAGACTTTTATGGATCAAAGGTTACCGCCAGTTCAGATTGGCGCTGATTGATGAACCGCAATCCGAAATCTCAAAAATCCAACTTAGTATTATTTCCAATCTCGGGATCACGATACTCTCCGAGTGGAGCGCTGCCGATCCGTGTGACTGGGTGCTGGACGGGCTCTACGGTATCGGGCTCACACGTCCCGTTGAAGGCAAGCCTCGTGAGTGGATCGAGCGGTTGGATCGGATGAATCGCCGTCCGTGGATAGTATCAGCCGATCTCCCCAGCGGTCTCGATGCTGATACCGGAGTGCCGCTCGGAGTTTGCGTGCGCGCGTCTCAGACGATCACATTCGGATTTTTGAAGCGCGGGCTCTTCACGGGTCAGGCGGCAAATTACGTGGGTGATCTCAGACTGGATCCCATCAACCTGCCGCACGCTTTCCCATCTCGTAACGCGACTCCAGTTGCGGTTGCAGGAGCAGCCCAGAACGCACCGAGAGGGACTTGGCTCTTCGAACGAGGAGATGTCGGTCTTCCTAAGAGGTTACCGGTGAGCCACAAGGGCCAATTCGGCCACGCAAAAGTGTGGTGTGGTGAAAAGTCAGGAGCGGCGCTGATTGCAGCCGATGCGGCCAAGCGTACCGGCGTAGGGCTTGTTTCAATCGTGGGACGAAAGACTACGCTTGAAAAACTGGAGACCAAAGTTCCAAGCGATGTGATGCTTGAGGAGTGGACGTCCAGCTCCGGCGCCACGGCGCTCGGGATCGGTCCCGGACTTGGACTGGGGGAAGGGGACCTTCTGGCTGAGATGCTACTGCTTTCGATTCCGATCGTTTTGGATGCTGACGCACTGACGATTATCGGAAATCGAAGTATTGAATTTAAAAATATTCTTGCGGCCAGAAAAGCGGTTACCGTTTTTACACCGCATCCCAAAGAGGCGGCCCGTCTCGTGCCCAATCTTGATATTGAGCGGGACCGTTTTACCTCGGCCCGCACTATTGCCGACACCTATGGAGTTCCTACACTGCTCAAAGGCAAGGGCACAATCATTGCGGTTCCCGGCGATTCGGACGTTGTGGTGTGGGAGGGTAATTCTGCGCTGTCTCGTGGTGGTACCGGGGATCTGTTGACCGGGCTCGTCACGGGATTTATGGCTCAGAAAATGAAGGGTAGGGATGCGCTGTTACTTGCGGCCTATTTCCAGGGGGCTGCGGCCGTGCGGACGCTCGAGGAACGGGGGTCGGAAGCAACTGTTACGATCGCCGAGCTGTGCCATACGATTGCGGGTGTCATCGATGACTACCGGTGACGGTGTTTCCACCACGCGCCTATTGGATACGGCGGCTACGGTGGACGTGACGGATCTGGCGGATCTTGGAATGTGGGTTGACGGTGCGCTTCTTCGGTGGCCTAAAAAAAATGTGATCCTTCTTTCAGGAAATCTGGGTGCCGGTAAAACAACGCTCGTACGCATCGCGATCGAAAAACTCAGCGGCCATCCGGTCAGAGTTCTAAGCCCCAGCTTTACTATTCACCAAAGCTATCCCGAGGTGGGTGTGGATCACTTTGATCTTTACCGGTTCGACCAGGCGACACCCGGTCAACTAAACGAAATTGGCTATTACGAGGTTTTGGAACGTTCAAATGGGCTATGTTTCATCGAGTGGCCCGAAAAGAGCGCGCGGCCGGAGGATCTCCAGGGAAATGTGAGCGTGAGCTTGGCGGTCCTTCCTGACGGCACGCGCCGGCTATCTGAAAAGCCGATCTGAGGCGGAGCAACTGTAACGGCCCCCGCTTTGGCACGGCCGTTTGCGATTTGCAGTTTCCTGATAGTACCTTAGCGATTGGTACAGGACACCCGGTACACAGTGGCCGGACTAAACGCGATGACCATAAGCCCACCGAACGCGGGGGCGTAGGCCTGCGCTTCGACCGGACTAGTCGTTTCTTGCCCAGCGATGTAAATACCGGCAGCGGAGTCTGAAACTTTCAGTAGTTTTATCTCAATCAGCGTTGCCTTCTCGGCAACCGCGCCGCGAGCGAGTTCGAACGTGCCCGTCGTGCCATTGGCCCCGCCGGTTTTTGTAACGCGAAAGGCTCCAGCCATACGAAAAGCATCCTCGGTGAGCGGGATATTTTGAGTAGTGGGCTTTTCCGAGCGAGAGATGACGTCGAGCGAACACTGTGTCGATTTAAAAACTTCCAGTCCAAGGTTTACCTCCTGCGTTCTGGCCTTAAAGAATCCAGCGACACTCTCCATCGTTTCTTTCGAATAGCGAGATTTTAGGTCGTCGGCCAACCGGCTGGCCTGGGTTAAACGCTCTAGGGCATCCATTTTCTGCCCGCCTTTCTCCTCGATACTGCGGCTGATTTCGGCCAGAACCTGGTTCAATTCGCTTTTCGGCGTTGTTTGCGCAGCTGGCTCGGCCTGTACGGTAGGCATCGCCGTCGGTGCCATCAGAGCAAAGTGTTGACAGAGAAATACTCCCAAGAATCGTTTCATGTTTAACCCCCAAGTTTTAGATGCTACTGGCGTGATTTCGGACGTGCGGGAGTATACCGAATGGAATCAGGTGAAATCGAGCGGAAAAGTGGAACTCATTGAATTCACGCCAAAAACCCGTTCGCTCTTGAATTAAAACCCCGCGCGACAGCAGTCCGCCCGGATCGCGCGAACAAACACGCGCGGAGTAGAGCGACCCGCGCTTCAAGTTTCAGGTTGCATTTCTTATGCCGCGGACGCTGCGTCCGTTGCCGCCCAGTGGCGTGTCTTGATAGGGTAGGGTGATGTCAAAGTTCAGCCGGTCTCCGTGGTGCACTCTCAAATCATCGATAAAATACGATAACCCGTGGATTCGCGTGGTGGAACACGGCGTGATTAATCCATCGGGTAACCGTGGCATTTACGGGGTTGTGCATTTTAAGAATCTGGCGGTGGGGGTGGTACCGCTGGATCGTAACGGCGATACCTACCTGGTGGGTCAGTATCGCTATCCTCTTAAGGCATATTCGTGGGAGATCCCCGAGGGGGGCGGGCTGCTGAATGTTTCGCCGCTTGTGACAGCCAAGCGAGAACTCGAGGAGGAGACAGGGCTTCGCGCGCGTCACTATAAGAAAATCTTGTCGATGCATCTTTCCAATTCCGTGAGTGACGAGAAGGCTATTTTGTATTTGGCCTTCGGGCTAACTATGGGTGAGGCTAGGCCCGAGGAGGACGAAAAACTTATCGTGCGACGAGTTCCGCTTGAAAAGGCCTACCGGATGGTCCTTCAGGGGAAAATTACAGACGCGATGGCGGTCGCCGGGCTGATGCGGGCGTATGAGTGGGTGAGGCAAAACGGGCTACCGAGGGGATGACGGCCGCAAACTGTTTTTCATAATTTAATAAATGTAAGTGAAGCTCCCGCGCCCTCTCGCGCATTTGATCGTAAGCCTTGCGATCATTTAATAGTCGGGAGACGGCAGTGGCGATGAGTTCAGGTTCGGGCGACGGGGTGAACTCACCTATTTTATACCGCTCAAAGAACGCCTTGAAATCGGAACTGGTACCTCCGATGACAGGTGTACCCACGGCGAGTGACTCCATGAGTTTATTGGAGGCCGTCGCATTGCAGGTGAGCCTCAGAGCCAGCGGTTTATAGACACAAAGAGTGACATCGCTTGCAGCGAGTAGGGGCCACTTATCATCTTTGACCTTACCTATTAGGTGAATTCTGTCGGTAACCCCGTACGACCTAGCGGCATCGTCGATTTGAGCGCGGTAAGCCGGATCGATCCAACCGGCAACGACGAAGTGAAGTCCGGGAACACGTGCGGTTGCGATAACCCCCTCGACGATGGCGTTGGTCTGGCCCACGCCCCCGATATACGTCATCAGCCAATCACCCTTCGACAGCCCCAAGCGATCGCGATAAGTTGACCCTGGATGCGGTGACGCTTCGTTTTGTGATCGAAGTCTCGGGCAGTTGGAAACTATGTGAATCGCCAGCCGCTGCGTCGTCGTCAGACCATAGCGGTTCACGTAAATATTACGACGCTCCTCCCCTGGGAATATCAGAAAACGGGCATGCCTGAGACTGTACCCATCCAAAAGAAAAAACAGTCGATTGATAGGTGATAAATCCGAAGCATCATAGATCTCGTGAACGTGAACGCCGTAGGGAATCCAACATATTCTGGAGACAAAAAAGGCGACGACCTGCTCAAAGAGCCCGTGCGCAATAATGAGGCAAGGGCGTCCTTTCAGGATTATGCTCAGAATCAGAAGGACTGTCGAAGTTATGCAAAGTGCAATGGGTCTAAGGGGGCCGGTGAGTTTTAACCAGAATGGGTTAAAGGAATAGGTCTCCAAATCACCCATTTTACGGTGTGTGCTCGTACCTTCACCCATCTCAAAAACCGTACACGGGTAACCCGACTCACTTAATATTTCGGTGCCGTAGAGCCCGGGAGGGAGATGACTTAGTCGGTGAATTCTAATGATAAGGATTCTCTGCTTGAGTTCCAACGGACGCGTCATGAGGTAGGAAGTATACCATTTGCTATCCCTTATGAGTTGATACTACAAAGGGGTCGAGCCAAAGGATCGAGGGTGGCGTGCGATTTCATCAACTTTTTTTTACGGCGCTGATTCTACTCGAAATTGTCACTGTCGTTGGATTGTTCGTTATTCTGGGCTCTCGGACGATTGTCTCTCCGGGTGGTGTTTCGGAGCTGTTGGGTGATACGGGAAATTCCAAAGCTCGCCGCGGCGATCTCTTGCCACCCCCGGAAATTCTGGCTCGGGATATCGTTTACAATACGAGCTTTGTTCAGAGTGACGGCCAGAGTAACGATCTCAAAGGCTACCTGGCTGCATTTCCACCGGTACTGGCCAGGCGCATTCTGTCGCTGTCCGCCCACGGACGGATACTCGATGCGGGGGCGGGAGAGGCGGTATTTGCTGAGCAACTCGTGACCCTAGTCAAAGACACCAGCCCCGGTATTCGCTTTTCGGACGAACGGAATGAGTTGTTCGAAAAGCTCCTCATTCGTCCATTAGAAGTTCGCCCGTCGGTTGTCGCGGTGGACGTGGAGATTCGGCGCAAAGATATCCCATCGTACGGGGGGCGCCTCGAAATACTTTCAGGAAGGTTGCTGGAGGAGGTCCCGGCAGACATCCTGGGACAGTTCAATCTCATCATCGATAACAACGGGGTGTTTGCTTATGCCTCTCGTATCGACAAAGTGTTGATTCAATACCTCAGCCTGCTGCGCCTGAACGGATCAATCTTCATTGCGCTCGGGGAACCGGAATCCGGCTACGGCACCTTGAGTCGAGTCAATACCAAAGCGCGTGGCTCAATCACGATGGTGCAATGGCTAAAATCTTTAGAAGGGCTAAGCGTAGAGATTGCGGGCTATAAAGGGCTTAGGCTTGCGGCCATCATTTCGCGCGGATCGGGTAAGGTCGTGATTCGCCCCCTCAAACTGAGTTCTCTCGAACCTCGCGGGTCTGATCCGCCTATTCGGTTGTATAGTGAGAGCGGTGGTTACTAATCCGTAGCCCCCTTAGCGTCCAAACCGTCGGCGAAGGGCCTCGTAATTCTGTCGTATTAGGTTTGAGGTCCCTCCCATCCCGCCCTGATAGAGTTTGAAATCCCCAACCGACCCGGTCCATTCGCCGCCTCCCAGAGAATAACTATGTAAAGCTGCCTGTTCTGTATCAATTCCACATTGATAAGTGCCATCGATATAGAGGTTCGCTCTTTTCTCTTCGACGACTGCGCCAATCTGTGTCCACACACCAGGCGAGGAGGTTGCAACGCACGGAGTGACTCCCTTAACGTGCGAGGTGATTTCGCTCTCGATGAGCGCACGGTCGTAGATGGCCACCTCGGCCATATCACCGAAAAACTTATTGTAAGTTGCACCGGACCAAAGTCCCCCGATGGTGAGTGAAATAGTGGTCACGTTGTAAAACCATCCAAGGCTTGCAACCGTCGAGTTCGCGAGGTTGCCGTCAACGAATAATTTTAATGTCGTGCGATCGTAGGTGGCCGCGAGATGATGCCAAATGTTATCATTTACGCGGAATGTGCCGGTTACCAAGGCGGAGTTGTTTTGTTCGTCTCGAAGACTAAACACGGGCAAACCGCTGGCCTTAATTCCTAGGAAATAAAAGCTTCCGCCCGCATACCACGTTACGACCTCCTGGTGAGTACTGGTCTCGCGCACTCTGACCCATGCCTCCAGACTCCAAGATCTATCTCCGATTCCAAAATTAAGCGCTTCGGTAAATACGCGGTTGCCCTGAAAATTAGCCGCCGAACTTTTATCATTATGAGAATCGGTGAAGAGCAACTCTCCTAAGACGGTCATCGGATTCTGGTTTCCCGACAAGTCTGGAATTACTGCGGCTGCATTTTGCCCCATCTGCCAATAGCCAATAGGGCGAGAGGCCTCGATACTGGTTCCGGTGGCACCACCGGCGCCAGCGGCGCCAGCGGCGTGGAGTTCTATTTGCGAACTACCATCGAGTTCGTTTGAGGTTTGGGATATCTCGAGCTGATCTGAACCGATGATGACCGAATCGGTGAGTGGCCTGGATATGCCATTGGACTGAATCCACGACTGAATCGAATGATTCCCTTGTGCGATACTAGGGATTTGAAGCGAGCTGCCACGCTCAAAATAGAGTCGGTGACTGTCGGTGGTACTCCCTACGCCACGCCATGCATCACTTGAAAACCTGCTCAATTGGGCGAGGCCACCTCCGATCAGGTCGTTCCAGGATGAATCACCGGGTTGGGCGGGTCCGGTAGTTCGTGCGAACTGGGCATCGTAGTTGGCTTGGAGTCCGGATTGGGAATAGGGCTCACGTACGCTGACGGCAAATGTTTCTAAATCACTCAAGCGTTTGAGTTGTGCCGAAACGGTGAACTCGAAAAGGCCGAACGCGTTGGAATCGGGTGTCCAGGTCAGAATCCCCTGACTTGTATCGAACGCCGCCGTGCCCGGCAATGCAACGCAGTTCGTAACCACTGCGGCGTGGGAGAATTCACAGCCGTAACTCGTGCGGCGATCCGAAGGTTTCTTTTTGGCGATATTATTGAAATCGACAACAAGGGTGGTTCCCTGGTCCAAATAGTTACTTGGAAATGCCATCGGAAACGACAACGAATTAGCCGGGGCGATATTGAATTTACTCTTCCGGCCGATCTCCTTAGAGATAGCCGAATGGTTTATTAACACCGTAATTGCCACTATAAAATGAGAGCGCCGCATAAAACGTCTCCTGTTTTAATAAGTGGTAGGGAACCCCGAGGCAGATGGCCCGCAAACCGTTGCTTGAAAGGCTCCATCTAAACATTCGAGTACTAAGAAGAATCGGATCAGGTGTCTCTTGTATCCCGCCACTAACGTACTGCTATGGGTACGATTTTAGTATGTAGGTGTGTCGTGGTGGGATTATGCTGGGTGCGTTTTTTGGGTGTGTAACAGGGCTGTTATTAGGGATTATTTCACAATGTCGTATAAGAGACATTATGGAAGAATTTGCCGTTTGTGGGATGGGATACGTCGAATTAGCGAACAACTGCCGCCACCTGCAACGCTGCCTCGCCGAACCACACATCGGCTATCTCCGCGCGCCGGGTCCGGCCCGCGGAATCGACGAATCTCATTTCAGCCGTTTCGTGAATACGGGCTCGGTGGCCGAAGTCCATGATACGGTCGCTGCGATAGTT
>CAZRVZ010000209.1:0-7839 GCA_964603655.1 uncultured Pseudobdellovibrionaceae bacterium | reverse complement strand
TGTCACCATGATTCCCACTAACACCATTAACACTCTTCCTAAACTCTTGATCTTCCCTTGCAGCAGCATCAACACTGCAAGACCCATCAACAAGAGGACTGCCCCATCGCTCAGGATTATCTGTTTCTTCTGGGCAGGGGCAACCGGCGCTGTCGGCAACTTCAATTTCCACTCATTATCATCTCCGGAAATACCAACAGTATAATGCACACTATTTTCAGTCCTGGCTGCATATTCTTCATAACTTGGAATGAGCCCGGCTTCATAAAACTTCATCTGACGGTCGGCCGTGTTCGGGCTTAGGATCCTGGTGCGCATTTCAAATTTGGCCTTGGTCCGGTTCGGATTATCATCCAAACGGATGCGTAAGTCATAATGCCCCTGCAGGGATTCCTCTAAGGCGTATTTGCCGTCAACGAGCACAATATCGCCTTTCTTGATATTAAAACTGATATCCGCCCGCTCTTTCCGGCCGCCTCTCATGTAAGCGTCCTTCACCGCGATCGTGATCTCTTCATTGGCGGATTCGCGGAATTCGACCAGCTGCCGGAAGAATTCGGCAATGGCCTGCTTATTCCAGAAGATCTCCTCATCAGTGAACCGTTTTTTTGGCCGCACTTGGTTTGCCAGTTCACCGACCAGAGCAAGATCTTGGCTGGTCAATTCTTCTCCCACCACGATTTTTTCAACTGCCCCCCGCCAGGCCTTTAATTTAAGGAATATATCCATGCTGACGACAACATAATTATATTTTCTCATTTCCAAGAATTTCCCAACTTCATGAGCAATGGTTGTCTTACCTGAACCGGAGGCCCCGTCGATACCTACCAGCATAATGTTCTTTGTTTTCCTACTGGCGATATTGGCCACTTCTGTGGCTATGCCGCCGGAGATCGGCTCAAGTTTTTGCTTGAACATCTCTTCTTCCGAATAATCGAATGGCTTGCCTGTCATGGAATCAATGGGAGGATGGCCGTAATAACCACGGGCTTTTGCGTGTTCATCAGCTATGCGGGGAATAAAGGCGGCGTCGTGGCTGCTGCGATAATAAGTTGAGGAAACATTGAGGTCGATGTCCGGGTCCTTAATTAATTTGATCGGCAATCGATATTCGCTGCCGGCCAGTTTGCGATGGTGCTCATGGATATCTTCGATCTGCTGCTGGGTGGCCGCAGCGCCAAACTCCCCTCTTTGGATCCAGGCTACGATAATCTCATGGTTGGGACTGATCCTGTCTTGATATGCCTTCAGTTTTTCGTAATGCAGTTTGGCATACTTGTGCACGCGCTGTTCGTTCTCGATGCCGATCAAATAAAAGAGCTGAATCTTTTTGTCCTGATTTAATTCAAGATAACGGAACATTTCCTCAAAACCTTCTTTTTCATTATTGGGTTCACTGCCCAGATCGGTGTAACGGAAGATCGGGAATAAATGCTCGATAACCTTCTTAATCACCTCATGCCTCTCTTGGGCCGGCACTCGGTCTGATTCCGGAAGATCCTTATAACGGATCTCACCCTGGACACGGAAAACAATCGAATCCAGATCCAAAGCATTCATTCCCATAAGGGCCGCAAGGATATGTCCCCAGTTAATAGGATTGCCGGTCACCGGCAAAAATCCTAACCTCAGAGGACGATCCAATGCAACCAAGCGGTTATCATTGGCTTGAACGGAATACTTTAAGGATTCAATGATCACTAAAGGCTGGATCAATCCTTCTTCTGCTTTCTGCCCTAGACATTGGGATGTTCTCTTGAGGACATGATAAAGGCGGGACAGGAACGGAACTGTTTTTTGCTCAACGGTCGGGTCGGATGCCCTGATATCTTTCTCCAAATAACTCCAGGCAGCCTGCACCGCGCGCATGTTGAGAAGGTTATTCTCTTCATGGCTCAGATTCGGTATTAAGACAGCCTGAATTTCATGGACGATCTCTTTGAGAGTTGATTTTTGAGGAAGGATGACCAGGGTGTTCCCCTTGAAGCTGGTATTGGCAGCGCCAAAATTACCCCACAGATTCGGCGCCCGTATGAACCGCGCTCTCATATCATCCAGCAAGCGAAAAATGTGATGTTCGTTTGTAAACAGATTAGCGGCAACAACCCTGATCGCTTTCTGGAGCTGCTTATTATGTGAGGAAATTCGCTGTTTGCTAAGTTTTTCCTTTCCTCCTTTATTGCTGATATATTCCTCAACTTCCTGCCGGCTCCGACCCTGACTGGAGGCGTCCTGAGGCATTTTTTGATCAGTGATGGATTGCCCTTGCCAATCTTTTACAATCCGTACTTTCGGATTCTTTGCAAAAACGCGCGGGTACTTATCTAAAAACTTGCTGAGATATTGAATTTCAATCGGTAAATTTCTGTCATTTTTTACAATGCGAATTTCTCCGCGGATCACCTTCACCTTGACTCCTGCGGGTAGCTGGCTTTCTGTGGCCGCCACTCGGCCATCGCGAATTACCACTGTTCCGATCGTTGTGTCCTCGATCTGATCCTTGATGGCATAGGTCCTGTTGAAGAGCTGGGCCTTAACTTCGCTCAACGGCTGCATCTTGATGTCGCCAATAGAGATCAGGACGTTTTCGGCCCCGTAGGCTTTTTCAAATAAACGCACGATCTTGGGAGTCTTGACGATGGAAAACTTCGTCCGGCCGGGATAAAGTTCCTGGCCTTTGGCCGCGATCCAGTTAAAGACGGTTTGAGCGATGCCTCTATTTTCGAATTGAGGTTCGACCTGCAGGTAATAAATGAAATTAATTTTGTTGAAGATCTCATTGGAATAATAATTGAAATTAAAGATCACATGGCCCGCTTTTCGGCCGTCGTAAGCGATATTATAAAAGAAGATGAATTCCTCCGGATTGACCGAGTTTTTCGGTTTCATCGTTTTATTTATCTCCCGAGTCAGCGTGATCTCCTTCCGGTCCCGATTGAGAAGTGTTACTTTCTCCGGAACGGGGACCTCACCTGTCTTTGTGTTCGAGAAATAGACCGGCAGGGGACTGGCAAACTCTTCTTTGATGACCAAAACCCACGCTTCCTGCGAGCTAGCTTCTTTGATGATGACCACCGCCACGAATCCGGCAAAGAAAAAAACGCCGCCTAGACCCATGATATCCATAATGGCCTTGACTTCGTCTTGATTCTCAGTCTTCTTCTCCTTAAAATCAGCCTGGCCTTGGGATAAAACACGGCGAGATTCGCCCGCCGTAACGGCCCGCACCAGCATCCCAAGGCCTAAAGCTGCTGCCACAAAACCATTCATGAGAAATAGAAGAAGCACGAACACAATGCGGCTGATCCATTTGATGTCTTTGGGAATCTCGCTGATAAGGCCATAACGATAAGAAACAGAAAGCAATTCAAAAATTGTTTCGCGATTGTTTTCAAATTGAGGATCCAGCTCCAGGTAACGCGCTCCACTGACCAAACCAAACACCGGAAGAATCTTGCCGCGATTATCGATGTACCCCGCCCTCATGAAACCATTCAACAGCTCTTGCAGAGGAGAAATTCCCTGATCTAAACCGTGCCGCGACAAGACGCCTGATTGCTCAAGTCTGTTCCAAAGTTGATCAAGCGTTGCACCAGCCGCCTGGGCTTGCATAAGTTCAGGACGGCTGATAATTCGATGAATGATCTGCCACTTTTTCTGATCGGTATAATCTCTGCGGCCATTGGGAATCAGTTGCGCCAATCTGTTATATGGAACATATCCGAAAGGCGGGCGCGGCCCGAGGATCATATTGGCACCGTCGAGCATAAGACCATTGGTCCAAATCGCCGGCAGAAGCAAGTTAAAGACAGCCATAAACACATTGACGCCCACCGCGGTATAAACAAACGGTAAAAGTCCCCAAGAGGGGAAAAACCAATGCGCCAAGCCGCCCAAAATAGCCGCATAAAATCCAACCTTGAGGTTATTGAACGGCCCTTCCCAAATGGCGTGACGGAACTGATGAGCATTCAATTGATCCGATAAAGGTGCCGGAATCCCGCCTCCGACAAAACCCAGGATAGGCAGGATAACTGAATAGAATACGTTAGTATGTCTCCACAATTTCCAGATCGTTAATCGGCCTCTCAGATGCTCATCAACCCCCGCATAATAAGCGGCGGTAGAACTATGACCATATTCGTGATAACTGAGCCACAGCATTAATGGCGGGAAATATTTGACCAGAAAGATCAGACGATGTTGCCATAAATCCGCCCAAACCAAATGCCAGGCTTGGATCAACATCTGTTGACTTAAGACAAGTGTAGGATCCGTAGAGCCCGTCAGGGTGGCTACCATCATCTGCAAATATGTGATGATGGCCTGCAAGATAACCCCAACAACTTTTAGAAAAGAATTTAAAGCGATGAATCCCGGATCCACGAACCCGAAGTGTGCCAAGACATACGTTGCTGCCACCATCCAGGCAATCGTCACCACGGCAATCACAGCGGGAGTTATGATGTAGCGCTTCCACCCGGCTCCTCGGTCAAAACGTCTTTCCGGCTCTTGGAAATCTCTCAAATGCTCAGACAAGGCTTCTCTCTGCAAAGGACGGAATTTACGGAAATATTCTTTGACCGGATAGAAACTGGCGGCCGCGACGACGATCAATATTCTCACGAGCAGGACCCTCAAGTCTCCCGATTCTTCTTGGGCCATTCGACGGATATCGTCCATGCTCAATTGCGGAGCTTCAGGGGCAACAGGAGTCGGGGGCGCCACAGAAACAGCAGGAGTCGTATCAACGGGCGTTGTCGATTCAGGCTGCCAGACGGGTAGAGCCCCTGGCTGCGACAGCGGCACCGGCTCACTGATGGTATTGGCCCCCGGGACCGGCGTGTGAATGACTGCAGGAGCAGAGCGGATTTGTTCTGGTGTCAGACCTGGCTGGTTCTGTGGCACGGCCTGATGATGCTCGGCGGTTGAAGGTTGTGTTGGGGGTTGTGCGGCTTGAGTTGCCGGATGTTCCGTCGGTGTTTGGGCGTGCAGGGCTTCCGCCGCCAGGAAGAACATCACAAACACCGACGCATACGCCGCGATCATCGCCCAGCGTGAAGGCAGAAGTTTCTTCAAATGCTTTTGGAAGAAGGAATAAATTTCAGGCAGGGCAAACGCTAGTACTCCGATGAAGGTCATCAAGCGGAATTTCAAGACAGAAATGACCAGGGCAAGAATATAAGGAGAATTGAGTATCGCGACACCAACCATCAAGCTGACCATAAAGAAAATGCCGCTCATCCATTTTTCAGTTGTCGGATCCGCGCGCGGCGAAATTTCAAAAATCACAATCTGCAGAATAAAGAAGCTGACGGAAACAATTCCTACCGTCACACCACTCACCGCCAGATGCAAGATACTCGCCAGCGCGTGGCTCACTACCACCGCCGAGATTCCATACATCAGCGACCGCGCCGCGCGAGCGGGGAAATTCAGAATCATCTTGACGGGAAGCGGCCGGTTCATTTTCATGGCGCGAGCAAAAGATATTAATTTGGATAAAATAAAAAGAATACCTGCGATGACCGCGGCACCACTCAAGCCGGCGGCCAAAGATCCGAGATTACCGGTGACGGCATCAATATGAGAAGCATCCATGGCAAAACCAACGACGGGAAGGACAATAAGAAGGACAACTACCGAGGCAAACGCGCGAAGCGGAATAACTCGATTGATGGCGGCCAGCCCTTCTTTCAACGCCGCGAACCAGCGAGAGATTTGACGAATAGTATTTGTACCCGAATATTTCAACAAGACCGCCGCAAACGCAATCAATAAAATAACCAGCCCAATAATCTCACCCACCGAAAAGCCGTGAAGATGAGATTGAATTTCGATGAAAGAAACCCGGTTGACAAAAAACAATGAAGATGCTACGGTTGTTACGGCATGACGGTTCTCCCATTCCGGTTGATGTCCAACAACTTTGCTCAACAAGGAGAAGAGAACATGGCCTACGTAATCGCGTTTCCAAAAATACTTCAAGAAAAGCTTGGACAAGAGGCCTCGAGCGCTCTTGTAGAGACCCTCAACAAAATGCAAGAATCCCATCAAAATAACATCTTGGAAATTGTCGAAGGTAAGTTTGAGCGGCGCTTGATCGAAGAAGTATCCCGCCTTGACAACAAAATCTCCCAGGTACAAGCCAATCTGATCAAATGGATGTTTGCCTTCTATACCGCGCAACTGGCGTCTTTGGTGGGCATACTGTTCGCTTTCTTTAAACACTGATTTCAACGCCGCGAACCAGCGGGAGAGCTGACGAATAGTGCTGGTGCCGGAATATTTTATGAGAATCTTGGCCATCAGTACACCTACACCGGCTAAAATAATTATCCATACCATGGTCATCCCCGAAAGATTCATCTGGAATTGACGGCTTACAGAGGGATTAAGTTCCATAGCTTCCACAACTTCTTTTTCGTAAGCATGAATCCGCGATTCCATTTCATCCAGAAGCAGTTTTAACACACCGCCGGGAATTTTCCATTCCACTCCTACCATTCCTTCATCTATTCCTTGAACCAGCTCTTTCACTCCTCGCACGACCGCTCTTGTTACTCCTTGCACCGATAAGCTATTCCTCCGTCCTCCCGATCTCATCTCGCTACTCCCTAATGCTAATAACCACAGCAAGAATAAAATAGTTAGAACATTAAGACTAATGCCCACTACACCTTGAATCTCCCCTAATTCACGCATCAGACCCAAGGCGGCCTTAAAGCCAGCAGGGATGTTTTTCATTTCCTTAAAGTCATTGAGCTGCGTACCTTCGGTCGTAACGAACATGGCGGCTTTGATATTTAATAACTGTGTCATATCGCCATAAACCGCGTCTGTATACACCCGTCCATTTTTGATTTTTAGATAACGGGGGAGTTTTAGACCTTGAAGTTTTTCAAGTGCATCTACCGTCAGATAAATTCTAAAGGCGTTATACGGCCACATACCTTCCCCAGCGTCCGTCTGCAATTGTTTGATCCAATCGGCTTTCAAACTTAACGACTCAACCAAGAATAACTTTAGGATTCCATTAATTATTTTCCGAACGGCGGAACCGCCCTTTTGTTTTTCCGGATTGGCCACCATTTCCATGGCCATGTCAATTCCGTCTGTCCCTTTCTTAAGCAGAAAATACATCAACCCGCGGATATCAATGACGTCTTCACCCCAGGTCGTCAAGTCATTGATTCTCTGGGTATGTAAGATCTTAACCCCCTTTTCTTCTAACAAAGTAAAGAGGGGTTTAGAACTAAGCCTGAACTCGCCTCCTGCGGCATCAAAAACTCGGACAAAATTGGGCCGGGATCCCATTTCCGGCATTTCTCCGTGACCGACGGCAGAGGTCACGCTATTTTCGTCGATCTCCAAGCCATGGTCGGGAGTAATCCGGTGTCCTAAAACGATATTTGACGCCAGGACAATCACGTTTTCTGGCGTGAATTCATAAAATTTGTGGTGAATCAAATCATTTTCCACTCTATGTAGAATTTCCGCGTTGACGTGCACGACAATGACTTGCTGGGCAATAATCTGTCTGATCTTGGCTGGATCTGTTGTTCCTCGATCCCGGGCCAATTGTTCAATACGTCTTCTATGCGCGATCAACTGGTTGGGGCCCATACCGAAATCCACTCCTCGTAATTTTCCTTGCGGATCGACGCGCTCCCCTTGCGCGTTATAAATTTCGCCGCTGGCATCCTTTAAATTGGCCCGCATCGTCTTTAATTGCCGGACTATTTGCTCCCGGATCGCGGCAATGGGAACGGAGGTTTCAAGACTTTTCTCGATCTTCGTCTCCGCCAAAGTTCGTTCCTGACCTTTCTGTACTTTTTC
>CAZRVZ010000208.1:0-7861 GCA_964603655.1 uncultured Pseudobdellovibrionaceae bacterium | reverse complement strand
GATGAGGCCCGCGCCAAATCAGAGGGGAGACGGAGTATCCGTCAGGAGATGCTGGAGACGCTTAAGGGCTTCATGGCAAACTAAGCCGAATGGCCGTTTCCATCGCTTCGAACAGGTGGCCGCTGCAAACGTCGGCCTTCGGTTTTAGGCCTTGGCGCTGAAGCGATCGCAGTAGCCGATTCACCCATTAACGAGGCACAACAGGTTAACGGATCGCGTTTGTCCAGTCAATCCTCTGGGCGATATTTCGGGTGAGAGTTGACGCGGCGGGTAATTTTGCGGCATTTTGCTCCCACCATACTAAAGAGATTTAATGGGAGATTAAATGAAACCGCCTTTGGCTTTGTTTTTATTGGGTATTTTCAGCATGTTCGGGGTTGGTGCGGTTCGAAGAGTAGACACCGACCTTTTTAATGCTCTGCTCTATCAGGCAGCCGGCCCGGACGCGAAACTATTGGTGTATGACGCCCAGGCTAGCCAGGAAAATATTGTGAGCGCACCCGATGCCCGAGACGCCACTTCGTTTCTGGCGGCGCTTCACTTGCGGTTCAAAAAGACCACGCCAGGCGCGTTGCTACCCGTTGGGACTGCGCCACCATCCCCCCACCGGCTGGAGCAACTTCTCAGTGAAAAAGAAATTACATTGGTAATTGTTCCGGGAATCTTTGGGGAGTTTATCGAGACCCGCGCCTTTGAGGAGATCTTTAGAAAAACCGATTCTATTTTCGCTAAACAGTGGAAAACGGCGGCGTCTCAAGCCCGGCAAAAAAATCCTTCTGGTGTACTCGATAGCGTGTTCGATATCAGGACTCAGGCTGAGATGGCTATGGACTTAGAAAAGCTCATCCACACGGCGAGCGTCGATGATAACGGCAAAGTATTATTGAAGGCGGTCCTTTTAAATGCACCCCGTTTTTCTCTGGAAACACTGGGCGACTCCGCCAGTCGAGCTCAGATATACGTAAGGCGCCTTTCCCGTTTTTTTACGATTTTGGGTCGGCAGTCGCCACGGAATTTAGTTTTTGTCGGCTATTCACGCGGTACGATCACGGCTTTGAATATGCTGGTTCAGGCCAAGCGCCTCAATGAGTCCAAACCAAACTCCGTCGAATGGTTATCTCGGGTGAAAGCAATGGTTGCACTGGGAGGAGTTACCTTCGGATCGGATCTCGCTGATGAGGCCTTCCGCAAGGGAAGCCTGAGTCAGAAACAGTTGGCGTTGCTGACCCGTCTCTCCGACAGTCTGGTGGAACTGTTACCCATTCCCAAGTCGGCCGGTTTCCTGGAGGAGGCTGAAATCGTGGTAAAAAACACCGGGAGCATTGCAGCCAATACGGCCGCCTGGGCTAACTTTCTGAGCGATTTCGCATCACTTTCTAACGATCAGACCATGGTGACAACGCTCCTCGGAACCATTTCCAGCTCCAACCGCGAACCGGGCGCTCGAGGCCAGTTCGGGGTAATGGGTCGGGTTGTGCAGACTCTTCACAAGGATCTGGGCATGAGTGCCGAATCCTTTGGACTGTCCCACGCGACATTCTTTTCGGAGTACAGCGCCAACATTCGAAAGGCGAAACGGCTGGTCGCTGAGCTCATGACGGGAGTTCGGGAGCTGACGACAGCGTCACGACTCAGCTGGTGGCGCGATCCCAAGAATCAGCTTCCCACCGAGGGAATTCGATACCTGACGCTGGCCGCGGCGATGATCGATCCGAAATTTGAGACGACCATCCCGCTTTCAATTTCGCAGAATTCGAGCTGTTACGATTCCAATTCAATTGACTACCAATTGCTGCGCAAGAACTGTGAGGATTTCCGCCTGGCCTCCGGAATAGCGTTAAACGATAGCCAGGTCGCCATTCATAAGGTGCATTTTTGGCCGGAGCTCGCGGCGCTCTTAAACCCCTACTACGGCGAGCATAAACTCGATGCTTCGTGGCTCGGAATTGTGGCAACCCACCATTGGGGCCTTGCGCTCGAGGTGGTCAATCGGGAATTGGAAATCAAGAATCCGTTTCCAAGAGAGGCGCTGGCCAAAGCTATCGCCGCTAGCGTTGCCTATGAACTGGGCGATAATAAGGTAAAATAACGAAACGGTGAATTTGACCATGACCTGTCTCGTTTTCTTAAGTCTCTGGCTCGCCTTCCTGGTTTCTCCTGACGCGATTGGCCTGTGTGGTACGAATTTAATCAAGTTTGCGGATCCTCGGGATAGGGCCACAACAGTTGCTGAATCTCCGGACGGTTCAAAACTGGCGGTCGGACGGGTGAGTTCTATTGAAGTCATTGATAGTATTACCCGAACTACTTTGGCCTCTGCCGGCCTACCGGTACTCAATCAGTACCTCCCGATGTGGGATGAAGCGGGGCCCCACCAAAGTAAGACATTTCACTCTACTGACCAGATTCGATTTGTTTCTGAAACCGAGCTGGTTTCGGCGCATGTAACCGATAGTGGCCACGCGTTTCTTCGGTGGCGAGTCGCAGGAAATCAATTAGTCTTTCAGCGAGGGTTTTCATTTCTGCAAAATGGTATCGCGCTTTCCGCTTCGATTTCACATGATGGGCGAATTGGCATTACTCAAAATGGCACGTCGGCGTTTCTCTGGGATCTGGAAAATCAAAATCCACCCGTTCCCTGGCGAACGAGACCCGCCGATCCCCACCGCGTTTGGACTTCCGAGATCCCGAATGGATCGTCAGCGCCGCTGATCGAGATGATAACCAAAAAGTGGGATGGAAACATTGAGTCCGTTTCTAATGTCATGGACCATGTATCGCGATCTGCCGACGGACGATGGCTGGTATCTGCGCCCAATTTCCGAGGAGACAGTCTTTATCTCTGGCCTTTGGGTAATCAGTTGCCGTCCCCAAAGTTTGGAAGGGTATCACAACAAAGTCCAACGATGCTGGCGGGAGCGTCTTCTGGAGAACCACCCACGACAATTATCAGTGCAGTCGCCTTTTCGCCCAAGGGACTTGAAGTGGTGGCCATAGTCGGGTCCAAGCTGACGGTAATTCCTGACGTTGTGAATGCCCCAAGTGTGAGGACGGAGCTTGTGCTTCCCAAGGTGACCGGTCGTGTTGAACTCAGTTTTTCCAAAAACGGAAAGACTGTTGCTGTCACGCACCGATCCAGTGGTGACAATAATTGGATCAGTGTGTGGGATCTCGGCAATTCAAAAGAAGTCTCCAGAATCAATTGGGGTGTTCGGCCATTGGTTTCCGGAAATCTTTCAGCGGACGGCGAACAGTTGTTCATTCTGGTTCGCGACGAATCAGCGGTGATCACTCAGACGGTTTCTCCGCGCTAATACCTTCCCAAAACCCCTAATTACCGCGCCGAGTCTTGGTCGCATTACTTGTGTGAAGCAATTCGGCAAAAAAAAGACTCAGAAAAATATCAAAACTTTCCGATACGTCTCATGAGCCAGATGTTTGTGAATCGCCTGAATTAAAAAGCCTTCAAAAAAAAGGTACACTCCATTGTCGACAATTGCTGAGATGCCCACAATACAGCGCGTGGCGTTAGTGGGTTATGGGTACTGGGGTCCAAATTTATTGAGAAATCTCGTCCACCACGGTGGGTTTACTGTCGTGGGAGTTGTTGACGAGAAAGAGGACGCTCGGGACCGGGTCAAAAGACTTTATCCGAACATCACCCTGTACCGAAGTTTGCGTGACTTATTGGCTGAGAAAAAGCTCGACGCGGTTTGCATAGCGACACCGCCCTCCACCCACGAATCACTCGCCCTGGAGGCCCTTGCGGCCGGTGCCCACGTTTTCGTAGAAAAGCCCCTGGCGTTGTCGGTGGCCCAGTGCGATCGTATTCTCTCAGCTGCTCGTCGGTATCAACGTAAAGTAATGGTTGACCATACGTTCGTTTACAATCCCGCCGTGGAATACCTTGCCCAGAAAGTCGGAACTGGTGGGTTGGGCAAGTTACTTTATTACGATTCGGTGCGGGTAAATCTCGGGGGATATCAATTCGGAGCGGATGTCATTTGGGATCTGGCGCCGCACGATCTCTCCATTTTGGACTACCTACTGCACGGCAAGATGCCGCTTACCATATCGGCAACGGGGGCAAGCCACTTTGGACAGCGGCACGCCAACCTAGCCTATTGTCACCTTCAATACGCCGACGATTTTGTCGCTCACCTTCACCTCAATTGGATCGCTCCGGTTAAGGTTCGAACCATCATGCTTGGTGGCACTCAATCGATGGCCGTTTACGACGAGAACATGGCGACCGAAAAAATTCGAGTGTATAATAAGGGTATCGTGCTCGACGCTCAGGATCACAATGAGCTACGAGTCAGTTATCGCGTGGGCGATATGTTCGCACCGGCGCTATCGAGTCGAGAAGCACTTGCGGCGAGTCTAACGGCGTTCCATCGGTATCTCACCCTCAATGAAAAACCCGCATCTGACGGCGAGCATGGAAAACGGGTCGTCAAAATCCTGGAGGCAGCCACGCTGAGCCTGTCAAATGGTGGGTTCCCAGTGGTCCTAGAAACTCGAGAGCGCCCAAGAGAACTAGCAGCTTAAACTTTATGTCGTGTTCAAAAACCATCCCGATCAGCCTTCCATTTTTCGGCGCCGAGGAGGCCGAGGCCGCAAAACGGACTATCGCATCGGGCTGGGTCACACAAGGCCCAGAGGTAGCTGCATTTGAAAAGGAGTTTGCCGCGAGCGTAGGCGCTCCCTTTGCCTGCGCGGTTTCGAGCGCAACAGCGGCACTTCATCTCACACTGATCGCAGCGGGAGCTGGACCCGGTGACGAGGTTATCACGGTTAGCCATTCATTTATTGCTACTGTGAACGCCATTCGGTATACGGGGGCCACTCCAGTTTTAGTTGATATTAACCCAACGACTTTCAATATCGATTCCGAGCGAGTTTTCCAGGCGATTTCGCCAAAAACAAAGGCTATTTTATGTGTTCACCAGTTGGGACTTCCCTGCGATCTTGAAAAACTCGTTGAGATCGCGAGTACGCGAGGCATAGTCCTCATTGAAGACGCCGCGTGCGCCATTGGTAGTGAAGTTCGAATCGGCAACCAATTTGAAACGATCGGAAAGCCGCGTGGCGATGTTGCCTGTTTTTCTTTCCACCCGCGCAAACTCCTCACGACAGGAGAGGGCGGGATGATTACGACCCGAAATGCGGAGTGGGATGCCCTTTTCAAACGCCTGAGGCACCACGGTATGAATGTTTCTGATTTGACTAGGCATCATACGAGTCAGGTCGTATTCGAGAGCTATACAGACCAAGGGTACAATTATCGCATGAGCGATATCCAGGCAGCCATTGGGCGCGTCCAATTGACTCGACTTCCGGCCATTCTCAAGTCCCGACGCGATCAGGCCGATCGATACCATCGTTTGTTGGAGTCATTTCCGGAAATCACCCGTCCGATTGAGCCCCCCGGGACTCGTGCCAATTGGCAAAGCTATTGCGTGAGGCTCCCCAGCCGATCGGATCAGCGATCGGTAATGCAACATCTTCTCGATGAGGGTATTACCACTCGCCGCGGAGTGATGTGCTCGCACCGAGAACCGACATTCAAAGGCGATGCGTTTCGAATAGCGGAAGGGGGCCTCCTTCTGAGCGAACAGGCGCAAGACCAATGTATTATTTTGCCACTACACGCCGATCTCACCACAGAGGATCAGGAGCGAGTTATTGAAAACCTAATTCGCGCTTGCCGCCGAACGAATGAACGGAGGGTAGCATGAGAATTAACCTGAAGGCCAGGCGCATTGCTGTGATCGGTGGTGCCGGCTTTATCGGTAGTCACCTCGTTGACAAAGTTGTTGCCTTGGGAAAACAGGTCACCGTGTTCGATAATTTTTCGACCGGCAGTCGAACAAACCTTGTGGCTCACGAAGACAATTCCAATGTTCAAATCATCGAGGGGGATGTTCGCGACCCGAAAGCACTGAATCAGGCTCTGTGTGGTGTCGATTACGTATTTCACCTGGCCACCCACTGCGTGCGGCGGTCCCTGACCGATCCGCAGACAAATCACGATGTGAACTCAACCGGAACCCTGAATGTGCTCCAGGCGGCGAAGGCGGCGGCTGTCAAACGATTCATCTACTGTTCGTCTTCGGAGGTTTATGGGAATGCGGCGACAGGCCTTCTCGATGAAAACTCAGCGAAGAAACCCACCACGATTTATGGTGCGACGAAACTTGCCGGCGAACACTACACGCTTGCGTTTCACCAAACCTATGGACTGAGCGCGATGGTGGTTCGTCCGTTTAATACTTACGGTCCACGCGCACACCTGTTCGGCCCGTACGGAGAGGTAGTACCTCGATTTGCAATTCTTCTTCGCGCCGGGAGACAGCCTGTGATTTTCGGAGACGGGCACCAAACCCGAGATTTTACTTATGTGGAAGATACCGCTGAGGCACTGATTGGCGCCGCCTCATGCGATAAACTCCTAGGAGACACCATCAACCTGGCTAAGGGCACTGAGGTTAGCATTAGTGATCTGGCGGAAACGATATGTAGAGTGGGCGGCTACAAGCTAAAGCCTCGCCACATCGAATGCCGACCGGGAGATATTCAATCGCTCGCGGCGTGCACGGCCAAAGCTAAACGCCTCAATCTTAAAATGCCTTCGACCACGCTTGAAGATGGAATTAAGCGCTATTTGGATTGGTTGGACATTCAGAGCCTGGACTATCCTGTATTGGCAGGGTTTATCACGGAGAAAAACTGGCTCGAAATCGATAACGGAATCGTCAACTGGGAGAACCTTCCCTGGCGTGCCGCAGCCTAAGGGATCAAGCCGGTTTAATACCATGTCTTCACCAGAACTAGACACTCGCGTTTTGAAAAACGATGAAATCGGGGACTACGAGCTTTTATTTGAGAGCTGTCCAAACGCGTTAGCGCAGCAATCGGTTTCGTGGTCAAAGGCCATCAGTCCGATGATGGCGGACGTGCCGTACTTCTTGGTCACTCGCGATCGTAGCGCCAATCGGCCTATTGCGGGTCTGCCGCTGTATTTTTTTGCGGGAGCATCGGGCAACATCCTGACATCGGTTCCCCATGCGGGTCCCTTGGGAGGAGTCCTGTGTCGCCCCGATTTAAGTCCTCAATTGAAGGAAGCGGCCTATTCGGGCCTGCTCCAATCGGCGATGGACCTTGCCCTGGAACTCAGGTGTATGGCCTTGAGTATTATCACCAATCCATTTGAGCAGGATGCTCCACTCTACCAAAAGAGCGAGCGCTCGAATTTTGTATTCAGCAACTTTTGTCAGGTCATGGATCTGCAAACGCTATTCGACCCGAACGGTAACCTCATCGCTCCGAATCGGAACTGTCGAAGGAACCTGAAAAAGGCACACGAAAATGGCCTGGTCGTCCGCTGGGGAACGCTAAACGATTTTCCGGCCTGGTACTCCATCCATCAGAAACGTCACGGCGAATTAGGAGCCATCCCACTCCCCGAGGAGATTCTACGCGGCATACTCGTGCACGTGGCGCCAAGGAATGCGGGTCTACTCGTCGTCGAAAAGGACGGGGTGATTATTGGCGGGGTTATATTGATTTGGAATCGAGCTATTGCAGACGTGTTTATCATGAGCACCTCTAGTGAGTCGCTCGAGTTGGGAGCAAACTATCTATTAACAGAATTTTTTTTGAAAGAGTTTAAGGAAATGCACCTGAGGTGGGTCAATTGGCAGTCCTGTCCTCGCAATTCGGGGGTTTATGAATTCAAGGTACGCTGGGGCAGTGTGGAGGTCCCCTACGCCTATTTGACATGGACGCTGCCCGGAATTGAAAATATTTTTAAGAGAGATTTGGAAATTATCGTTGACCAGTACCGCTGGCACTATGT